>JBJEUL010000229.1:0-11931 GCA_051883835.1 Aristaeellaceae bacterium
ATGATTTCGCCAAAGGCCAGCGTCACAATGGCCAGATAGTCGCCCCGCAGCCGCAGCACGGGAATGCCGATGAGCACGCCCATGCCAGCCGCCATCACGCCGCCGGTGAGCATGGAGAGAATCAGGCGCAGGGTGGTGTTTTCCAGCTGGAAGGCACTGAGCAGCCAGGCGGACATGATGACGCCGGAGAACGCGCCCACGCTCATGAAGCCCGCGTGGCCCAGCGACAGCTCGCCCGACACGCCCACCGTCAGGTTCAGCGACACAGCCATCACAATCCACGCGCAGATGGGAATCAACTGGCCCTTGAGGGAGCGGGACATCTTGAACCCGTCAATGGAGCCGCTCAGGGCCAGCTGGCACAGCAGGAAGGCCGCAATGACGATACCATAGGTGATCAGGTTGTTGATGAAAACCTTTCTTGATTTTTTCATGCTTCTCACCTCACACCTTCTCGTGAATCTTCTTGCCCAGCAGGCCCGTGGGCTTCACCAGCAGCACGATAATCAGCACGCCAAAGACCAGCGCGTCGCCCAGCTCGGTGGAAACGTAGGCCTTACCCAGAATCTCAATGATGCCCAGCAGCACGCCGCCCAGCAACGCGCCCGGGATGGAGCCGATGCCGCCGAACACCGCCGCCGTGAAGGCCTTGATGCCGGGCATGGAGCCGGTGGTGGGCATCAGCACGGGATAGGTGGAGCAAAGCAGCACGCCTGCGATAGCCGCCAGTGCGCTGCCGATGGCGAAGGTCAGGGAGATGGTGCGGTTGACGTTGATACCCATCAATTCCGCCGCGCCCTTGTCCTCGGACACCACGCGCATGGCCTTGCCCATCTTGGTGCGGCTGGTAAAGAGGGTCAGGGCAATCATGATGACGATGTTGGCTGCCACGGTAATCATGGTCTCGCCGGAGATAATCATCTGCCCGCCAAAGAGGGACAGGGAGCCCAGGCTCACCACGGAGGGGAAGCTCTTGGGGTTCGCGCCCCACACCAGCAGGGCGATATTCTGCAGCAGGTAGCTCATGCCGATGGCGGTAATGAGCACCGCCAGGCTGGAGGCCTGACGCAGGGGCTTGTAGGCCAGGCCCTCAATGACCACGCCCAGCACCGTACACAGGGCCATGGCCACCAGCACCGCCGCCACAGGGGGCAGACCCCAGTACTGCGTGGCGCAGAAGCTGACATACGCACCAATCATGATGACATCGCCGTGGGCGAAGTTCAGCATCTTGGCAATGCCATAGACCATCGAATAGCCCAGGGCGATGATGGCGTACACGCTGCCCAGACCGATGCCGTTGACCAGGTAGGAAAGGAATTGAATCATGCTCCCCAGCACCTCGCTTATGGGTCGAATGTTGTGGAAGAAACGCAGTAAGGTAATCAACAGCAATCAGCCCTCTCTGGCGTGACTGGTGTTGGTTACCTTAAGCTGCGATATGGAACTATACGCCCGCAAGGCACTCCCCGGCCCCGGATTGTCCCGGAGCCGGAGAACCTTGGGTCAGGCCATCTTACTTGCCCGCGCCCACATACACGCCGTCCTTGATGACGACAGCGGTGGGGGTCTTGGTCACTTCGCCCGTGGCGGACCAGGTCATGGTGCCGGTCAGACCGTCCACGGTCAGGTTCTGGAACTGGGCAATCAGAATCTCGCAGGCATCCTCCACGGAGGTGTCGCCATTGATGCCGCCAGCCACAGCCGCCGCATACAGGGCATAGATGCCGTCATAGGCATCGGCAGCGAACTGGTTGGGCACCTCGTTGTACAGCTCCTGATACTTGGCCACGAAGGACTTGGTCTTTTCGTCCTCAGCGTCCGCGGAGAAGGGAGTCAGCAGCATGACACCCTCAGCCAGGGAAGCGTCGAAGCCTTCCACGGACAGGATGCCGTCCATGCCGTCCACGCCGAAGAACACGGGCGCGAACTCCTGCTTGCTGGACTCGGTCAGGATCAGGGAAGCGGGCGTGTAGTAGATGGGCAGGAACACCACGTCCGCGCCGGCCTTCTTCATGTCGGCCACCTGCACGGAGAAGTCGGTGGTGTCATCGGTGAAGGTGGACACCTTCACGATTTCCAGGCCCAGCTCGGCAGCCTTGGTCTCGAAGGTCTGGAAGATGCCGGTGGAGTACACATCGCCGTTGTTGTAGATGACGCCGACCTTCTCGCCCAGCTTGTTCTGGAAGATGTACTCAGCGGAAGCAGCACCCTGCGCAGGGTCGGTGAAGCACACCTGATACATGTTGTCCTTGCCCTCGATGACCGCGGGAGAGGACGCGGAGGGGGTCAGCATGAACACGCGCTCCTCGAAGGCCTGCGCGGAAACAGCGATGCAGGGAGAGGTGGTCACGGTGCCCAGAATCATCTGCGCGCCGTTGTCCAGCACAGCGTTGTAGGCGTTGATGGCCTTCTCGGCATCATGCTCGTCGTCCTGCACGTCCAGCGCAATCTGCATGCCGCCCTGGGCGTTGATTTCGTCCACGGCAATCTGCGCAGCACGGGCCACGGCCATGCCGTACACGGCAGCACCGCCGGTCTGCGGGCCAATCAGGCCAATCTTGATGGTGTCCTCCGCCATGGCGGCAGTGCCCATGCACAGCACCAGAGCCAGGGCCAGCACTGCGGCGGCCAGCTTGCGAAGCTTCATAGTTGGTTCCTCCTTCAACAGCTCAAAATAGGGAAAGGAATCAAGCTGAATCCCTTCACCTTGATTCTGGCCCTTATTATACACACCGTTTTTCCGTCCGTAAAGAGGATTCCCTGCATTTTTCCTGCACTTTTCATGCAAAATCGCAGGGAATGTTCGTATGTGTTGCATTTGGTCGAAGCGTTTCCATTCCGCACAGGCTGCACCGGGGCATTCGCCGCGGCATAGGCTGCATGGGCGGTACTTGTGTACCGACAAGGGGGCCTTTGACCATGCCCGAGCTGCGCTATCAGGAGCTGAACCTCATGCAGATGCTGGACGTGCTGCGCGCCGCCCGTTTGACGCGCCTTGCCGTTGCCGATGGACCTCAACCCTATGTGGTGCCGCTGTGCTATCAATTGGAAGTAACGCGGGGGCAGATTGTCATTCATCTGAGCATGCCGGAGCAGGGGCGCAAGGTGGACATTCTGCACCGCAACGCTCTGGTCTGTCTGGAATTTGAGCTGCCCGCCTGCGCGTGGGTGGATGTGGTGGTGCTGGAGGGCCGGGCCGCGGTGGGCATGCGGGAGCCGGGGCGGGGCATGGATGTCTGCATCCAGGCCGTGTCCATGACGGGCAGGCGGTATTTTGCTGTCGCTGACTAGGGCGCGGCTTGCAAATCTCCTGTCCCGGCGGTATAATGGCCGCATTCCTACCAAGGAGGCGACCCCGCTATGCGCATCCGCCCCGCCTGTGCGCAGGACACCCCTGCCATGAGCGACATGTACGATTGGTACGCCCGCAACACCGCCATCACCTTTGCCTGCCACGCGCCGAGTCCCGCCGATTATGCTCACAAAATTGCGGAGGGCCGCTATCCCGTTCTCGTCTGCGAGGATGACGGCCAGCTGCTCGGCTTTGCCTACGCCGGCCCCTTCCGTCCGCATGATGCCTACCGCTGGGATGTGGAGCTGACCATCTATCTGCGTCCGGGGCAGGAGGGCCGCCACACCGGCCGTCTGCTGATGGCTCCCCTGCTGGCCCTGCTCAAGCGTCAGGGCTACCTGCTCGCCTACTCCTGCATCACCCTGCCCAATCCCCGCTCCATCGGCCTGCACAAGCATTTCGGTTTTGAGGAGCTGGGCATCTTCCCACGCACCGGCTTCAAGCAGGGTCAATGGCAGGATGTGATCTGGCTTCAGCTTCCTCTCAGCACGCCCAGCTCCACCCCTGCGGAGCCTGTCCCCTTCTCTGCGCTGTCCCTTGAAGAAGTCATGGGCATGCTGTAAGGGGAACGGGCAGGGGCGTTGCCCCTGCACCCCACCAGAGGGGCATTGCCCCTCTGGACTCCCTTTCGGGGGGGCATGGCTGGTTGTTCCCTTGCAGGAGTCACGCCGCACGGAGGGTGCGGCGCGACGCGGAACAGGTGGGCTTGCCAGCCAGGTTGCACAGGCACTGGATGCCCGTTGATGGGGGGGCAGTGTGCTTTCCGATGCTTCCCTGCCCGGGCAGAAAACCTCCTGCTGCCTTTGCCATGCTTGCAGCAGGAGGTTTCTTTGGGTTTTGCGTACCGGCGGGTCAGACGGAGCGGGTGCCTTTGGTGAAGGTGTCTGCGTCCTGCTCGGTCACGGGATGCTCGCTGTAGCGGGCGCGTTCGTACAGCTGGGCTGCGTCCTCGGGCAGGCTCTCCCGGGCCGTGCGGCTGTCCTCCCAGTCGGCGTGGCGCAGGCGTACCCATGCGTAGCGACGGCGGATGCGCTCAGCTGGGGGCAGGCTTCTGTCATCCCCCAGCGCAAAGCGGCGGCGCAGGGCCTGCAGGGGCTTGCTGCGCTCCCGTTGGCCTTCCTCCCGGGTGTCGGTGATTTCGTCATCGTAGTCCTCGGAGGATGCAGCGGCATAGCGGCGCATCAGGGCCAGCACATGCCGGGCCAGCTTCCGCAGCTGCTTGTAGAGAAACCGCAGCGCGAAAAACGTCAGCACCATCCCGGCCATGGCCGCCAGCGCGAAGAATATCTTCTCCAGGATGACCGCCAGCAGGCTCGGCTCCGCGGCGGCATCGCCCAGGCTGCTCATGTCCCCGGGGTCAATAGCCCCTCTCCCCTGCGTTTCGGTCGCGGGAAGCAGGCTCATCAGCCACGCCATCAGGCGCACGAGCAGCTGCATCAAAACATCCCATGCCCGCTCCACCGCCCGGATGACGGCCGGCAGAGCGGAAATCAGCAGCGTAGCCCCCAGCAGTCCCGCCGTCAGCAGCCGGTTCATCCGCCGCATGGATGCCGGGATGCGCTGCCGCCCCATGGAAGCGGTATCCATGCTGGAGCGGTTGATGGAGAGCATCGACAGGGCCGCAAAGAGGATGAAGCTCACCAGCAGCATGGGTGCAGCCTGCAAATACCCCGCGTTCTTCCCGCCGGCCCGGGCCACATTGACCATCACCTGCGCCATCAGGTGCAGCACCACCCCTGCCACATACCAGAACGGCTGCAGCTCCCGCTCCCGGGGCCAGCCGCCCATGGGCAGGCATGCCAGCAGCAGCCCACAGCAGCACACCGGCACCAGCAGCGCGAAGCCCATGGGCAGCAGCACCACACCCAGTCCTATCATGCCAGCGCAGCTGACCAGTCCCGCCAGCAGCCTTGCCTTTCCCGGCACAAGCAGGCACACCTCGCCCAGCAGCGCAAAGGCTCCGGCAAACACAGCGGCCAGCCATGGCTTTTCCGGGACAAAGACCATCAGCAGCATGGTCAGCAGGGGCAGCACACCACAGCCCAGCAGCACGGGAAACTGTCCCTTGCGGCGCAAATCCCTTCCATCACGCGGCATGGCTCTGCCCCCCTCCTGCATCCAGCAGATGCAGCGTCACCTGATTCCCCGCCTGCCGCAGGTGCCCGATGGCCTGCTGGATGTCCTCGCTGTCATAGCAGGAGAGAATGAGCATATCCATGCCCGTCAGGGAGGTCAGCGTCTCCAGGAAGGTGACGAAACGCAGTGTACGCCGAACCGTCAGATGCGCAAAGGCTGTGAGCAGCTCCTCCTCCCGGGCGCGGCCCGTGACGGGCAGGAACAGCGCGCTTTCCTTGCCCCTGTCCATGGGCATGTTCGCCGCGAAGCCTGCCGGGAGCCCCATGCGCAGGGCCATCACGCACAGCGTGGCCGCCATGGAGATTTCCTGCTCAATGACCCCTTCCTCATAGTCCATGATGATTTCGCCCCACTGGTTGGCCGTGCGCTGGGCATTGAACACCACCAGCAGGCGTGTCTGGGCGGTATAGTCCCGGACGCGGATTTGCGCCTCGCCCATGCGGGCCGTGGCAGGCCAGTGGATATCCCGCACAGGGTCGCCCGGCTGATAGGGCCGGATACCCCGCACCAGGAACGGGTCGGTGAGCAGCTGCCGCCGGGCCGCTGTTTCCCCCAGCAGCCGGGCCAGGGGTTCCGGCACGTCATCCTCGCTGAGCAGCCGGGGATAGACCGTTACCGGCACGGACATGGCCTGTTCCCGGTTGCACTGGTACAGACCCAGCACGTCCCCTGCCGTCAGGGAAGCATTGCCCAGGTCGTAATACCCTCTGTGCAGGAAGCGCACCCGATGCCGACGGCGAATCTGCTGGTAGGGCATGAGGGTGAACAGGCTGCAATAGTACATTTCATCGCTGACGTGGAGGTTGTCCTGCCTGCCCAGGCGCAGGTACGGGGAGATATGGCTCTCCACCCGCAGCCATGGGATGATGACCGGGCGGTCATTGCGCACCACCTCAATCATTTCGGCTTCCTCCCCCTCGAACACGGCCTGCCGGGAGAAGGCGCGGGTACAGGTCAGGCCCCGCAGGCCCACATGCCGCAGCACCATACCGAAAAGCATGCACAGCCCTGCCAGCACCAGCACAATCACGAACGCATTCATACGCGCTCCTCGGTGGGCACAGGCACACGGCCCAGCAGCTCCCGGATGAAATCGCCGCTGTTCTGCTGATAGCTCACGCCCCGCAGCAGCACGCGGTGGGCCAGCACCGGCACCGCCAGCTCCTTCACATCATCGGGGATGACATAATCCCGCCCGCGGATGGCTGCCAGAGCCTGGCACGCACGCATCAGGGCCAACAGGGCGCGGGGGGACGGCCCCAGGCGCACCCGTTCGGGGTCACGGGCAGCTTCGCACAGGGCGGCCATGTAGTCCATCACATCCTCGCTGACCCGGCAGGAGGCTGTCTGTGCGGCGGCCTGTGCCACTTCTGCTGCCGTGGTCACGGGAGAGAGGGTGGCCAGGGGCTGCTTGTCCACAAAGCGGCGCATCATGGACAGGGCTTCCGCCCGGGTGGGGTATCCCAGCGACAGCCGCAGCAGGAAGCGGTCCAGCTGGGCCTCGGGCAGGGGGAAGGTGCCCTGTGTTTCCACGGGATTCTGCGTGGCGATGACCAGAAAGGGACTGCTCAGGGGATAGGTCACGCCGCCCTCGGTGATTTGACGTTCCTCCATGCATTCCAGCAGGGCGGATTGGGTGCGGGGGGTGGCGCGGTTGATTTCATCGGCCAGCAGAATGTTGGTGAAGGCCGGGCCCTTGAGAAAGGTAAAGGAGCCGTCCTTCTGGTTATACACGCGCATGCCGGTGATATCCGCCGGGAGCAGATCGGGGGTGAACTGTACGCGGCTGAATCCGCCGTCCACGGAGCGGGCCAGAGCCTTGGCGAGGGTGGTCTTGCCGGTGCCGGGGACGTCCTCCAGCAGGACATGCCCCCCTGCCAGCAGGGCGGTGAGCGTCAGCTCGATTTCCCGCTCCTTGCCCACGATGACACGGACGATGTTGTCCTTGATTTTCTTCGCCAACTGGGCGATGGCTGTATCCATAGTAGCGTTCCTTCCTTTCCGCTTCGGTGCAGGCGGTGCATGCTTTTTTCTGCATTATAGCAGACCGGTCGGCATGGTGCAATGCGCGGATTTGCTTTCCTGGGCGCAATGTGCTACAATTCACCCATCCATTTTTGACACGGAGGAAGAAGCATGACAAGGCGGCTGTTTGATGAGGATGTGAACCTGCTGGATTTCACCGCGCAGGTGCTGGAATGCCGGCAGGCCGGTGAAGGCTGGGATGCAGTGCTGGACAGGACGGCGTTTTTCCCGGAAGGCGGCGGACAGGGTGCGGATCACGGGACGCTGGGTGCAGCCCATGTGCTGGACGCGCACGAGAAAGGCGGCATCATCCTGCACCGGGTGGACGTGCCCCTGACCCCCGGTGAGACGGTGGAGGGGCATGTGGACGGTGTGCGCCGCCTGTCCATGATGCAGCAGCACACCGGCGAGCATATTCTGTCCGGGCTGATTTGCCACCTGTACGGGTATCACAACGTGGGCTTCCACATTGGGACGGAGGCTGTGACGCTCGACTTCAACGGCCCCCTGACGGAGGAGCAGGCCCGGGAAGCCGAGCGTCTGGCCAACGAGTGCATCTGGCGGGATCAGCCGGTGCATGCGTGGATTCCCGACCGTGAGGAGCTGGCTCAGCTGGAGTATCGCAGCAAGAAGGCCATTGACGGCGATGTGCGCATTGTCAGCATTGACGGCGTGGATACCTGCGCCTGCTGCGGCACCCATGTGCCGACCACGGGCCGTGTGGGGCAAATCAAGGTGATGTCGGTGCAGAAGTACAAGGGCGGTGTGCGGCTGTCCATCCTGTGCGGCATGCGTGCGCTGGAGATGGAGAACCATCTGCTGGACGAGAACCGCGCCGTCAGTCAGGCCCTCTCCGCCAAGCCGGGCGAGCTGGCATCCGCCGTCCAGCGCACCCTCCGGGAGCGTGATGATTTGCGTTATCGCCTGGAGCAGCTGGGCATGCAGCTTTTCGCCGCCCAGGCCGAATCCCTCAAGTCCCAGCCCATTCGCGTGCTGGAAGCCGATATGCTCTCCCCCGCCCAGCTGCGTAAAGCCGCCAGTCTGCTCTCCGACGGTGCCCTCTACGCCCTTGTTCTGTTGAAAAAAGCCCCCGGCTGGAGCTTCGCCCTCTGCTCCCCCCAAGCCGATGCCCGCACCGCCGCCCAAGCCCTGACCGTCCATTTCGGCGGCAAATCCGGCGGCCCCCGCGACATGGTTCAAGGCATCCTCACCACCGGCACCCCCACCGAACTGCAACACGTCTTGGAATCTGTGTGAAGGGGGGAACGGGCAGGGGCTCTGCCCCTGCACCCCGCCAGAGGGGCATTGCCCCTCTGGACTCCCTTTCGGGGGGCCTATACTTGGTTCTTTCCCTTGCAGGAGTCCCGCCGCGCGGAGGGCGCGGCGCGACGCAGAACCTGCGGCACGCGGCCTGCTACACACGGGAGAGCATGTGAGATGAAGGAAACTCCAGTGGAGGGAACGGGGGAACGAGGGGAACGGGGATAAGTGCCAATCCTCCGGCCATGCACCGGGTACGTCCCCATTGGGCAGTAACTTGCAGACGAGTAAGGCGACGAAATGTCGCCTGGGCCAGCGAGTACCCCTTCCAAAACAACCAAAGCCCTGCATGCCGCCCCCGCGAGGAAGATAGTAGCCGCGAACCCCATCTTGTTGCTACCCGAAATTAGGCGACGGGGGGTCTGGGGGCAGCCATGGTGCATGTTCGATTTGGCTGCCCCCAGGCGGCCTTTGGTTCTTTCCCCCGAGAGGGAAAGAACGCCTCGCACCTCCGCAGAGTTGCAAAGGAGCATCCTACCTGCACCCCCAAACCAAAAGAACCACCCTCACCCGCCGACCGGCAGTTGACCCTCCCCCCAGCACAAAAAAAGCAGCCGCACACCCTCCGATGTGCGGCCAAGCCCACGCTCTCCTTGTCACCGTATCAGTCCCGCAGAATGATTTTCCCGTTGTCGATGGCCTCCACCACCGCCAGCGAAACCACCTTCAGCCCCCGCGCCCGCAGCTGCGCACCGCCAGGCTGAAAGCCCTTCTCCACACAAATGCCCACGCCGACAGCCTCGCAGCCAGCCTGCCGGAGAATGTCCAGCAGCCCCTCCACAGCCTCGCCATTGGCCAGAAAATCATCAATCAGCAGCACCCGCATGCCCTCGTGCAGAAAGCGGCGGCTGACACAAATGGTGTTCATCTTTTGATGGGTGAAGGAATATACCTGCGCCGTGTACACATCCGTGCCCACATTGCGATGGCCGCTTTTCTTGGCGAAAATGACCGGGATGTTCCCGAAGGCCTGCGCCGTGGTCAGTGCGGGCGCAATGCCGCTGGATTCCACCGTCAGGATGCAGTCCACCCCATCGTCTTTGAAGGCATCATGGAACGCCTGCCCCATCTTCACCGAAAGCCCCACGTCAATGCGATGGTTCAGAAAGCTGTCCACCTTCACAATGTCCTGCCCAATGCCCTGGCCTTCCCGCAGGATGGCTTCCTTCATCTCGCGCATATTCCCTGCTCCTTTGCATCGTTGCTTGCCCGGATTATAGCATAGCTTGCCCGTCCTTGCAATACTGCGGCCAATGCGCTACCATGCTTTTTGCAGCATGGTTTTGCCCTGCTGCATCGTTCTTGCTGATGAACAGATACTCCCACTTGCACGAAAGATGAGGTTCACTGCCATGCGCAAGCTGTTTTCCGCACTGCTGTTCCTGCTTTTCCTGCCCGTGCTGGCCCTGAGCGAAGCCGCCTGGACCCAGGTGCCCGACATCATCCGCCCGGGCAAGACCATCCGCCTGACCGCCGCGGTGCAGCAGTCCTTCACCGCCGCTGTGCTGGATGCTTCCGGCAGCGTGGCCGCTCTTTTGGCGCAGGATGTCCTCCCGCAGGACGGCACCGCCAGCCTGTACTGGGACGGCCTGGACGCTGGCGGCGACTTCCTGCCCGAAGGCACCTACACCCTCCGCCTGACCAGCGGCGCGGACACGGCGGACGCAGTGGTGCGCATCGGCCCGCCTGCACCCGTGATTGTGGATTTGCTGGCGGATGACACCTGCTCCGATGACTGGACCGCCACGGTGGAAACCAGCACATCCGGCACGCTGACGGTCACGCTGCATACGTCCGATGGCGACGATGTGACCATCATCCGTCAGGACTGCACCGCCGGTTACGTCGACCTGAGCTGGGACGGCACGCTGAATGACACGCCCCTGTCCAACGGCGTGTATGAGCTGACCTTCCGCCTGCTGGACGCAACAGGCTTCTCCTCCAGCCCGGAGGTTCTCGATGTCACCGTCCACCGCCCCTCGCTGGCCACGGATGTGACCTATCACACCCCCAACGAGGACAGCCCCATAACCTGCGACCACGATGTATGCTATTGGAAGCTGAACATGGGCGAGATGGACGAGGCCGCCATCTGGCAGGTGCTGACCCAGCCCGTGACCGTCCTCAAGGGTGGTCAGCGGGAGCAGGTGAAGGTGCGCCGGGAGCCGGACAAGGCCTGCACCGACTATGTGGGCGAAGTCACCTGCGCCAGTCAGGCGGTGCACATCCTCGACCAACAGGGGGATTGGACGCTCATCGAGGCGTATTCCTCCTCGGCCAGCGGATCAAAGGTCAAGGTCTGGGCGCAGAAATTCCAGGGCTGGGTGGACAGCAGCCTGCTCATGGAGCAGGAGGTCGACCAGGAATACGGCATTGTGGTGGACAAATTGCAGCAGCGGCTGTACCTGTTCAAGGACGGTCATCTGTTCTCTACATTGATGTGTTCTACGGGCTTCCCCACCAAGAGCGACCCCTTCAACGAGACCCCTGCCGGGGAGTTCCTGATTGTCAGCTGGACGGGCGGCTTCTGGTCGGAGGACATCTACTGCGACTACGCCCTGCGCATCAACGGCGGCATTCTCCTGCACGAGGTGCCCTGCTATCCCGTGTTTGACACGGACGGCAAGATGACGGACAAGAACTACGCCAATTTCGAGAGCTATCTGGGGGAAAAGGCCAGCCATGGGTGCATCCGCATCCAGCGGCGCAAGACACCCGAGGGGGTCAACATGCGCTGGCTCTGGGATAACCTGAACCGCAAGAGCCGCACCAAGGTCATGATCTGGGACGAGGTGGGCCGGGTGCTGGGGTATCCGGATGATGATGTGCTGCTGTACTACAATCCCAATGGCGGGCGGTACTACCATTCCAGTCCTGTCTGTGCGGAGGTCAACGAGAAGTATTGGCCGCTGACGGCGTTCCGCTATGGGGAGCTGGAGGATGCCGGCTTCGCGAAACTGAGCCGTTGCAAAGCCTGCGCCCCCCAACTGCGCACCTCCGCCATTGATGCGCTAAACGAAGAAAACACGCGCAACTAACCAGGGACCGCGCCAGCGTCGAAGGGGTCAAGGGGCGATGCCCCTTGTGGGGTGCAG
>JBJEUL010000230.1:0-2718 GCA_051883835.1 Aristaeellaceae bacterium
CAGGTTCTTCTCGCTTCATACTCCGCTCCATCACTTTCCGTGAAGAACCAAAAAATCCGCCTCCACCAGAATTTGATGGTCGATGCCCTCAATGGGGTTGTAGGTATGATGGTGCCCCACCAGCCACGCCACCCGCTCCGTCTCCTCCGGCGTATAGCCTGCGGCGGTCAGGAGCTTGCGGGATTCGGCAGGCCCGAGCTTCTCCTGCAAGGGGCCAGCGCAGGAGCCATACTGCGCTTCAGCGGGCTTGATGCCCACGTCATGCACCACGGCGGCGGCTTCCAGGATGGTCTGTGTGGCCGCGTCTAGACCCTCCATGCGGCCAATAAGCGCGGCATAGGCATGCACCTTCGTCAGATGCTGAATGCGGGGCGTGTCTCCCCGGAAAAAGTCGAGGGTCAGCAGGATCAGGCTGTCCAGACGGGTCATGGCACTTGTCCTCCTTGGTAAGGGTCGGTCATTCGTTGCCGGTCAATTGCAGGGAACGGGTCAGGGCGGCAAGCTCGGAAGAGTCCATTTGCGGGGCGGTCACAATGTACAGGCCTGTTTCGCTCTGGGCGTGCAGACGAATGGTGTTGTCGTTCTCCATGCGTACAGACTGCATGCCCGCCAGCGGCTGGCCGGAAACCCCGGCCATGTGATAGTCGCCCTTGCCCATCAGCGACAACGCCCGGGCGGGATACAGGCTCTCTACCAGCAGCTGCACCCCGTCCGCCCGCTGATAGGTCAGGGTCATCCGCCGGGCAAAGCTGCCTTCATACGCCACATCACAGCTCACCCCGGACACCAGCGTCAGGTTCCCGCCGCTGACGGCGTACATCACCGGGACCGGGAAGGACGCGGTCAGCTCCGCCAGACGGCTCTCCTCCGCGATGGTCACGGCAGGGGACGCGCTCAGCAGGGCCTGATGGACATCCACATGCACGGTATTGTCGCTCTCCTGCGGCTGTCCCAGCACCACCGCGATGTAGAACGAGGCCAGCAGCAGGGCCGAGGCCAGCAGCGTCAGCATCCGGCGGAGCATCCGCCGGGGCAGGGAAGGCTTCTTGTCAGCCATGGGTCAACCTCCTTTGATGGGGAAAGCATCCACGCTGAAAAAACGCACGCAGGCGAAAAATCCCTGCGTGCGCCATGGAATCAGATGAGCGTCGCGGCATCAGAATTCACAGTTCATGGGCGTGCGGGCGTAGGGGATGACATCGCGGATGTTGTCCACGCCGGTGAGGTAAATCAGCAGCCGCTCAAAGCCCATGCCGAAGCCGGCATGCGTGCAGCCGCCGAAACGCCGCAGATTCACATACCAGTACATGGCTTCCTTGGAGATGTTCAGCTCGTCCATGCGCTGGGTCAGCAGGTCATAGCGGGTCTCGCGCTGGGAGCCGCCCATCAGTTCACCCGCGCCGGGCACCAGCAGGTCAACGGCGGCCACGGTCTTGCCGTCATCGTTCTGGTACATGTAGAACGCCTTGATGTCCTTGGGCCAGTTGTAGACGAACACCGGCGAATGGAAGTATTCCTCGGTGAGGTACTTCTCATGCTCCTTGGCGGTATCCTCACCGTATTTGGGCTCGAACTGGAATTCCTTGCCGGAATTGCGCAGGATGGTAATGGCTTCCTCGTGGGTGATGCGGGCGCACTGGCTGCTGGCCAGGCCGTTGAGCTTTTCCAGCAGGCCGGACTTGGTGAACTGGTCGAGGAAGGCCAGCTCGTCCGGGCACTTCTCCAGCACGGTCTTGACCAGATACTTGAGGAAATCCTCCTCAATGTCCATCAGCTGATGAATATCGCAGAAGGCGATTTCCGGCTCAATCATCCAGAATTCAGCGGCGTGGGTCTTGGTGTTGCTGTTTTCGGCGCGGAAGGTGGGGCCGAAGGTGTACACCTTGGAGAAGGCCATGGCGAAGGTTTCGGCCTCCAGCTGGCCCGTGACGGCCAGTGCGGCGGCCTTGCCAAAGAAATCCTCCTCGGGCTTCTTGCCGTCCTTGGGGTCGAGGGTGGTGACGGTGAAGGTATTGCCTGCGCCCTCGGCATCATTGGCGGTAATCAGGGGCGTATGCACATACAGATAGCCCCGCTCCTGAAAATAGGTATGGATGGCCATGCTGGCCACGGAGCGCACGCGGAACACGGCCTGGAACAGGCGGGTACGGGGGCGCAGATAAGCGATTTCGCGCAGGTACTCAATGCTGTGCCGCTTGGGCTGGAGGGGGTAATCCTCGGGGCAGTCGCCCTCCAGGATGATTTCATCGGCCTGCACCTCGGGGGTGGTGGGGTCCTTGTAGGAAGGCACGACCGTGCCGCTGACGGTGATGGCCGCACCCACGCGGAAGCCCTGCACCTGTGCGAAGTCCTTGATTTGGCTGTCATAGACAACCTGGGGGTTCTTGAAGCAGGTGCCGTCGAAGAAGTCGATGAAGCCCATGCTTTTCTGCTTGCGGTGGTTGCGAATCCAGCCCTGCAGGCAGACGCGCTGGCCCTGCAGCTCGGCAAGGCGTTCCTTGAGCTCTCTGGTGGTGATAACGTTCATGGTAGTATCTCCTCCCGGGCGGCGCGTCGCCGTTGACGGGCCGCCGCGTTATTCGTACTTTCGAGCCTCTCCATGATAGCACAAAAAGCGCGTGACCGCAACACCGGGGAACGGTTTTGCACCATCGACCTACCCACAAGGAATCGCGCCAGCGTCGAAGGGGTCAAGGGGCGATGCCCCTTGTGGGGTGC
>JBJEUL010000231.1:0-11789 GCA_051883835.1 Aristaeellaceae bacterium
AGCCGCTTGCGGTTGCTGGGGTCGCTCTGCACCGCCGCCACCATGTAGATGGGGCTTTCCGTGGTGTTGCGGAATTGCAGGTCAATCTTATGGCCATACATCCAGTAGACCGTGGCATCCTTGCCGTAGGGGGTGTAATTCACCTGGTCGGAGTGGGGCTCACGCTTGACAATCTCCAGCCCTGCCTGCACGGCCGCAATGTACAGCGTGCTGCTGGCCTGGCACACGCCGCCGCCAATGCCCATCACACTCTCGCCGTTGGCATACTCAATGGCGGGATAAAAGCCGTTCTTCTCCGTGCGCTGGCCCACCGTATCATTGAAGGAGAAGGTCTCCCCCGGCTGAAGCACCTTACCGGAAATCAGCTGGAAGGAACGGCGGATGTTGTTGGTACGTTCCTCGGTACTGGTAGTGGAAATGGATGTGGAGGCCGTGGAACGAAGCTCGACCTGCTTGCGCAGCTCACTCACCGTCACCTGCGGCGCAATTGCCACCGTCTCCAGCGCGATTTCGCCACTCTCCATGGTAGCAACCATGTGATAGAGCTGCTCCTTCACCGGCTCGGTATCCAGATAGCGGCCCTCCACTTCCTCCTGGAAGGTGAACGGATCCGTCTTGCTCGGGTCAAAGGACAGAAGCACGGCGTCCTGCGGCGCACGGTACACATAGTTGCGCAGGCTGTCCAGGGTGCTGTCAATCACCGAGGTATCACCGCCGGGCATGACGGTGTAGCCCTCATAGGGCGTGGTGTACAGGGCTTCCATGGCGGCCTTGCGCTGCGCCAAATCACCCGTGTGGCCCTGCGCCCAGGCATCGTTGAGGGCGTCATACACGTCAACGGTCATGCCTAACTGGCTGGCGTTGATTTCCGTGACCAGCTTGCCCTGATAGGTCAGCCGCACCGACCACGCGCCGCTGCGCTGCTGGGCCTGCGCCTGCACGGCAGCAATGCCTTCCTGCGCTGTCATACCGCCCAGATGAATCCCATCCACATACACGCCCTGGCAGAACACCTGGTCATAGGCCTGCACATACTGGCGCAATTGCTGCTGCTCCAGCGCGTGGTAGCCGCCTATGCCCGCGCCGGTCAGCAGAACCAGACACAGCGCGATGAGCAGAACCGTCCTGAGTGCATGCCCACCTCGCCAGGGCGGCTGACTGCCGGAGTTACCGCCGCGCTGGGGCGGCTGGCCACCGGAGCTGCCGCCGCGCCGGGGCGGTTCACCGCCGGAGCTGCTGCCCTGCCAGGGCGTTTGAAACGCCTCCTGCCGATAATCGCCGGAGGAATAATGCCGTGGTTCGCTGTTCCAAGCCTGTGCGTAAGGCTCCTGCTGGGGCGGAAGCGGCTGCTGATAGCCGCTGTTATAGTTGGGCTGACGGGGCGGCTGCTCCTGATAGCCATAGCCCTGTTGCGCGGGGCGGTAGCCGGACGGCTGCCACGGCGTGTTATACGCCGTCTGCGGGGGAACCATGCCCTGCTGGGGCATCGTCCCCTGCTGGGGCATCGTTCCTTGCTGGGGCATCGTTCCTTGCTGGGACATCGTCCTCTGCTGGGGCATCGTCCCCTGCTGACGCGACATCATCGGCACGGATGTCTGGCTCTGCATGCTGCCGGGTGTCGCGATGGGCTGTGCAGCCTGGGGCTGATAACCCGGGTTGGTGCGGGAAACAGGCTTCATGCTGTCCTGCTCCCATGCTGTTCTTGAGGAGGACGGCTGGCGTGCAGCAGTCTGCTCTGCGCTGCGCCGTTCGCTCCGCCGATGCCTTTCTGGCCGCTGGGTCTGTCCATCATCGTGGCTGTACAAAAGCCTCCTCCTTTCGTATGGGCTTCGTTGATTGCTTGGGCATGCTTCAGGGGTTCATGGCCTGCAAGAGTGCGTGCATGTCCGTTTCCGCGCTCTGCCACTGCGCTGCGGTGCAGCCCGGCAGGCCGTGGCTGTCGCCCTCCTGATGGAAGTCGCTGCCGCCTGTCACCAGCAGACCCATGCGCCGCACCAGCCGGGCCAGCGGCTCATAGCCCCTTCCTGCCCGGGATGGATGGTAAACCTCCACGCCCATCAGGCCGATGGCCTGCCAGGTGCGCAGCAAGGGCAGCAGGGCCGTATCCTCCAGCCCCAGCAACGTGGGATGGGCCAGCACCGGCACAAAGCCGCTGCGCCGCATCAGGGGCAGGGCTTCCTCCATGCTCAGCCGCTCCCCCGGCACATAGGCCGGTCTGCCCTCCGCCAGATAGCGGTCAAAGGCTTCCTGCATGCCGGTCACATAGCCTGCCGTCACCATGGCCCGTGCCATGTGTGCACGGCCCACCGTACCCTGATGGGCAAGGCTCTCTATGGGCAGGGGCATGCCCATGGTCGCCAGCTTGTCCAGCATGAGGGCGGCGCGTTGCTCCCGCTTGCGGGCCAGCTCGGCCACAGTCTGACGAAGCTCCTGTGCATCCCCTGTGCCATAGCCCAGCAGGTGCAGGTTGCGCATGCCCCGCAGGCTCAGCTCCACCCCCGGAATCACCGGGATGGGCAGGGACAGCCCCCGCAGGCTGTCCGCGCCCTGAAAGGTATCATGGTCCGTGACCGCCATGATGGTCACGCCCATCCTTGCCGCCTTCTCCACCAGCTGCCCGGGTGAAAGCACGCCGTCGCTGAAGCTGGTGTGCATGTGCAGGTCAGGTCTTGTCATCATCGTTGAGGCTGTCCAGCAGGAAGTCCTCCGGCAGCTCCGGCTTATCCGGATTCATGGACGCCTTGCTCTGCGCAGGCTTGACCTCCGGCATGGGGATGTCCGCAGCAGCCCGGGGCTTGTCATCGTCCTGCATGCCCTCAGGAATCTCACCCGTCTCCATCAGGGCGCGGAACTCCTTGCGGCTGACGGTATCCATCTTCAGCAGGGCAGCCACCAGCGCGTCAAAGCGGTCACGGTGGTCGGTGATGGCCTTGATGGCCATGGCGTAGGCTTCATCCAGCAGGCGGCGCACCTCCGCGTCAATGCGTGCGGCAACCTCCTCGGAATAGCCGCGGCTCTGGCCGAACTCCATGCCCACGAACACTTCCTGGTCGCTGTCCAGATACACCGGGCCAATCTTCTCGCTCATGCCGAACTGCGTCACCATCCGGCGGCACAGCTCCGTGGCACGCTGCAAATCGCTGGTCGCGCCGGTGGAGAACTCGCCCAGGCCCAGCTGCTCCGCCGCGTGACCGCCCAGCAGACCCGCGATGCGGGCCATCAGCTGGCTCTGGGTCATCAGGTCGTTCTCCTCGCTGGGCAGGGACAGGGTATGGCCCGCCGCCTGACCGCGGGGCACGATGGTCACCAGATGCACCTCGTCCGAGCCGGGGATGAAATGCTCCACCACCGCGTGGCCGGACTCGTGGATGGCCACCATCCGCCGGTCGCGCTCCGTGACCTTGTGGCTGCGCTTCTCCGGGCCCATCTGCACACGGGCAATGGCATCCACCAGCATCTGCTGGTCGATGGTCTTTTTCCGGGCACGGGCGGCGAGAATCGCTGCCTCGTTCATGATGTTCTCCAGCTCCGCGCCGGTGGCGTAGGGGACGCGCTTGGCCACGTTCACCAGATCCACCGCCGGGTCAAGGGGCTTGCCCTTGCTGTGAACCTTGAGGATGGCCACACGGCCCTCCATATCGGGATAGTTCACCGTCACCTGCCGGTCAAAGCGGCCCGGGCGCAGCAGCGCGGGGTCGAGGATGTCCCGGCGGTTGGTGGCCGCCATGACAATCACGCCCTCGTTGATGGCAAAGCCGTCCATCTCCACCAGCAGCTGGTTCAGCGTCTGCTCCCGCTCGTCATGGCCGCCGCCCAGACCTGCGCCGCGATGACGGCCCACCGCGTCAATCTCGTCAATGAACACGATGGCAGGCGCGGCCTTCTTGGCCTCTGCGAACAGGTCGCGCACGCGGCTGGCACCCACGCCCACGAACATCTCCACAAAGTCCGAGCCGGAAATGCTGAAGAACGGCACCCCCGCCTCACCGGCCACAGCCTTGGCCAGCAGCGTCTTGCCCGTGCCGGGAGGGCCCACCAGCAGCACACCCTTGGGGATGCGTGCGCCCAGCTCCGTGTAGGCCTTGGGACTGCGCAGGAAGTCCACCATTTCCTTGAGTTCTTCCTTTTCCTCGTCCGCACCGGCCACATCGGCAAAGGTCACCTTGTTCTTGCCGGGATCCTGCACACGGGCGCGGCTCTTGCCAAAGGACATCACCTTGTTGCCGCCGCCGCTCTGGGCACGCATCATCACATACCACAGCAACAGGAACACGCCCGTCATCAGCAGGAAGGGCAGGAAGTCATACCACCAGGGCGTGACCACCGGCGCGCGGTATTCCACGGTGAAGCTCAGGTCGTTGACGGACACTTCATCCAGGGGCTTTCCCTGCCGGGTCGCTTCCATCTGCCGGACCGTTTCGATGAAGTCCGCGCCGATGGTGGTCTCGAAATCGTAGGCACGCTCCGGGAAGTCCACAGCGGCCACGGTGGTGTTCTTCTTCAGGCCAACCAGATAATTGTTGCGGATGGCCACCCGTCCCACTTGATCCTCCTGGATCAGGCGCAGCAGCTCGGGATACTCAATCCGCCGGTTGACCGGATTGCTCATGCTGCCGTTCAGCAGGAGGGCAATGAGCAGAAACGTGCCAATCAGCACCACATAGCTCATCAGTCCCCTGGATGTTTTCTTCAACTTGCTGGTCCTCCTTACGCATGTGTCGGTTTGCAGAAAAGCAACGTTTATTATAGCACATTCAGCCCGCTGAATGCAAATATTCCCCAACGGCCGGGATGGTGCATTTCGCCAATGCGATGGCCGGATTCACCATGTTTCCCATACCGTCAGGGATATTTTACAACCTTTGGTTCATTCCTCGCTGTAGATGCGGGGATGCAGCACGCCGATGTCGGGCAAATTGCGGTACTTCTCGTCATAGTCCAGCCCGTAGCCCACCACAAATTCGTCCGGGATGACGAAGCAGAAGTAGTCTGCCTTCAAATCCACCCGGCGGCGGGCAGGCTTATCCAGCAGCGTGGCAATGCGCACGGAGGCCGCGCCCCGGTTGGCAAACACGCGCTTGAGGTAGGACAGCGTCATGCCGGAATCCACGATGTCCTCCACAATCAGCACGTCCATGCCCTCGATGGGCCGGTCAAGATCCTTGCGCAGCTGCACCACGCCCGAGGACTTGGTGGCACTGCCGTAGCTGGACACCGCCATGAAGTCCGTGCGCAGGGGCAGGTCAATCTCACGAATCAGGTCGGAATAGAACACAATCGCGCCCTTGAGGATGCCCACCACCATCAGGTCGCGGCCCTGATAGTCCCGGGTGATCTGCTCGCCCAGCTTCTTCACCGCTGCGGCAATTTCCTCACGGGTCACAAGCACCCTCGACAAATCCTGATACAGCTTTGCGTTGCTATCCATGGTCTTTCTTCTCCTTTGATCTCAATGGTGTTTTCCCTTTGTTCCTTGCGGCCTGTGCCATGGCATCCCGCCCAGCCAGTGCAGACGCACAGGGGCGCACTGTTCTTCCTCCGGCGGGATGTCCCCCGCGCCAACGCCAGCCGCCAGCAAAACCTCACTGCCCCGGCACAGCAGCGGCACCCGCTCCCGGAAGGGTGCGTCCACATGCCGGTTCACGAAATAGTCCTGCAAGGACTGCCGCCCACCGCTGCCATAGGGCCTGAGCCAGTCCCCCGGGCGACGGGTGCGCAGGACGGTTCCTGCCAGCATGGCCCGGGGAAGCGTCTGTGCCAGACAGCCGTCACTTGAGCCGGGCGGAGCTGCCTCCAGTGTGATGTCCCCAAGGACGGTGCGCGGCAATACCACGGGCGTTTCAGCTGGCGGAGCTGCCTTGCCGGGGCCTGTCAGGTGCAGATGCGTCCAGCCGCGATAGCCCTGCCAGTCACCGGGCAGGTTGCACTTCTCCCCTGCCCTGCCGGCCATCAGTGCCGCAAGGCTGGCGGTCTGTGCGCGGCTCAGGCTGCGCTCGTCCCGGCCTGCTCCGGCTTCCCGCTGCCACCAGCTGCGCAGGATGCGCGCCCGCAGGCCTTCCGGCTGCTCCGTCAGGGCCGATAGGGGCAGCTCCGGCCCCGGATGCCGCAGCAGGAAGGCTTCGCTCAGCGCACGGAGCGTTGCTTCGTCCTCCCGCAGGAGCGTGGCCGTTGCCGCCAGCCTGCCGCCACAGCCGGGGGCAAGCCGCTCCATCAGGGGCAGCAGCTCATGCCGCACTGCATTGCGCAAATAGCGGCTGTCCTGATTGGAGCTGTCCTCCCGCCAGGGCTGACCGGCAGCCAGCAGGGCCGATTGCAGCTCCGCCCGGGAGACATCCAGCAGAGGACGCAGGATGCGCATGCCCTCCACCGTGGTGTCCGCTGCCATAGCGGTCAGGCCTGTCAGCCCTGCGCCACGCAGCAGATGCAGCAACAGCGTTTCCGCCTGATCGTCCCGGTGATGCGCCAGCACCAGCGCGTCTGCCTGTGACTGCGCCATGGCTTCCCGGAAGAAGCCGTAGCGCACTGCCCGCGCCCAGTCCTCGCCGGGATGCTCCGGCGGACTGGCCCGGAAGCACAGCAGCGGCACATTCCTGTCCCGACACAGCGCACGCACAAACGCCTCGTCTGCGTCCGATTCCGCGCAGCGCAGGCCGTGGTTCACATGCACCGCCGTCACCCGGCAACCCTTGGCCAGCAGCATCAGCAGCAGGGCCACGGAATCCGCGCCGCCGCTGACCCCTGCCAGCACATGCCCGGGCATCTCCGGCAGGCGTGCTGCCAGTATCCGCATGCTGTCCATGGGCCTGACCTCATTTCATCCGATAAAGCACGAAGGAGGCATTCCTCGGCGGATCGCCTCCTTGTGTTCAGGCAGCCCCGTCAGCGCAGCGGTGCGCCGCAGACGTTGCAGGCCACCAGATCCTTGTACGCCTCGTCATTGATCTGACTGTAGGTGAACGTCCCCGTGAAGGGCAGGAACTTCTCGTTCGCGCTCTTGCAGTAGGCATCCAGATGATACCGCTCGCCGCCGTTGGGATTGTAGTAGAGCACCGTATTGGCACTGGCGATGAATTCCTCCGTGGGCGTGGCCGTCGGATTGGCCGCCGGCGTGGCGGTGGCGGTGGTCTCGTAGCTCTTGAGGGAGGCGGGATCCACATACCACTGATCGTCCTCGCGGAGCATCAGCACCTGGAAGCGGTACTTCTCTGCGTCGCGGCCATTGCGCTTGTCAATGGTGGCTGTCACGGTGACGGTGCGGACGGTATCATTGTCCGTACCGGTAATCTTCTCCGCCTCGTAATCCAGCGGGATGCGGTTGGCCAACAAGGCAAAGAGCGAGTTCTTGGGTTCCTCCACGCTCTTGCGCCAGGAGGGTGCGCACAGGCTGAGCATGTTGTCCTGATTGTTCACCGACCAGAAGTAGAAGAAGGATTCCAGCTGCTTCACCGCATCGGACTGCAGCTCATCGGGCTCCGGGGTCGGGGTCACGGCGGGGGCATCCGTTGCCCAGGTGCCAAGCCCCGCGTCATCGGATACGATGGGAAGCTGCTGCAGGCTGCCGCCCATGACCGTCTGAGTCTCATTGGTGCCTGCCATGCTGTCCGATGGTGCTGTGGCCGTCAGCGCGCTGACCAGTGCCACCACCGCCAGCGCACTGTACACGCCCGAGAAGGTCAGGCGCAGGTTGGACTGCATGACCGGGCGAATCCACATCAAGGCAATCGTCACCGCCGTCAGCCCCACGAACACCCACTTCAGGACTGTCAGGCTGGACATGACAAAGCCTACCACAAAAAGCACCGGCAGCACGCCGCAGAGCATCACCCACAAAAGAATCGCCAGGTCGAAGGGTGGCTTTTTCCGGGGTTTGGGCGGCTGCTGCGGCTGTCCGTAGCCCGGCTGCTGAGGATAGCCGGGGTAAGGCTGTCCCGGCCCGTAAGGCTGCTGATAGGGCTGGCCCTGCGGATACGGCTGACCCTGCGGGTAAGGCTGGCCCTGTCCATAAGGCTGCTGATAGGGCTGACCATAGTATGGCTGCTGGGGCTGCTGGGGCTGGGGCTGCTGCTGCCGCTGCTGTGCAGGCCGGTAGCCCTGCTGATAAGGAGCCTGATTCATCGCTGCATAGTTCGGCTGCTGGAAGCCCTGCTGATAGGGCTGCTGCCCCTTCCCATAGCCCTGCGCCTGCCCGTAGCCCTGCTGATAGCCGCCCTGCGGCTGGCTGTAAGGCTGCTGGTACCCTTGCTGCCCCGGAGCCTGCTGATAGCCCTGCGGCTGCTGCATGGGATTCTGGCCCCATGTTGGTGTATTTCCCTGATTGGGACGGCCGTTGTTCATCCGTATCTTCCCTTTCTGCCACGGGTGCGGCATGCCTGTATCACATTGCGCCTGCTGCGGCGTTTGCTGACGACAAAGAGAATGGTCTGCGCCATTCGCCCCTAAGTATATCACAGAATGGGAGCTTGTAAACAGTCCCCCTGTAAAAATTCGCCGTGGTTTGCATCACCACACCATGCGCAGCGCAGGCCATATCTCCAGCCAGACCCGGCCCAGCACGCCCGTACAGCCTGTCTCCCCCACACGCTGGGCCAGACCGCGGAAGGGTTCCACACACCCCGCGTTTTCCAGGCACAGCACCACGTCCCCGGGCTGACCCTCCACGCACAGCCTGTTCACCAGCACCACCGCGCCCTTGGGCATGGCCGGATCCTCGCAGGCCTCCGTCAGGCGCATCGGCTCGGCCACGGTAAAGAGCAGCACGCCCGTCAGGGTCAGCACCGTGAGCAGCACCGTCAGCACTCTCCTGCGCCTTGCCCGACGCTTGCGAAGCTCCGCCATCTCCTGACGAATCTCCTCCACCGCTGGCCGGCGCGTCATTTTCTGCTTCATGCTTCCTCCTGCTCCACCATCTGCGACAGCCGGGCAAGCTCCTTGCGCAGCTGCCTGCGAATCTCCCGTTCCTTTTCCTCCAGCTCAGCTTTGCGTTCCTCCGCTTTGCGCCACATGCTTTCGGACTGCGTCCGGGCATCATCGAGCTGCCTGGCGGCTTCATGCTCGGCGTGGGCCATGGTCTCCTCCGCCTGGCGGGCCATGGTGTCGGCCTGCTCCTGGGCGGTGCGCAGCTGCTCAGCGGCCTGTTCCTGTGCCTCCTGCAGGATGCTGTCCGCCTGACGAAGGATTTCCTCCGCCTTCTCCTGCGCGGTGTGCAGCCGGTTTTCAGCATCTTCCTTTGCCTGGGCCAGCAGCAGCTCCGGCTGATGGAGGATCTCCTCCGCCTGGGACTGTGCCTGGGCCAGCAGCTCCTCCGCCTGACGCTGTGCATCGGCCAGCAGCATGTCCGTGTGCGCCTGCGCTTCCGCTTCCCGACGCTGACAGGCGGCCAGATAATCATCCGCGGCCTTCTGGGTGCGCTGCACCACCTCCTGCGCCTGAATCATCGCCTGCGCAAAGCTGCCGATGGGCATGGCCTCCCTGGCCTGCTTTTCGGCCTCGGCTTCCTCCTGCATCTGGATGATACGCTGATGATAGGTCTCCGCCTGGGCCTCTGCCTGCTCGCACTGCGCCGTCAGCTCATGATCCCGCAGCGACAGCTCTGCAATGGCTTCCTCCATCTCCCGAATACGGTGGTTCAGCCCCTCATTTTCCTCCGTCAGCTGGCACAGCATCTCCAGCAGGGCCGCCCTGCCCATCCTGGAGAGCCCGTTCTTGTCATGCTTCATTGGCCCATCCGCTCCTTTCCTATTTATCACGCTTTATGATAACAAATTTTGCTTTCGCTTGCAAGCAGATTCAGCCCTTTGTCCGCATATGCTCCCACTGACACCGCCACTGGAAAGGAGTGCGAAACATCATGTCCGACGACCACAATCGCCGTCCGCAGGACAAGGTATGCGCCTATGAATACACTGTGCGCCGGGGGGACAGCTTCTATCTCATTGCGCACCGTCTGGGCGTTCCGCTGCGCGACCTGCTGGATGCCAACAGCAGCATCAATCCGGCCCGGCTGATGGTGGGTGATGTGCTGTGCATCCCCATGGAAGAGGATGACCGTCCACCTGCCACCACGCCCGAGCCTGCGCCCGCAGAGCCTGAGCCTGAGCCTGAGCCCGAAATCACCGATGAGCTGGATGACCTGGATTCCCCCGCCCAGACCGGCCAAGTCCCCGAAGCCTGCCCTGAAAGCAGCCGCTACACGGTGCAGGAGGGCCAGAGCCTGACGGACATCCAGCTGGCCGAGGATGTGACGCTGCACACCCTGGAGTCCGCCAATCCCGGCGTGGATTTGGAGCAATTGATGCCCGGGCAGACGCTTTGCGTCCCGGCGGAGGGTATTCCCTGCGGCACGCCCACCGTCATGACGCTGGCGAATGGGGACACGCTGGAGCGAGTAGCCCTGCGGCTGAACACATCCATGGGCGCACTGCTCCGGGCCAATCCCTGCATGGCTCCCAGCGACTTCATGGAGGGAGCCATCATCCACATTCCCCGGTAAATGCTTTCTTCCGTCTGCGTTCCTCCCAACGGAGCGCAGATTTTTTTCGCGGAATTTTATTCCACCGGGAACAAATCGCGGTGTCCTGCGTCAGATTGAGTGAAAACACCACACAAGGAGGTTCACCCCCCATGAAGAAGATTCTTGCCCTGATGCTCACCGCCATGTTCGCCCTGACCGGCATTGCCGCGTTCACCGGCGTGAATAACGCTACCGCCACGGAGGATGCACCGGAGGTTTACGAGGTATCCGGCGTGATTGCCGAAATCACCGATGCGTACATCCTGCTGGAGGATGCGGACAGCCAGCAGTTCCAGGCCAATCTGTCCGAGGACACGCACATGGAGCTTGCCGAGGATGATGTGCTGGCCGTGGGTGATGCCATCACCGTGACCTACAACGGCATGATGACCCGTTCCCTGCCCCCTCAAATCGCCGCCCTGTCCATTGCCCGCGCTGCTCTGCCGGAGGTCTACGAGGTGTCCGGCGTGGTGACGGAAATCACCGAGGAATACGTCATGGTTGAGGACACGGACGGCCAGCAGCTGCAAATCAACCTGTTCGAGGATACGCAGATGGACTTCGACGCGGAGCATGTGCTGACGGTGGGCGAATCCATCACCGTGACCTACAACGGCATGATGACCCGTTCCCTGCCTGCGCAGATTGCCGCCCTGTCCATCCGTCCTGCCGCCCTGCCTGAAATCTACGATGTGTCCGGCATGGTGACGGAAATCACCGAGGAATATGTCATGATCGAGGATGCGGACGGCCAGCAGCTGCAAGTCAACCTGTCCGAGGACACGCTGGTGGAGTATTCCGTTTCCGGCAGCGAGGAGCTGAGCGTGGGTGACTACATCACCGTGCTGTACAATGGCATGATGACCCGTTCCCTGCCTGCGCAGATGACGGCCCTGACCATTCGCGCCACGGCCCTGACCGGCACCGTCACGGCGGTGGAGGAGAGCCGCTTCACCATGCTCACGGACGAGGGCATGGAGGTGATTGTGAACGGTACCACCGCCGACTGGCCTGTGGTGGCTGAGGATGCCCGTATCCGCGTGTACTTCAACGGCGTGATGACCCTGTCCCTGCCCGGCCAAATCGGCGCGCAGCTGATTATGGCGGCGGAGTAATCGTCCGGCTCGCTGGCAGCCCTTTCCGATGGATGGAAGGGGCTGTCTTTTTTCTGGCAGGGGGAAACGGGGTCGTTTCTTATGTAGTCCACGGAACCTGCCGTTTCCGACGCGGACGAACTGCGTCGTCTGCTTGGAAACTCTGATTTTTTCCGATTCCTTTT
>JBJEUL010000232.1:0-2701 GCA_051883835.1 Aristaeellaceae bacterium
TCCCAGTGGGGGCAGGACTTCCGCCCGGACTACCGGCGCATCGCGGACTTTGTGGACAGCCTGCCCCAGCGTCCGCCGGTGGGGGCCTTCACGGCCACAGCCACCAGCAGGGTTCGGGAGGACATCATCCGCCTGCTGCGGCTGCAAAGCCCGGTCATGTCCTTCACGGGCTTTGACAGGCCGAACCTGTACTTCGAGGTCATCCGCCCCGAAAGCCGCATGGATGCCTTGATGGCCATCCTGCGCGACAAGCAGGACGAAAGCGGCATCATCTACTGCGCCACCCGCAAGAATGTGGAGGAGGTCTGCCGCAAATTGCAGGAGGAGGGCTTCTCCGCAGGCCGCTATCACGCGGGACTGTCCGATGAGGAACGCCGCAGTGCCCAGGAGGATTTCCAGTACGACCGGGTGCAAATCATGGTGGCCACCAACGCTTTTGGCATGGGCATCGACAAGAGCAACGTTCGCTTCGTCATCCATTACAACATGCCCCGCTCCATGGAGGCCTACTATCAGGAAGCAGGCCGTGCAGGGCGTGACGGCGAAGCTGCGGAATGCGTGATGCTTTTCAACAGGCAGGACATCGTCACTGCCCGATGGATGATTGACAACAGCGAGCCGAACCCTGACATGACCCCTGCCGAGCAGCAGGCCGTGCGGCGGCAGGACAACGCCCGGCTGCAAAGCATGATTGCCTACTGCGAGGAAAGCGGCTGCCTGCGCCGGGTCATCCGCCGATACTTCGGGGAGAACGCCCCGGAGCGGTGCGGCAGCTGTTCCTCCTGCTGCCAGCCGCGCTATGCCGAAGCCGCCGGGCTGAAAAAGCGTCCTGCACGGCGCAGAGCTGCGAACCAGCCCGAGGTGGTCGCGGATGGCAAGACCAGGCTCAAGCTGCCCAAGCCCGGGGAAACCAGCCTGTTTGAGCAGCTGCGGGCCTGTCGGCTGCAATTGGCGAAGGAGCAGCATGTGCCACCCTACATCGTTTGCGACGACAAGACCCTGAACGACATGGTGCGGCGCAGGCCCGTGACCATGGAGGGCCTGCTGACGGTTCACGGCATGGGCGCGGTGAAGGCAGGCCGATACGGGGAAGCGTTCCTGCGGGTCATCCGGGACTACGACAAGACGCGCACCACCATCACCCTGACGCAGAACGCCCCGGAGAAGCCTGTGACACCCACTGTCCAGGTGCTGCCACGGCCTATGGCGGACAAGCCCAGCCCGACCCCACCGCCGGTGCAGCCGGTGGACAAACCTTCCCGTCAGGCTGACAACGCCGCGCCGCTGACCCCATCGGAGCAGGCGCAGCTTCGCTGGCATTACTTCATGGGTGTTCCGATTGCGCAGATGGCGGCGGACATGGGCCGCACGGAAGCGGCAGTGCGGAATATCCTGCGGGAGATGGGCTTGATCGTATGAGAACAAGGAGTGCATGTACATGGTACAGATGACGCTGATTGGCACAGCAGCGACCATGCCCCTGCCGGATCGTGCGCTGGCGGCAGCAGCCATCGGCGTGAACGGACGGCTGCTGCTGCTGGATTGCGGCGAGGGCACGCAAGCAGCCGCCCGCAAGGCCCATGTGAGCCTGCTGAAGGTGGATCTCATTGCCCTGACCCACTACCACGGGGATCATATCTTTGGCCTGCCGGGGCTGTTGCAGAGCATGGGCAGTCTGGGCAGAGCGGAGCCTGTGACCATCACCGGCCCAGAGAGCCTGACGGAAGCCATGGCTCCCATCCTGACCCTGGCAGGGGAGCTGCCCTACGAGGTGCGGCTGATGCCCTTGACCGCAAAGGGCCTGTCCCTGCACACCCTGCATCCTGCCTGGCCCAGGGAAGCACAGCTGTTCCCGGTCGTGACCCGGCATCGGGTGGTCAGTCAGGGCTACCGCTTCACGCTGGGCAGACCGGGCCGGTTTCAGGCGGAACAGGCGCGGATGCTGGGATTGCCGCAAGGCCTGTGGGGCATCTTGCAGCATGGAGAGTCGGTCACATGGGAGGGCCGCACCATTTGCCCAGCGGAGGTGCTGGGGCCGCCGCGGCGCGGCGTGACGGTGGTCTATTCGGGCGACACCATGCCCTGTGCGGAACTGACGCAGGCTGCCATGGACGCTGACCTGCTCATCTGCGAAGCCACCTATGCCCTGCCGGAGCAAATGGAGCAGGCCGCGACCTACGGTCATATGACCTTTGCGCAGGCCGGTGCGCTGGCGGCACAAGCCAGGGTTCGGCGACTGTGGCTGACGCATTTTTCTGCCATGGTGACGCAGCCGCAGGAGGAGGTATTCCGGGCACAGACGCACTATCCGGGGGCGGTATGCGGCATGGACGGCATGCGGGAGGAGCTGTCTTTTCAGCCGTGACCCCGGCGATTCTGGCACAGAAGTGACCGAATGAAACGCCTTTACAAGGGGGCAGAGCTGCGCTATAATGGGGCCGACTCCAAGAAACAAGGAGGAAATGGTCTATGATGCATTCCAGAATGTACAAAGGAGTTCAGCTTTTCGCCGGTTTGCTCAAGCCTATTCGGGCAAAGGCGAGTGAGGAAGCAGTGCCCCCCATGCAGCCAATGGAAGTGGATGAGGACACCTTCGACCCCGCCAACAGCGAGGACGAATGGGACGATGACGACGACGATTAGCATATTCTCCAAGGGAACGCGCCAGCGTCGAAGGGGTCAAGGGGCGATGCCCCTTGTG
>JBJEUL010000233.1:0-11674 GCA_051883835.1 Aristaeellaceae bacterium
TGGAAAACGGTCTGATATGAATCATTCGATGTGCAGTTGTCAGGGTGCAGAAAAAGAATAGCCCACCATTTCCGGTGGCAATGACGAAGGGGTTCCACCTGTTCCCATTCCGAACACAGCAGTTAAGCCCTTCAGTGCCGAAAGTACTTGGCTGGACACGGCCCGGGAGGATAGGTCGCTGCCGGATTCCATATAGAAGCATCTCAGCTGAGGTGCTTCTTTTGCTATGCATGGGATGGATGAATCTGCCTGATGGAAACGTTGGATGTATGAAGGAGGTTGGGAACAATGCGTCGATTTGGTGTGATTCTGGGTAGCTTGCTGGTGGTTTTGGTGCTGCTTATGTCCGTGGCTGTGGCGGATGAAGCCATCATTGATGGGAAAACTGCGGAAACCGTACATCTCCGGGCAGGGCGTTCGTCGTCCTCGGCATCACTGGGCTTGTATTTTACCGGCACCCGCGTGCTGTGTGAGGCTGACCCTGTGGGTGAATGGGTCGCTGTGACCATCGGCAGTCAGACCGGCTACATGAAGTCGGAATATCTCCTGCGGGGCAGCATGGGCAGCGCGTCCGGCGCAAAGCAAACCGGCGTTGTCAGCAACCCGAACAGCAGCTGGGTCAACCTCCGGCAAGGCCCCTCGGAAAGCACGGCGGTACTCAAACGGCTGAATAACCAGACATCCCTCAACCTTTTGGGGAAACCAAGAGCGGCTGGTATTATGTCCAGACCGGGGATATGTATGGCTATGTGCGTTCCGATCTGGTCAGCAGGCAGGCTGCTGCGCAGAAACCCACGGCTACGGCCACACCGGCAGCGGCCAGCAGCTTCCCCTTCACCCAGACAACTCAGTGGGTGTTCTCCAGCGGAGCGGGGGCGTGGTCGACCACCATGACCCTGTTCGCGGATGGTACGTTTACCGGCTATTACTCAGACTGGGATGCCGGTGACACGGATGCAGGCTATCCCAATGGCACGCACTATGAGAGTGTGTTTTCCGGCCAATTCAGCAACGTAACGAAGGTCAGCGACAACGAGCATCGGATGGTGGTGACGGAGCTATCCCTGGATGGTCAGGAGGGGGATATCCGGCTGGCGGACGGTGTGCGCATCATGACGCAAGCCCCTGCGGGTCTGTCGCTGGGCGATGCGTTCAGCGTCTATGCAGCCGGAACACGTCAAAGCGCGGTGCCGCAGGAATATTTCTCCTGGGTGTATGACAATGTATCCAACAGTCGGCTGAAAAATGCCGCCCTTTACAATCGCTCACAGGAGTGCGGATTCGCGCAGGAGTGACGCGCAGGGGCGTTGTCCCTGCACCCCACCAGAGGGCCGCTTGGCCCTCTGGACTCCTTTTTGGGGGTCTGCTGCCGGGTTGCGCCGATGGTTCACGGTGCGCGGATTGGGGGCAAAAAAAGAGCCCCGCACGGGGCGGGGATTAGTGGGAGAGGAAAAGCATCGCCAGGAAGAGAATGGATATCACCCAGCTTGCAGGCTTGATGTCCTTTGCCTTGCCGGTGAACAGATGGATGAGGACATAGGAGAACAGCCCGAAAGCAATGCCATAGGATATGTTGTAGGTGAAGGGCATCATCACGATGGTCAGGAACGCGGGTACAGCCGTGGTTCCATCCGTCCAGTCGATGTCACGCACGCAGGCGATCATCAGCACGCCAACATACACCAGCGCGGCAGCCGTGGCGCAGCCGGGAATCAGCTGTGCAATGGGGCTGAGGAACATGGCCACGAAGAAAAGTGCGGCCGTGACCACGGCGGCCATGCCGGTACGGCCACCCTCGGCCACGCCGGAGGCAGACTCGACAAAGGTCGATACCGTGGAGGTACCGCAGATGGCACCCATCGTGGTCGCGAGAGCGTCCGCCAGCATGGCCTTGTCCATGTTGGGAACCTCGTTCTCCTTGGTCAGCATGTTGCCGCGGGCGCAGGCACCATACAGCGTGCCCAGGGTGTCGAACATATCCACCATGCACAGGGCCAGCGCAGAGGTAGCGATGACCAGGATGGTATTGCCCACGCCATGCGCCGCAGTGTAAGCGGAGAAGTCGAAGCCCTCCGTGAATACCTTGGCAAAGGCTTGCGTGAAGAAATCACCGAAGGCAGCGAAGGGGCTGGTCATGCTGATGTCCAGCGTGAAGCCCGACACCGTGGTGAAGCCCAGCACATAGTATGCCACAGAGCCGCCCAGAATGCCCAGCAGAATCGCGCCCTTCACGTTTCTGACGGCCATCACTGCGATGATGATGACGGTGGCGATGGTTACCAGGATGGGCATGATGGCCGCCCAGGCGTTGGTTAGCAGGTTGAAGGAAGCCAGCGTCACGCCCGTGGAAGCATCCTTGACCACGATGCCCGCGTTTTGCAGGCCGATGAAGGCGATGAACATGCCGATTCCCGCAGGAATGGCCATGCGCACCGGCTTGGGAATCCCCTGGAAGATCATCTTGCGCAGGCCGGTAACGGTCAGGATGATGAACAGCACGCCGTCAAAGAGCACCAGCACCAGCGTATTGGCGTAGCTCATGCCGAAGCCAATACACATCGTGTAGACAAAGAAAGCATTCAAGCCCATGCCGGAGGCCAGTGCCAGGGGCAGATTCGCCAGCAGGCCAATGCCCAAGGTGCCGACCACGGCAGAAATGGCGGTGGCAATGTAGATGGCACCGTAGCTCACGCCCAACACGTTGGTGCCGTCACCCAAGGGATTGGCGAACATGTTCGCGTTGACCATGAGGATATAGACCATCGCGAAGAAGGTGGTCAGACCGGCCATCACCTCCGTGCGCATGGTGCTGCCTGCGGCGGTGATGCCGAAACGCTTTTCCAGCGCATTTTGGCTGCTCCTGGACATGTCAAATACCTCCCATACCATGTTGTTTGCTTTTGCTTTGAAACTGTACAGAATCTATACGAATAGAATAGATATGTAAAGTTTCATGGATTGGGGTGCCTGCAACGTGGGCATGGAGATTTTTTTTGCTGCCCCGTTCAGTTGACTCTATTGTATCACAATCAGGAGGAAAAATCCATAACGTCAAGGCAGAGGGATTGCATCGGGCATCATCCCCGATGCTGGGCGGGCAACAGGGCCGCTGTCCGGGACAGGAACTGTCCTTGCACATCATGATGGACTTTTGATGCGCTGTCTGTTATACTACCCAGCAGGGAGGCGTGGCCATGAAGCAGGAGGAAAAGAGCCAGAAAAGCAGGGCACATATTCTGGCATGTGCCTTTGCGGAATTTGCCGGACAGGGCTATCGGGGGGCATCGGTGAACGTCATCTGTGCTGCCGGCCATATTTCCAAGGGACTGATGTACCATTATTACGCAGACAAGGATGCACTCTACCTTGCCTGTGTCGAGCGATGCTTTCAGGAGCTGACCGATGCCCTGAGCGCAGCACTCCATGCCCGGACGGTGACGCCGGACCAGTATTTTGATGCCCGGCTGCAATTTTTTGCCCAGCATCCCCAGCATCAGCGGCTGTTCTGTGATGCGGTGGTTAATCCGCCCCCGCACCTGCGCAGGGAGCTGGCGGCCTGCCGGGCGTCCTTTGACAGGCTGAATGAAACCATGCTCACCGCTATTCTGGAAAAGGAGCGGCTGGCACCGGGCCTGAGCATCCCGGATGCCATTGCCCAGCTGCGCATTTTTGAGGATTGTGTCAGCTCGTATCTGAAAAACGCAGGCACGGAGCAGCAGCAGACAGACAGGCACAATCAGCTCTGCCGCCAGACCTTCCAGACCATGCTCTACGGATTGATTGCCCGTCCATCATAGCCAGTATAAGCCCGCTCCATGAAGGGAAACCTTCCGGGGCGGGCTTTTTCATGGGGGATGGACAAGATGTTGACCACTTGGTCTGTTTGTGCTATACTCCTGTGCTATAGACCAGTTGGTCTATGATTAGGCATGAAAGAAGGAGCAGCCCTATGTCCCCCAAGCAATCCCCGAACCAATCCATTCTCGCCGATATGTCCCCGTCCAAGGCCATTGTCAAGCTGGCCATCCCCGCCACGCTGGCCCTGCTTGCCAAGGCAGTCTACAATCTGGTGGATACCGCCTATATCGGCATGCTCAACTCCGATATTGCCCTGACGGCAGTGGGCGTGACCGTGCCCCTGCTGCTGATTATGGTTTCTTTGGAGAACATCTTTGCCGCAGGCGCGGCGGTGCTGGCAGGCCGTCAGCTGGGTGCGAAGGACCCGGAAGCCGCCAGCCGCACAGTCACAACCGTCATCGGCCTTTCGGTGATCATTGGCGTTGCGCTGTGCGTGGGCGGCATCGTATGGATGGATCCGCTGCTGCGTGCCTTTGGCGCGTCGGACGCATCCCTGCCGCTGGCGCGGGAGTATGCCTTCTGGATGTTCATCGCGGCCCTGGCCAACCTTCCGGCCCAAAGCATGAATTGTGCTGCGCGGGCTGAATCCTCGGTGAAAATTTCTTCGGTGGCGGTCATCACCGGCGCGGCACTGAATATCCTGCTGGATCCCGTGTTCATGTTTGACTGGGGCCTGAATATGGGGGTGCAGGGCGCGTCCCTGGCCACCACCGTGTCCCAGTTTGTCACCTTTGCAATCCTGACCTGGTTCTACGTCAGCGGACGCTCCATCATCAAAATCCGGCTCCATGCGTTTCGTCCAAGCTGGGATTTTGTCAAGTCCGTCGCAATGATTGGCATCCCCACGGCCGTGATTCAAATCTGCCTGTCTGTTGCCGCCTCCCTGACCAACATGGCAGCCGCTTCCCTGCCGCAGGCGGATGAAATTATTGCCGCCTATGGCGTTGTTCAGCGGCTGGTGCTGATTGGCTGCTATGTGGTGATGGGCTTCATGCAGGGCTATCAGCCCGTGGCGTCCTATGCCTTTGGCGCGAAGAATGAGGAGCGGTTCCATCAATCTGTCCGTTTCGCGCTGAAGGGTGCTTTGCTGCTGACCCTTGTGGTGGAGGGGGCCTATATCCTGCTGGCCCAGCCCCTGATTCAGCTGTTCAACAGCAACCCCGTCATTGTCAACAATGGCCGCTGGCTGCTGATTTCCCAGATGGCCCTGTATCCCGCCTTTGGCCTGTGCTACATGATGACGATTACCTATCAGACCATCGGTGAATCCCGGTATGGGCTGTTCCTGTCCGCCATCCGGCAGGGGCTGTTCTATATTCCCTTCATTCTGTTCCTGCCCAAGGTGATGGGTCTCAACGGCATCTATGCGTCCCAGCCTGCCGCCGACATCCTGACCGTCGTGGTATGTGTGCTGTCCATCCCCGCCATGAAGCGCATTGCCTCCAGAAACATGGGACAGAGCAACCCATTACAATAACCCCCAAGAGAACGCGCCAGCGTCGAAGGGGTCAAGGGGCGATGCCCCTTGTGGGGTGCAGGGGTGAAACCCCTGCGCAGGTCTGGGCGGCAGCCCAGCGCAACACATTCCATATAGCCAAAAGGAAAGGAAAAAAACGTGAGTTTCCCAGCAGACGACGCAGTTCGTCCGCGCAGGAAACGGCAGGTTCCGCGACCTGCACAGGGAACGACCTCATCCGGCAGAGACTGGGGGCGGGCTTTTTTGCAAGCACCGCCCTTTTCCACCGTTCGCCGCCGCGCCATGGTTGACAGCCGCGCCGTATCCGCATACAATAGGGACAGGATACCGGGCTACTTTGTGCATCCGCAAGGAAGAATGTCGGGCTGTGGCACGTTATCATGCTGTAGCCCAAGCATTCGAGGTGATGATCTTGATGAAGAAACGCATTCCTGCGCTGCTGCTCTGCCTGTCGCTGCTGCTCACAGCCGCACCGTCCCTTGGGGAGGAGGTGTTCACGCTGGAGCAGGTCAGCGGCGAACATATCACCGACAGGGATTATCTGCGCATTACCTGCCCCATCACAGGAGAAAAGCAGGTGACTGTCACCGTAGCCGAGGGTGACAGCGTGGTCTATCAGCGGGATTACGGGCTGTGCAGCGGCCAGTTCCGCTCCGAGGATATCTACCTGCGCCTCAAGGGCCGCCAGACGCTCTACACCATCACCCTGAACGCAGGCGGCGAGGTGTCCGCCTGCACCGTCAACCGCACCATGCCCCGTCTGACGGACAATGCTGCCTGCTCCGTGGGGTATCCGCTCACCAGCCTGAGCGGCTCCGGCGCGTGGAAGTCCGCCACGCTGCTCGACCTGCGCCAGCTGGAGGGCAGCAGCCTGACGGTTCCGCTGCATGCCAGCGGCGCGTATACGCTGGGCAGTGTCACCTTCTCCGTGCGCAAGGGCGAGCTGACCGTGAAGGCCGATATCGCGCCCGGGGTGGACGGCAGCATTGACAGCGGCAAGGTGTATGTCGCCCTGACCGCGCTGGACGCGCAGAACCTCGGCACCCGCAGCTTTGCGGGGCTGGAGGGCCGGCTGAACAGTCCGATTGCCCTGAACGGGGCCAGCTATGCCGCCGTGTATGTGAAGCTGAGCGTATCCTTTGACCCCATGGGGGTACCGGGCAGTCCTGCAACGCTGCTGGAGGGGCAGGAGGAGCTATGGCAGCTCATGCAGCAGGACATGGCCCAAAACGCCGTCGGCTGACCCCCCAAGGGAACGCGCCAGCGTCGAAGGGGTCAAGGGGCGATGCCCCTTGTGGGGTGCAGGGGCAAGGCCCCTGCGCAGGTCTGGGCGGCAGCCCAGCGCAACACGTTCGCATTGTAAAAAGGAAAAGCAAAAACTGAGTTTCCAAGCAGACGACGAAGTCCGTCCGCGTTGGAAACGGCAGGTTCCCATCCGCCTGAAAGGAACGTCCGTCCCTCCCCGCCCCAGCAAAAAGTTATCCACAATCCATTCGTACTGTCCACTGCATACCTGGCACCGGAGAGCCTGTATCGGTTCTCCGGTGCTTGTTTGTGTGGCAGGGATGAAGGAGCCGCTTTCTTGCAGTATTCGGAACATGCCGTTTCCGGCGCGGACGGACTGCGTCGTCTGCTTGGAAACTCACGCTTTGTCTTTTCCTTTCCCTTTTGGTTGTTTGAATGTGTTGCGCTGGGCTGCCGCCCAGACCTGCGCAGGGGTTTCACCCCTGCACCCCACAAGGGGCATCGCCCCTTGACCCCTTTCCGCTGGCGCGTTCCCTTGGAGAGGGAAAAATCTGCTTGTATTTTCTGGTGGATGCAGGTATAATGGTGCAATGCACGGGCACGTCAGTGCCGTGCCAGTCAGGCAAGAGGGAGGATCTGTTTTTCATGGAAGAAACAACGCGCAGCAACTTTATCTGGGACGCCATTGAGCAGGACTTGAAGGAAGGCAGGTACCAGCAGGTACACACGCGTTTTCCTCCTGAGCCCAATGGCTATATGCACATCGGCCACTGCAAGGCCCTCATCATGGACTTCCTCACCGCGGAAAAGTTCGGCGGCAAGTGCAACCTGCGCTTCGACGATACCAACCCCGCCAAGGAGGATACCGAGTATGTGGAAGCCATCAAGCGGGATATCGAATGGCTGGGCTTCCACTGGACAGGCGGACTGTATTACGCGTCCGATTACTACGACCAGTGCTATGAAATCGCCGAGGACTGGATCCGGCGCGGCCTTGCGTATGTGGATGAGCTGAACAAGGACGAAATGCGCGCCTATCGCGGCACGCTCACCGAGCCGGGCAAAAATTCCCCCTGGCGCGACCGCCCCTGGGAGGAATCCCTTGACCTGTTCCGCCGCATGAAGGCCGGCGAGTTCCCCGAGGGCAGCTATACCCTGCGTGCCAAAATCGACATGGCCTCCCCCAACATCGTCATGCGCGACCCGGCCATGTACCGCATCCTGTACAAGGAGCACTGGCGCACGGGCAAGAAGTGGTGCATCTACCCCATGTACGACTTTGCCCACCCCATCGGTGACGCACTGGAGGGCGTGAGCCACTCCATGTGCTCGCTGGAGTATGAGATTCACCGCCCCCTGTACGACTGGGTGGTGGAGCACAGCCAGAACATGCTCCCCGCCAGGCCCCGCCAAATCGAGTTTGCCCGCCTGAACATGACGCAGACCGTCATGTCCAAGCGTTACCTGCGCCAGCTGGTGGAGGGCGGCTATGTGCGCGGCTGGGATGACCCCCGCATGCCCACCCTGTCCGCCCTGCGCCGCCGTGGCTTCACCGGCGCGGCCATCCGCGACTTTGTGGACCGCATCGGCATGAGCAAGGCGGATTCCGTGGTGGATTACGCGCTGCTGGAATCCTGCGTGCGCGATGACCTGGGCGCGACATCGCCCCGCGCCATGGCCGTGCTGCGGCCTTTGCGGGTAGTGTTTACCAACTGGCCCGAGGGAGAAACCAAGACCCTGACCGTGGAGAATCACCCCGACCATCCCGAGATGGGCACGCATACCGTGACCTTTGGCCGGGAGGTGTACATCGAGCAGGAGGACTTCATGGAGGTGCCCGCCAAGAAGTTCCAGCGCATGTATCCGGGCTTTGAGGTGCGGCTGAAGGGGGCCTACATCGTCCGCTGCGATGGCTGCGACAAGGACGAAAACGGCAATGTGACCTGCGTATACTGCACCGTGGACATGGATTCCGCCTCCGGCACCGAGGGCGCGAACCGCAAAATCAAGGGCAAGGTGCTGCATTGGGTGTCTGCGGCGGACGCGGTGCCCTTCGAGGCCCGGCTGTATGAGCCGCTGCTCTCCGCTGATGATGAGGCGGAGGAAGCCGAGCCCGAGCTGACCGAGGATGGTACGGAAGCCCCCGCCGCCCCGGTCAAGAAGGATTTCATCAGCCGCCTGAACCCCAACAGCCTGACCATTGTCCGTGGTCTGGCTGAGCCGGTCATTGGTGACTGCGAGGTGGGCACCACCTTCCAGTTCCTGCGCAACGGCTATTTCTGCAAGGACCCCGATTCCACCGCCGAGCTGCCTGTGTACAACCGCACGGTGGGCCTGCGCGATTCCTTCGCCAAGGGCAAGTAATGCCCGATACTGTTACAGAGAGGATATTCTGCCATGCAAAAGGTACGCACACGCTTCGCACCCTCGCCCACGGGCTTCCTGCATCTGGGCGGCCTGCGGGCTGCGCTCTACGGGTATCTGTTCGCCAAGAAGATGGGCGGCGATTTTATCCTGCGCATTGAGGACACCGACCAGGAACGCTTTGTGGAGGGTGCCACCGAGGTCATCTACAACACCCTGCGCGACTGCGGCATGAACTGGGATGAAGGCCCCGATGTAGGCGGCGATTTCGGCCCCTACATCCAGTCCGAGCGCAAGAGCCTTTACCTGCCCTACGCTCAGCAGCTGGTCAAATCCGGCCATGCCTACTACTGCTTCTGCACCAAGGAGGAGCTGGAGGAACGCCGCGCTGCCGCCGAAGCCCGGGGCGAGGTGTTCAAGTACGACAAGCACTGCATGCACCTGACCCCCGAGGAGGTGCAGGCCAAGCTGGATGCGGGCATTCCCTACGTCATCCGTCAAAATGCCCCCACCGAGGGCGAGACCAGCTATCACGACGAGGTGTTCGGGGACATGACCTTCCCCAACGACACCCTCGATGATATGATTCTCATCAAGCAGGACGGCATGCCCACCTACAATTTTGCCAACGTCATTGATGACCACCTGATGGGCATTACCCACGTCATGCGCGGCATGGAATACCTGTCCTCCACACCCAAGTACAACCTGCTTTACAATGCCTTCGGCTGGGAGATTCCCACCTACATCCACATGCCGCCGGTGATGCGCGATGCCACCCACAAGCTGTCCAAGCGCGATGGGGATGCGTATTATTCCGACTTTGTGAACAAGGGGTATCTGCCGGAAGCCATCATCAACTATCTGGCCCTGGTGGGCTGGAATCCGGGCAATGACCGGGAGTTCTTCACCCTGGACGAGCTGGTGGAGGCCTTTGACGTGGGCCGCATCAACAAGTCTCCCGGCATCTTCGATGTGGACAAGCTGACGTGGTTCAACTGGGAGTACATCCGCCGCATGGACTTCGAGCGTTACCTGACGCTGGTTACGCCCTGGTTCGACCAGGTGTTGGCAGGCAAGGGCATTGACTATCGCCGTCTGGCGCAGCTGATGCAGGAGCGCACGGAGGTGTTCTGCCGCGTGCCGGATATGGTGCGCTTCCTGGCGGAGCTGCCGGATTACGATATCGCGCTCTACACCCACAAGAAGATGAAAACCAACCCGGAGGTATCCCGCACGGCCCTGACGCTGGTGCGTCCCGTGCTGGAAAGTCTGCCGGAGTGGAGTGAAACCGCCATTCATGACGCGCTGATGGCGACCATTGCCCAGGCGGGCATGAAGAACGGCGCGGTGCTCTGGCCGCTGCGCATTGCCCTTTCCGGCCAAGCCAGCACGCCCGGCGGCGCGATTGAGATTGCATGGCTGCTGGGCCGGGAGGAGACGCTCCGCCGGCTGGATGACGGCCTCAAGCGGCTGGAAAATGCCTGATTGATACGGAAGAGGGGGAAGCTGCAAATGGAGGATATGCATAGCCTGCGCAGGCGCAAGCCTGTGCTGTGGCTGACGATGACCGCGCTGTTCATGGGACTGACGGTGGTGCTGAGCATGAGTGTGTTCAGCATTCCTGTGCCGGGCGGGCATCTGTATTTCAACGATGTGGTCATTGCCACGGCGGCACTGCTGCTGGACCCGCTGGCGGCCTTCCTGGTGGGGGGCGTGGGCTCGTTCCTGGGGGATTTCTTCTTTTATCCTGCACCCATGTTTGTGTCCCTGGTGACCCATGGCTTGCAGGCGGTGGTCATCTCCTGGATGTCGCGGAGGCTGCTGCCCCAGAAGCGGGTGCTGTCCTCCGGCATCGCGGTGACGGTGGGTGCGCTCATCATGGTGGCTGGCTACTCACTGGGCCGCGCCTATGTGTACTCCACCCCCGAATACGCGCTGCTGAAGCTGCCCTTCCAGTTCCTGCAGGCGGGTATGGGTGCCGTGCTGTCCATGGTGCTGTGCTATCCGCTGGGGCTGAAGAAGCGGTTCCATGCGATTGTGAAATAACAGGAGGTTGACGATGATGCGCGAGAAAATGAATGTACGGCATTTGACGTTGTGCGGCGTGCTGGCTGCGCTGGTCTTTGTCCTGACCTATTTCCCGAAGGTGCCGGTGCCGGTCACAGGCGGCTATATTCACCTGGGGGACGGCGCGATTTTCCTGTCCGTGCTGCTGCTGGGCCCGCTGGGCATTCCGGCGGCGGCCATTGGCTCCGGGCTGGCTGACCTGATTGGCGGCTACATGCTGTATGTGGTGCCCACGGTTATCATCAAGGGCTTGGTGGCTCTGGTGGGCTGGAAGCTGTACCGGAAGGGCTCCTGGCCTTCGGCGGTGATGGCCTTTGTGCTGGCAGAGGCTGTCATGGTGCTGGGCTATTTCGTGTTCGAGTGCTTCACCTCCGGCGTACCGGCTGCGGCTGCCGCCATCCTGCCCAACGTGATTCAGGGCGTGGCAGGCGTGGTGCTGGGTCTGCTGTGTGTGGCCATCACCCCCCGGATGGAAAAAATGATGAAGCTGTAATGGTTTCAGGTACAAAGAGGGCCGCTGCTTTTCAGGCAGCGGCCCTCTTTTCGTGTCCGTGAAGGGATGCGCAGTGCGGCGAGGTTGGATAAGGTCATTCCTCGTGCAGGCGATGGAACCTGCCGTTTCCGGCGCGGACGAACTGCGTCGTCTGCTTGGAAACTCGC
>JBJEUL010000234.1:0-2671 GCA_051883835.1 Aristaeellaceae bacterium
TGACAGAGATGCGCAAGGCTCTGCGGCCTGCGGTACGGATGCCGCTGATAGTGCGCCAGAGCGCAAGGGTTCTGGAGCGGGATGCCTGCGATCTGGACGCATTGCGGGCGGCGGGCAACGCGCATGTGCTCCTGGCGGAGCTGAAGCAGTCGTCCCTGCTTGCCCGACAGGTGGCGGGTATTCTGGATCGCCCTGTCAGTTGCGAGCAGGTATGGCGGCCGCAGTATCAGCCGTATTGGGAGGAAGCCTTCCGAACCCTTGCGCCGCAGGAACGTGCGCAGGTAGCGGAGGAATATGCGTCTGCCGAAGAAGCATACCGCCGGCTCCTGCAGGTCAACCCCATGAATGGGGCTGCCGTATCGGCGCTGGCACAGGCTTATGACAACAGCGCAGCCTGGCATGGCAGGCGGGAGACGGCGCTGGCCATGCACAAGCTGGCGGTGTCGCTGTATCCCACCAATTCGGATGTGCTGCGCCGGGCCATTGACGGGTATTGGCGTGCCTGGCAGGAAGAGCAGGGGACTGCGGCAAAAGGTGAGCTCATGGCTGCCATGCTGTAGCTGGCATGGAGCTATGGCGCGCTGATGCCCCAGCGTATGGGCGCAGTCTATCCCAGAATCTGGCGGATGCTGCCGGATGCAGCGCTGCTCGTGAATATGACGTCAGATACCATACAGGGACAGGAGTCTCTGGCATCCTTCTTCATGTCACAGGGCTTGTGGGCTGAGGCATGGGCCGCATGGCGGCGCATGGAGCAGCTTAATGAGGCCCGCCCGGTGACGGAAACGCCAGAAACGCTGGGGAATATCGGCTTCTTGCGGCGAGAGCGACGCGACAGGAACAAACTCGCGCAGTTCATTGTGAAGCAGCAGCTCATAGTCGCAGGCGAGCTGGAGGATACAGCCAGCATAGCGGAGCTGGAAGCAAGGCTGGCAGCGCTTGTCTATGCGGAGCACACACCGCGCATCGCACGTGCGGACGAGCTCATGCGGCAGGGTGAGCACCTTCTGGCAGAGGAAGTACTGCGCTCCATGCCCTATGATGGCAGGGCTCTTGTCCGTTATGCCGAAATTCTGCTCAATGCCGGTCGGCTGGAGCAGCTGCGGCGTACAATGGCCAGCATCGGAGAATTGGAGGTCTCCTTGGAAGAAGATGCGCAGCGTCGTCTGAAGCGTCTGCGGCAGCAATGTCAGGAGCGCGGCATTGATGTGCCGGAATCGTCAGACTGACGCCATGCGATGCGGTCTGCTGCGCTCTGTGCCCCTGCTGCTGTGGCTGTGCGTAATATGGGGCTTTTCCGGGCAGGATGCGACGTCCTCATCCGGCATGAGCCTTATGCTGGGCCGCTGGCTGGCCACCATGCTCCTGCATGTGAATACGGACATGGCGGCATGGTGCGGCCTTCCCCTTACTGTGGATGAACTTGCCTTGGCCATGCAGTTCGGGCTGCGCAAGGCCGCGCACATGACGGAATTCATGATTCTTGGTCTGATGCTGCTATGGTGGTTGTGCGCATTGCTGCCGTGGGCGCAGGCATGGCGGTGGGCCATGGGGTTGGGCATCCTGTGTGCGGCAGCGGATGAAGTGCATCAGCTCTTCATTCCTGGTCGTGCCGGACAGCTTGCTGATGTGTGCATCGATAGCTGTGGTCTGTTTGCTGCACTTCTGCTCGCCCTGCTCGGCCGACAATACCGGGCAGAATTGTGACAGCGGGTACCCGGGCTGATGGGCAAGAAGTCTGCGCATTGAGGGGGGATGCCGGAGGTCTTCTGACTGATCGAGACTGCGCTCGTGGCAGGATCTACAGCATCAGAACAGGCCCGCCCGTGCGGGACGGATCCTTGAATTCCTTTCTCTCCGCTAGCGTAGCTGCGGGCACGTCCTCCGAAAGGAGGTTTGCCTTTGAAGCAGTTCCTCGTTGACATGTTGGACATGGTGGTCAGCGGCATCCTGGTGGCTCTCATTGTTCACGCCATAGGCCTGTAAATGAGTTTGCCCCACCGGGAGCTGCAATCTCTTGGTGGGGCGAAAAACTCGGTCTACTAAAACCGGGGGACTTGCCTAGGGGCGGCAGCTGTTGACGCACTTGCCGCCCGACCTCTCCTATAGGCACAGGCCTGCGCCGCTGTCAAGCCGGTGCCCTGCGCCGCCGCAGACTCCCCGCAACAGATCCGCCCGCAGGCAGCCAGAAGAAGCGGCAGATCTGTATCATGCTGACAGGATTCGGTGGCCTTATTGCCATCATAGCAAAGGACTTCGGCTGGCTGTAATTCTAACTGAACAGTATAGCCAGAATATCACAGGACGGTTCCACACGGAACCGCCTTTTCTTTTTCGGAAGACTGTGAAGGAGGGTGCCGCTAAGGGTGAAAGAAATGTATAAATGTGTATCCGGAAGGATGGAGAATCAGCTCCCCTGCCTGCCGGCATGTGGTATTTACCCCTATGAGTATGGGAGGCTTAAAAAATCGTCGTCAGAAAATGGTGTAATTTTTGATATGGTTTTAGATAGTACTGTCGTCAATTATCTTCAAATTTTTATAACGGTCTGCTATACTCCCAGAAAGGGAGGGAAAATATGCAAGCCGTACACCGCCGTCATGATATATCCGACAGGGTTTGGGAACTTTTGGAACCGCATCTGCCGGGACGCAAAGGCACTCGTGGCGTG
>JBJEUL010000235.1:0-2647 GCA_051883835.1 Aristaeellaceae bacterium
CCATGGAACCTGCCGTTTCCTACGCGGACGAACTGCGTCGTCTGCTTGGAAACTCACGTTTTTCTCTTTTCCTTTTTGCTATTCAGACGTGGAGAGCTGGGCTGCCGCCCAGACCTGCGCAGGGGTTTCACCCCTGCACCCCACAAGGGGCATCGCCCCTTGACCCCTTCGACGCTGGCGCGGTCCCTTGGAGTTAGCGGAGGTTTTCAGGGTTCAGCGGCTGCAAATCCTCCGGCACGAACAGGCCATCCTTGCGAATCAGCTCGCCGTCAAAGTACATTTCGCCGCCGCCGTATTCGGGCGTTTGGATGCACACCAAATCCCAGTGGATGGCCGACTGGTTGCCGTTGTTGCACTCGTCATAGCAGCGGCCCGGCGTGAAGTGGAAGGAACCGGCAATCTTCTCGTCAAACAGCGTATCCTTGATGGCTGCTGTGATATAGGGGTTCACGCCGATGGCGAACTCGCCCACCGCCCGTGCGCCGGGGTCGGTGTCCAGAATCTGGTTCAGCCGCTGGGTGTCGTTGCAGGTGGCCTCGACAATGTAGCCGTCCCGGAACACAAGGCGGATGTTCTCGAACACCTTGCCCTGATACAGGCTGGGCGTGTTGTAGGTGATGACACCGTTGATGGAGCCCATCACCGGCGCGGAGAAGATTTCCCCGTCGGGGATGTTCAGCTTGCCGTCACACTTGATGGCCGGCAGGCCCTTGATGGAGAAGGTGATATCCGTCCCCTGCCCCATGATATGCACGACATCGGCCTTGTTCATGCGCGCCACCAGCGCGTCCATGGCCCGGGACATCTTGCCGTAGTCCAGATTGCACACATTGAAGAAATGCTCCTCGAAGGCCTCCGTGCTCATGCCGGCCTGCTGGGCCATGGAGGGCGTGGGATAGCGCAGCACCACCCATTTGGTCTGCGGCACACGGATTTTGCCGTGTACGCGGGAGCCGTAATGCTTGGCGTAGAGTGCGCTGCGCTCGGCGGGGACATCGCCGGTTTCATACATGTTGTCGCCGCCGCGAACGCCGATGTAGGCCTGACACTCGCTCATGCGCTTGCTGTCACCCTCGGCAAGCCAGTCCAGCTGCTCCTGGGTGTAGCCCATGCCCATGGCGCGTTCCACCTTGGGGTCGCGCAGGTTGACATAGGGGATGCCGCCCACGGCATAGACTTCCTCCACCAGCTGGGCGATGAACTCCGCCGGGATGCCCGTGCCCTCAATCCAGACCTTTTCACCGGGCTGCACGGAGCAGGAATAGTTGACCAGATTGTGTGCCAGCGTGACCATGCGGGGATCCTTCATGCTTGTATTCCTCCGTTTTTGATGATGATCGAAGCATTGCCTGAGCAGACGTGCGCAGGGCTTCTCCACCAGATAGGTGACAAGGAACGCGCCCGCCAGCGACAGTCCGAAGCACAGATAGGTGTACGGGTACTGCCAGGCGGTTTCGGCGGCCATGTGGGGGTTTACATTGACGGAGGGCGGAATGCCCAGCCGCTTCAAATGCACCGCCAGATTCTGATGAATCAGGTAATAGTTCATCGACACAGCGGCCAGTTCCTTCATGACCCGGTTGCCCATGAGCCATCGGACAGGCTTCACCGCGAAGGGCAGGGCCAGTATCAAGGCGGTCAGTGCCAGCGAAAACAGGGGACGGCGCAGCATCTGCCCCCGCTGGATGGCGGCATAATTCCCGGAGGAAGCCTGCGCCTTCAAAATCAGCACCAACGCCCACACCGCCAGTGCGGCGGCGAGGGTAGCGGCCAGCTGCCACGCAGCGCGGGCAGGACGCTGCTTCACGCGCCGGTACGCATGCGCCATGCGCACATAGACCAGCGCACCCAGTATGCCCAGCGCGTACACATCCAGGAAGGAGGGCAGCTGGTTGACCACCATGGAATAGTCCGACAAGGCCCACAGGCACCAGCCGCGCCACAGCCACGCGGCGGCTGTCATGGCGCACAGCGTGAGGGCAGGCCGCTTCATGGCAGCACGGGCCAGGAAGGGATAGAGCAGGTATGCCTGCATCTCAATGGCCAGTGTCCAGCTGGCCACGCCGATGGGGGTGGCGATATAGGTATCCGACCAGAAGGTGAAGGTGAACGTCAGGTGAGTGAACACGTCCTTGACCATGGCCTGTGGATTGGCGTACAGCTCCCAGGGGATGGCCACGGCGAAGAGCATGGTCAGGGTGATGAAGTAGAAGCTGGGGACGATGCGCATCACGCGCTTTTGATAGAAGCTGCGCCTGTCGGGGACGGGTGCGCCCTCCAGCATGCTGCGCGCATAGGGCAGGAACAGCAGAAATGCGCTGAGCAGGATGGTACCGTCCACCGGCATATAGCCTGCCCGGACGAGAAAGTCCAGCGAAACATGCCCCGCATAGGGGGTGAGCCAGCTTTGCTGCCAGAAATGATACCAGCTGACGATGAACACCAGCGCGACCCGCACCCCATCCAGCTCCGGTATACGCCGGGTAGAGGGAGCGTAGGCTTTTTTGGTCATGGAATCACGCTCCTTGCGTACTCCCTGACAGTATATCAGATTTTTCCCCCCAGGGAAAGTGCAAAAAAGCGGATACAGCTCTCTCCAAGGGAACGCGCCAGCGGAAAGGGGTCAAGGGGCGATGCCCCTTGTGGG
>JBJEUL010000236.1:0-11427 GCA_051883835.1 Aristaeellaceae bacterium
AGCAGCAGGTTCAGCTTGTCGCCGGAGGCATCGGAGTTGCCGGTGTCGCCCTGCTCGCCCTCGAGGGTCTCGTCCAGACCCACCACCACCACGGCAGCGTCCGCTTCCTCGGTGATGGTCACGGCCTCGGAAATCAGGTTGTCCTTCATGACCTGCCCACGGGTCACATCCTTGAACAGATGGCAGCCCTGGGAGTAGAGCACTCGCACATCCTCACCCAGCGCATCCTGCAGGCCCTCCAGCACGGTGATGTAGCGGGAGGAGGTGCCGTAGTAGTTGCCGATGAGGGAAACGCGGCTGTCGGCGTTGGGGCCGATGACCGCAAGGGTGGTCAGCTTGTCGGGCTTCAAGGGCAGCAGGCCGTCATTCTTGAGCAGCACGCAGCCCTCCAGCGTGGCCTGATGGGCCTTGGCCAGATGCTCGGGGCATTCCACCTTGCTGTAGGGGATGCTGTCGAACTCGCTGCCCTCCATGATGCCCAGCAGATACCGGGTGGTGAACAGGTGAATGGCGGCTGTGCGGATTTCCTCCTCCGTCACCAGACCCTGCTCGTAGGCCTTCATCATGTAGATGTAGGTGTTGCCGCAGTTCACATCGCAGCCCATTTTCAGGGCCAGCGCGGCGGATTCCTCCGGGGTCGCGGTGACCATGTGATGCTCGTGGAAGTCGCGAATCGCCCAGCAGTCGGAGGTAAAATGGCCCTCAAAGCCCCACTTCTTCCGCAGCAAATCCACCATCAGGGACTGACTGCCGCAGCAGGGCTCGCCGTTGGTGCGGTTGTACGCGCCCATGACGGCTTCCACCTTCGCGTCCTTCACCAGAGCCTCGAAGGCAGGCAGATAGGTTTCCTCCATGTCCTTGGGGGTTGCCACGGCGTTGAACTCATGGCGCAGACCCTCCGGGCCGGAGTGGACGGCGAAGTGCTTGGCGCAGGCAGCGGACTTCATCGTCTCGCCGTCCCCCTGCAGGCCGCGAACATACGCCTTGCCCAGCTCGGCGGTCAGCATGGGGTCCTCGCCGTAGGTTTCATGGCCGCGGCCCCAGCGGGGATCGCGGAAAATGTTGACGTTGGGCGACCAGAAGGTCAGGCCCTTGTAGATGTCCCGGTCGCCGTGGCGCACGGATGCGTTGTACTTGGCGCGGCCCTCGGTGGCGGCCACATCGCCCAGCTCCTGCACCAGAGCCGGGTCAAAGCTGGCCGCTACGCCGATGGCCTGGGGCCACATGGTGGCTGTGCCTGCCCGGGCCACGCCGTGCAGGGCTTCATTCCACCAGTTGTAGGACGGAATGCCCAGACGCTCAATGGCAGGTGCGTCATAGCGCAGCTGGCTGGCGGCTTCCTCCACGGTCATCTGCTGCACCAGTGCGGCAGCCTTCTGCCGTGCCTGTTCGCGGTTCATACGAAGCTCCTCCTTCATCGTTGTGACGAATCATGATGTTTTGCAACAATGTTTTACAACCTGCTTCCATGATAGAGCATCCCTGCGGCTCTGTCAAGGGGGTGGGCGAAAAACAGGAACCATGCTATAATGAAGCCGTCCAAAAAATCACAGGGGGAGAATGCCATGCCGCCCATCTGTCTGGATCACGCCGCCACCACCTGCCCGGAGGAAGCCGTCATCGCCGCCATGGCCCAGTGCATGCGCACCTGCTGGGCCAATCCGTCTGCCGTCTACGGTGAAGCCGGTCAGGCCCGGCGGGCCATGCTGCAGGGGCGCAGGACGCTGGCGAAGCTCGTGCACTGCGACCCGGCGCAGCTCGTTTTTACCTCCGGCGGCACGGAGAGCAACAACATGGCCCTGTCCCTGGCCCGGGGCAGGCATGCTGTCGTTTCCGCCATCGAGCATCATTCCGTGCTGGAAGCGGCGCGGCGTTGGGCCGACTCGGTCACGCTGGTGCAGCCCGATGCCCGGGGGCTTGTTACCCCCCGGCAGGTGGAAGCGGCCCTGCGGCCTGATACCGCGCTGGTCAGCGTCCAGTGGGCCAACAATGAAACCGGCGTGCGCCAGCCCGTGGAGCAAATCGGGCAGCTGCTCCGCGCCCGGCGGATTCCCTTTCATGTGGATGCGGTGCAGGCCGTGGGGCATGTGCCGGTGGATACCGCCTGCTGCGACCTGTTGACCCTTTCCGCCCATAAATTCTACGGGCCCCGCGGCGCGGGTGCGCTGGTCATCCGTCCGGGAACCCCGGTCAAGCCCCTGCTGGTGGGCGGTGGGCAGGAGGGCGGACGCCGTGCCGGAACGGAGAACGTCCCGGCCATTGTGGGCATGGGCGTGGCGGCGGAGCTGGCCCTGGCGGACATGCTCCCCCGGGCCGAGCGGGAGCGGCAGCTGCTGCGCACCCTGACGGCCCTGCTCCGGGCGGATATCCCGGGGCTGTGCGTCCTGGGCGAGGATGCGGCGCGCCTGCCGGGGGTGATGGCCCTGCGCCTGCCGGGGCTGTCCTCCGAGGTCGCTATTGCCGCGCTGGACAGCCGGGGGATTCAGGTGTCCGGGGGTGCGGCCTGCGCGTCCTCCTCAGGGGAAGCCAGCCATGTCTACCGGGCCATGGGGCTGGATGAAGCATCAGCGCGGGAGGTCATCCGGGTGAGTGTTGGCCGGTACACCACCGAAGCGGACATCCGCACAGCGGCGCAGGCCATCGCGGAGGTATGGCGGACACATCACGCCTGATGGCCGCTCAGGGATGCAAAGTAGTGCTTGGTGAGCAGCTCCGCGCCGCCCCGTGCAGCCAGCAGGGGCAGCTCCCGCCGGTCATAGGCGATGGCGAACAGCTGGCCCGCCGGATAATAGCGGAATTGCTGCAATTCCTCCCGCAGGCACTGGTCGAAGGTCGCATCCGCCCAGGCGAATTCCCCCTGAAACACCACCGCATCCTGGTCATAGGTCAGGGAGAGATTGTGCAGTGCGGCGGCGAAGCACCGGGCCAGATGGCGCACCACGCTTTGCGCCTTCACATCGCCTTGGGCGGAGCGGCGGAACAGCTCCCGGTAGGTCAGCGCGGACAAATCGCTGCTGTCCCCGGCCTGATGCAGCAGACGGCGCACATGGCGAATGCTCACCAGACTCTCCAGACATCCCCGCTTGCCGCAGCCGCACAGGTCAGGGCCGTCCTCCCGGATGACCATATGCCCGATTTCCCCAATGAGGCTGTCCCGGCCATTGAGAATATGCCCCCGCTCCATCATGCAGGCGGATACGCCCCAGGTGGTGAACAGCGTCATCAGCCGGCTGTCGGCGTATTCGGGATGCTCCATGAGCGTGGCACGCCCGGCGGCCTTGCCGGCATTGTCAATCATGTAGACCAGCCCATCGCCGAACAGGGGTTTCAAGTACTCTGTCAGCGGAACGTTCACGCCCCAGGAGGGGGCTTGCGAGTTGTAGCGCAGGGCCTTGGCGGCGTAATCGACAGTGCCGGGGACGCTGAGCACCACGCCGTAGAGGTCACGCACCGTGAGCCCCTGCCGGTGCAGATAGGCTTGGGCCAACTCACCCAGCAGGGCGAAGGCTTCTGTCAGGGAAGCATCCGGGGGGCAGGGTGCGCTGTCCAGGGCGGATACATCCCCAATCAGGCTGCTCAGGGCCAGGGTGATGTGCCCGGGCCACAGGTTGGCGCACAGGATGCGCCGTTCATCGGCGAAGCAGAACAGCTCCGGCTTTTTGCCGCCTGCGCTGGTGGTGCTGCCCGGGCCGAGGGAGCGTATAACACCCATGCGCAGGTAGTCCTGCAGGGCGCGGGTGATGGTGGGACGGCTGATGCTGGTTTGCGCGTGGATATCCGCCACGGTCAGCACCTTGCCGGAGAGGATGACCCGGAGGATTTTTTGGCGGTTGAGCTCCTTGAGATGGGCCGGCAGAGCTGCCTGACCTCCGGCCTGTGGCTGACGCATGGACAATCCGACTCCTTTTCTAACAGTATAGCACAAATTCCCCGGTTCCGACAACACCTCTTTCCGCTGCCGTGCTTCCTTTTAAGCGTCGGGAGCCACACCAAAGAGCTGCAGGGTGCTGTCCCTTGCAGCAAGGAACCGCTTCAAAAAGGCGATGCTCTCCAGCTGCTCATAGGTGCAGGGCTGCAACGCCCCATCGCGCAGCTCCAGCAGGGCCGCGCCCGGATACGCCGCCAGCACCGGCGAGTGCGTTGCTACAATAAACTGACACCCCGTCGCTACCGCCTGCTGCATCAGCAGGAGCATCGCCATCTGATTGACGTAGGACAGTGCGCCCTCCGGCTCGTCCAGCAGGTACAGACCGCCCGGATGCAGCCGTGCCCGGAAAAAGTCCAGGAAGCCCTCCCCGTGGGAGCGGTTCTCCATGCTGCCCCCGTAAAGGCTGTTCATCTCCGCAAGGGCAGAGGCATGGGGCATGGCTGCCAGCATTCGTGCGTAGTTCGAGCGTCCCTCGTAGGCCGCATCAAGGCCGTCCAGCGCATCTTGCGCATCCTCCCGCATGGCCCGCAGCCGGTCAAGGTAGCGGATGAAATCCTCCGCCTGAAAGAAAAAGCTCCGCCGGGGCTTCATCCCAAAGACCGCCTGAAAATCCTCCGCGCACCGCTGGCATGCCTGCTGCTTGGGAGCCTTGGCCCCTGCGCCGCCGTCAATGCGCACAGCCCGGGTCAGGGCGGCCAGCAGCTCCATCAGGGTGGTCTTGCCGCTGCCGTTGTCCCCGCAAAGGATGGTCACGGGGGCGTCCAGCGTCCAGGTGTCCAGCGCGGCAATGACCTCGGCCTGCCCGGGATAGCCAGCATCATGCAGGCGGCTCCTGCGCCGGATGGCGCGCAGCATCACGCCTGCCATGTCAGTACAGCAGCTCCCCGGGACGATAGCCCGCGGGCAGCGGCTCCTCCTCCAGGAAGGGGAACGTTTCATCTTCCAGCACGGGCAGGAAGTACGCATAGGGCGTGCGGTCAAACTCGCACCCGTAGCTGCTGGCCCCGAACCAGCCGCCCTCGTGGGCCTTCAGGTTCAGGTCGCGGGCGAATTTGGTGCGGTTGGAGCAGTCATGCACCAGCAGGGGCCAATGCTCCTGGGCGGCCATGCGCATCAGGGTCAGGGTGATTTCACGGCTCCAGATGGGGGAGATGTAGCCGTGGCGGCAGATGTAGAGATTTTCTCCGGCATAATTGTCGATGTTGTTGGGGTTCAGGTGCAGCTCCGCGCAGTTGATGAAGTCCAGCCCCGTGGCAAGGATGGCTTCCTTCTTTTGCAGGAAGGCCTCCAGGAACTCGGGCGTCATGGGGGTCTCAATGCCCACGGTGGGGATATAGCGTTTCGCCAGTGCGATGCTGCGAATCACCTTGTCCGCGCAGCCCGACGCGCCCAGATTGAAGCGCAGCTCGTCCAGCCCGGCCTCGCCCAGCGCACGCAGGTTTTCTTCCGTGGCCAGGGTGCCGTTGGTGTACATGTGCTGATGCACTCCCGCTTCATGGAAACGGCGGATGATGCCGTTATACTGCTCGATTTCCATAAACGGCTCCAGGTACACATACGACACGCCCGTGGGCCGGTTGCCCATGGACAGCAGCAGCGGCACATCCTCCTCCCGGTACTTGCTGCCGCCGATTTCCCACATGCCCTCGCCAATGGGCGGCTGGCAGTCCAGCTCACCGTAGTTGTAGCAGAACTTGCACTGGATGTTGCAGCGGTTGGTCTTGCGGATGGCACTCAGGCCGGTGCCTGTCAGGCAGGAACGGCAGCCGGGGGAGAATTTGTCCGCCGGGCCGACAAAATACGTGCGGCCGCCCAGGGACTGCAGGCCGGGAATCTGCGCCATCATAGCCTGCTGGCGATGCTCCACGGCCCGCTCCAGCTGCGCGAACACCGCATAGACAATTTCCTCCTGCCGGGGCAGCAGCACCTCGTCCTCGGGCAGCTGGGCGAAAAACTCAAACCACATCAGCGCATCGCGCTTGGCAATCTTCATGGATATGCTTCCTCCTCATCCGCCGCGTGTGCGGGCGGGGTATCCTCCTGATTATAGCATGGAAGCCCCTGCTGGTAAAGATGAAACACAGGCTTGACACAGCAGGCAAACAGAGCTATAATGTATTTGATACAAAGGATTCGGAAATGCTGAAAAATCAAGCATTTCATAGCGATGAAGCCCTAAGTTGTATCATACAAATGAATTTTATGCGGAGGTGCGTTATGCAGATATGTGTTTTTGATACGCCCGTGCAGGTGGGCCAGGCGGCTGCGACCCTGATTGCCGCGCAAATCATCCACAAGCCTGACAGCGTGCTGGGCCTTGCCACCGGTTCCTCGCCCATTCCTACCTATCAGCATCTGATTGCGCTCTACAGGCAGGGCGTGCTGGACTTCTCCCGCGTCACCACCTTCAACCTGGACGAATATGTGGGCATCCCCGAGGAGCATGAATGCAGCTACCACCGCTTCATGAACGAGCAGCTCTTTGACCATGTGAACGTCCGCCGGGAGGCCGTGCATGTGCCCAACGGCAATGCGCAGGACATGGCCCATGAAGCGGCCGCCTATGACATGGCCATTCGTGCCGCCGGCGGCATTGATTTGCAGCTGCTGGGCATTGGCCACAACGGCCACATCGGCTTCAATGAGCCGGGCGATGCCTTTATCTACGGCTGCCATGTGGTGCAGCTGAGCCGCAGCACCATTGAGGCCAACAAGCGGTTTTTCGCCTCCGAGGCGGACGTGCCGCGCCGCGCCATCAGTCTGGGCATTGGGAGCATCATGAATGCGCGTCAGGTGCTGCTCATCGCCACCGGCGCGGACAAGGCGGACGCGGTGCGCCGCGCCATCCAGAGCGACCTGGACCCGGAGATGCAGGCTTCTATTCTGCGCACCCACCCCGACGTGATCTTCATGCTGGATAAAGCCGCCGCCAGCCTCCTCTAACCTCCAAGGGAACGCGCAGCGGAAAGGGGTCAAGGGGCGATGCCCCTTGTGGGGTGCAGGGGTGAAACCCCTGCGCAGGTCTGGGCGGCAGCCCAGCGCACCACGTTTGAACATCAAAAAGGAATCGAAAAAACCAAAGTTTCCAAGCAGACGACGAAGTTCGTCCGCGTAGGAAACGGCAGGTTCCGGGGACTGCACGAGAAACGCCTCACCCAACCTCGCTGCGCTCAGCCACAAGCCTTTCCGCTTCCATCCTGCTGTAACAGTCCAGCCCCTTCCGTCCATGCGGAGGGGCCTTTTTGCGTGCATCCGCCTTGACCCGCTGTCCCCTGTGTGGTAAAGTATCAGACAGAAACGAGGGGGCTGATGCATCACCCCACAGCCCCGGCACGCTCAAACTGCATACACAATGGAGGACAATCACCATGGACGCATGGAAAATCTCCCTGAACGGCGCGTGGGAAATGCGCCCGGCGGACGAAACCGATTGGATGCCTGCCACCGTCCCCGGCTCGGTCTACGCCGACCTGATGGACAACGGCCGGATGGAGGATCCCTTCTGGCGGGACAACGAATTGAAGGCCCTCCCGCTGATGGAGAAGGACTATTGCTATCGCCGCCGCTTTATCCTGAGCGCGGACACCCTGCGCTGTGACCGGCTGCTGCTGACCTGCGAGGGCCTGGACACCCTCGCCACCGTCCGCCTGAACGGCTGCACCATCCTGCAAGCTGACAACATGCACCGCCTGTGGCAGTGCGATATCCTCCCTGTGGCCCGGGAGGGCGAAAACCTCATCGAGGTGGACTTCGCATCGCCCATCCGCTTCATGCGTCAGGCATACGCTCGCTCCCGGGTGGACGGCTCCACCGACTGCATCCGCGGCTTCCCCTTCCTGCGCAAGGCCCATTGCATGTCCGGCTGGGACTGGGGCCCCCGCCTGCCGGATGCAGGCATCTGGCGGGATATCTTCGTGCAGCCCGTGCGAGGCGGACGGCTCATCAGCGTGCGGGTGCATCAGGAGCATGCCGAGGGCAAGGTCACGCTGCGCTTCTTCCCCGAGGTGGAAGCCTGCGGTGACGCGGTTTGCACCCTCCGTTACACGGTAACGGCCCCGGACGGCACCATGTTGCATGTCCCCGGCGACAGCCTGACCCTTGACCGGCCGCAGCTGTGGTGGCCCAACGGCTACGGCGCACAGCCCCTCTATACCGTCCGCGCCGTGCTGCTGGATGGCGATACGCCGGTGGACGAATGGTCGCGGCGCATCGGCCTGCGCACCCTGACCATGCTCCGGCAACAAGACCAATGGGGCGAGAGCTTCGAAACCTGTGTCAACGGCGTGTCCATCTTCGCCATGGGCGCGGACTATATCCCCGAGGACAATATCCTGCGCCGGGTCACGCCGGAGCGCACACGGCAGCTGTTGACGGATGCAGCAGCGGCGCATCACAATGCCATCCGTGTCTGGGGCGGTGGGTATTATCCCGATGACTGGTTCTATGATGCCTGTGATGAGCTGGGCCTGGTGGTGTGGCAGGACTTCATGTTCGCCTGCGCCATGTATGAGTTGACCCCTGCCTTCGAGGCCAATATCCGCGCCGAGGCCGAGGACAACGTGCGCCGTCTGCGGCATCATCCCTCGCTGGGGCTGTGGAGTGGCAACAACGAGATGGAGCTGGGCGTGGTGGAAAACTGGTACGACCAGACCCCGCGGCAGGTGGCGGATTACATCAAGATGTACGAGTACATCCTGCCCCAGGTGCTGGAACAGACCGACCCGGATACCTTCTACTGGCCTGCGTCCCCGTCCTCCGGCGGCAGCTTCGACAACCCCAATGATGCTGACCGGGGCGATGTGCATTACTGGCAGGTCTGGCACGGCAACAAGCCCTTCACCGATTACCGGCAGCATTTCTTCCGCTATGCCTCGGAGTTCGGCTTCCAGTCCTTCCCATGCCGCAAGACCGTCGAGAGCTTCACCCTGCCGGAGGATCGCAACATCTTCTCCTATGTGATGGAGAAGCATCAGCGCAACGGCTCGGCCAACGGGAAAATCATGAATTATCTGGCGCAGACCTTCCTGTATCCGGGCAGCTTCGAGCATCTGCTCTATGCGTCCCAGCTCATGCAGATGGAAGCCATCCGCTATGGCGTGGAGCACTGGCGGCGCAACCGGGGGCGGTGCATGGGGGCCATCTACTGGCAGCTCAACGACTGCTGGCCCGTGACCAGCTGGGCGTCCATTGACTACTTTGGCCGCTGGAAGGCCCTGCACTATGCCAGCAAGCGGTTTTTCGCGCCGGTGCTGCTCAGCTGCGAGGAGGAGGGCACCCTGTCCCAGCTGCCCAACCTGAATGCGGAGCCGGGTACGCCCATTGAACGGAGCATCCGCCTGAACGTGTCCAACGAGACGCGGCAGGCTGTGCAGGCCCGGGTGGTCTGGTCGCTGCGCGACCCCATGGCACGGGTGCTGCGTACCGGGGAGGAAACCGTCACGGTGGACGCGCTCTCGGCCCGGTATCTGGACAAGCAGGAATTCCCCGAGGCTGACCTGTACGGCAGCTATGCGGCCTATGCGCTGTGGGTAGGGGAGGAGCAGGTGTCCAGCGGCACGGCCCTGTTCTGTGCGCCCAAGCATTTCCGCTTTGCCGACCCGCAGCTGACGCTCACGGTGGAGGAGGATGCCGTGACAGTCACGGCCAAGGCCTATGCACGGGCGGTGGAAATCGTTTGCGAGGACGGGGATGTGATTTTCGAGGATAACGATTTTGACCTGAATGCCGAGAGTCGCCGCGTCCGCATTTTGCGGGGCAGGGGCAGTGTGTTCACGGTGCGCAGTGTGTATGATATTGGCAGGGAGAAGCCCTGATCAAACCCATGAATCAAGCCGCTCCCCGACGCGTTTGGCAGTGCCGGGGAGCGGCTTTGGGTTGTGTGGAGAAACTGAGTTTCGGGAACCTGCCGTTTCCTACGCGGACGAACTGTGTCGTCTGCTTGGAAACTCACGTTTGTTTTGGTTCCTTTTTTGCTTTTGGAACGTGGTGCGCTGGGCTGCCGCCCAGACCTGCGCAGGGGTTTCACCCCTGCACCCCACAAGGGGCATCGCCCCTTGACCCCTTTCCGCTGGCGCGTTCCCTTGGAGGGTTAGCGCAGTTCTTCGGGTACCCACCACAGGCCGTCATTGTGTTCGGCCAGATAGGCCTTGAAGGCATCGGAGTGATAGGCGGCGACAATCGCTTGCGCCCAGTCGGTGTTGGCATTGGCGGCCTTCACCGTCACTTGCAGGACCAGATGCTCCTGGATATCCTCGTTGGCCAGGGCCGTGGAGGCATCAATGCCCGCATTGTACACCACACTGCCGGTGATGGCCACATAATCATAGTCCTGAATGGCGGCGGGAATGGTCAGGCTCTTCTGCTCGATGAGGTTCAGCTTGTAGGGATTTTCCAGCACGTCATCCACGGACACGGCGGATACGGGCACATCGGGGTCAAGGGTAATCCAGCCGATTTTTTGCAGCATCATCAGGCAGCGGGCGGTGTTGGAGGCATCGTTGGGGATGGCGACGGTCATGCCCTTGCCCACTTCCTCCAGCGAGGCATGCCGGACGGAATACACGCCCGCCGGAACCGTGGGAATGGGCGAGATGCCGACCAGGTCGCCGTCGTTGTTGGCGTTGAAGCTGGCGGCATATGCGCTGTGCTGCTCCACGTTCACGTCCACCTCGCCGCTTTGAAGCAGTTGGTCGGCAATGAGCAGCTCAGAGGTTTCCACGGCAGTGAGGGTATAGCCCTGCTCCTCCAGCAGGGGGACGATGGCGGCCTCGAACAGCTCCGTGTAGGGGCCTTGGGACTTGGAGTAGAGGATTTCCGTCTTGCCGGTGGCGATGACATCACCCTCGGCCAGTGCAGCGGCGGAGAACAGCAGGGACAGGGTCAGCAGCAGGGCAAAGAGCTTTTTCATAACGGGATTCCTTCCTTTCCTGATGATGGTTTTGTATCGTTGGATTCCCCGCGTGCGGGGCGGATACCGGGAGGGGGTCAGCGGTGGGTGCGCAGCCTGCGGGCGATGCGTCCGCCCAGATACTGCACCAGCTGCACGAACGCCACCAGCAGGATGACCGTCACAATCATCAGCGGGGTGTTCATCTTCTCGTAGCCGTAGGTCAGGGCCAGATCGCCCACGCCGCCACCGCCCACATAGCCAGCCATGGCGGACGCGCCCAGCAGACCAATGGCTCCCGTGGTCAGGGCCAGGACGATGGATGCCAGTGCCTCGGGGACGAGGAAGTAGCGGATGACCTGCAAGGTGGTTGCGCCCATGGCCTGTGCGGCTTCAATGATGCCGGGGCTGACCTCCAGCAGGCTGTTTTCCATCAGCCGGGCCAGATAGGGGCTGATGTAGATGACCAGCGGCACCAGCGCGGCCTTGCTGCCGATGGTGGTACCCATGATGGACCGGGTCAGGGGCATGATGGTTACCAGCAGGATGACGAAGGGTACGCTGCGCACCACGTTGATATACGCGCTGATGATGGTATAGACCACCGGGTTTT
>JBJEUL010000237.1:0-11318 GCA_051883835.1 Aristaeellaceae bacterium
CGAAGGGCGCGGGATGGCCCATCTGCGCGCGCAGGCCGCCCCAGCGGCTGTCCACCGGGCCGTTGGCGAACTCGATGAGATCCAGCGCGTCCTGGATGAACTCAGCAAACTCCGGCTCATCCATTTCCACCAGCTCATAGGACTGGTACTGGCACGCAAGGCCCACGTTGACCACCGGCAGGGGCTTGGCACCAATCATTTCGCACAGCAGGAAATACTCATAGAAGCCAATACCCAGCGTCTGGCTGTAATGGGCATATTGTGTGTGCCAGCCGTTCTCCTCCTTGGTGCCGTGGAGGGCCCAGCGGTTGAAGTTGGCTTTGCGGCCCTCCGGCGCGCCGACACTCTCCTTCCAGCGGTAGCGGTTTTCCAGCGTGTTGCCCTCGATGATGCAGCCGCCCGGGAAGCGCAGGAAGCCGGGATGCAGTCCCTTGAGCAGCTCAAAGAGATCCTTGCGGAACACACCGGCCACCGCATCCGCAGGCATCATGGAGATGAAGTCAAACTCCACCACACCGGGCTGATCCAGCGCAATCACGAACCTTGCGCCGGACACAGTTTGATGCGCCTCCAGCTCCAGCTCATAGCGAATCCACTTCTGCCAGGTCTTTTCCGGCACATGGACGCACGCCACCTTGCCCTGCGCAAAAATCTGCTGGTCCTTTTCGATGGAAACCGTCAAATCGCCCTTGCAGCGCACCATCCGGGCATAGAAGGAAACCTTGTAGGTCATGCCCTTGTCCAGATGAATGCCGCTGTATGCCTGATTCCAGAAGCCCTGTCCGGCCTGCGTGGCCGTGAAGCGCAGGTAATGCGGATTGGTGCGGTTGACGGGGCTGCCCATGACATAGTCCATGCTGCCCTCGCCGCAGGCCGTGGTGGGGTGCCAGGCATAGCCGCAGTCGTGCTTGACATAGTAGTCGCCCACATCCCCGAAGCAATCCACGGATTCAAAGGAGCGGTTCTCAATCATTTCGGCGTACAGGCCGCCGTCCGCCGCATAGTTGATATCCTCAAAGAACAGGCCAATCATCCCGGGCTGAATCGGGACACCTTTTTCATTGGCAATGTGCAGCTGCATAGGGTCTACCATCCTTTCTACGCGCATCACCATGCGCCATTGGGGGAACATCGGGGATATTCGTCCTTCACACGGCAATTCCTGCTTCCGCGTGCCAAAAACCGCCAAAGGGGCTACACTGTCGGATGCTTGACATCTGCCTGGATTTGCAGTATACGTATATCATCACAAGCAAGCAGTCCCATGCACAAAAGGAGGTATTTCCATGCCCTGCACAACCATTCTGGCCGGCAGGCTGGCGACCAACGACGGCTCCACCCTGATTTCCCGCAATGATGACGGCGGCTTTGAGGCCAAGCAGCTTGTTGTCGTTGCACCCAAGGAGCAGAAAAAGACCTACAAGACCGTCCTTTCCCACCTGACGGTGGAGCTGCCCGACCATCCCATGCGCTACACCGCCGCACCCAATGTGAACCGCACAAAGGGCGGCGTGTGGCCTGCCTGCGGCATCAATGCCGCCAATGTGGCCATGACGGCCACCGAAACCGTGACCTCCAATCCCCGGGTACTGGGTGCTGACCCGTATGTGGTCTACCAGCCCCGGAAAGGACGCCAAAAGGAAGTTCCCGGCGGTCTGGGCGAGGAGGATCTTGTGACCGTGGTGCTGCCCTACATCCATACAGCCCGTGAGGGCGTGCTGCGCATGGGCGCACTGCTGGAGCAGTACGGCACCTATGAACCCAACGGCATGGCCTTCTCCGATGAAAACGAGGTCTGGTGGCTGGAAACCATCGGCGGTCATCACTGGATTGCCCGGCGTGTGCCGGATGACCATGTGGTCATCATGCCCAATCAGTTCGGACTGGACAACTTTGACTTTGCCGATGCGCTGGGGGAGGGGAGGGAAAACCTCTGTTCCGCTGACTTGCAGGAATTTGTGGAGAAGCATCATCTGTATACGGGACGGGAGGGCACATTCAATCCCCGGCTGGCCTTTGGGTCCCGGAGCGATTCCGACCACATCTACAATACGCCCCGGGCATGGTTCATGGCCCGCTACCTGCTGGAGCGCACCTATCGCTGGGATGGCCCCGACGCGGACTTCACGCCGGAAAGCAACGACATCCCCTGGTCCTTTGTGCCGGAGAAGAAAATCACGGTGGAGGATATCCGCTACCTGCTGGGCTCGCACTATCAGGGCACGCCCTATGACCCCTACGACAGGACGGCGGCCTTCCACGGCAAATACCGCACCATCGGCGTTCCCAACAGCGATGTGTGCGGCATCATGCAGATTCGCGGCGATATGCCCGGGCCGCTCAAGGGCATTCAGTGGTTCTCCATGGGCGGCAGCGGCTTCACGGCGTGCTTCCCGATGTATGCGGCGGTGGACAGCCTGCCTGCCTACGTCAGTGCCACGAAGGAAACGGTGTCCACGGACAGCATGTACTGGCACAGCCGCCTGATTGCCGCGCTGACCGATGCGCATTATTTCAGTGCCATCCTGCTGGATGAACGCTATCAGAATGCCGTGTGGAACAAAGGGCGCAGACTGCTGTGCGAGTATGACGCGAAGTACATGGCCAGCAGCGACCCGGCCCTGCTGAGCGAAGCCAACCGGAAGATAGCGGAGATGGTGAAGGAAGAATCTGACAAAGCTCTGGGCAATGTGTTGCGCAACGCTTCGGAGCATATGAAAATCCGTTACCATCGCGGTGACAACTGACACCCTCTCCAAGGGAACGCGCCAGCGGAAAGGGGTCAAGGGGCGATGCCCCTTGTGGGGTGCAGGGGTGAAACCCCTGCGCAGGTCTGGGCGGCAGCCCAGCGCAACACCTTCATAAATATCAAAGAGGAAAGAGAAAAGCGTGAGTTTTCAAGCAGACGACGCAGTTCGTCCGCGTTGGAAACGGCAGGTTCCGCCGCTGAACGCACCATGCTTGAACAGACCGAGGGCTGTCGGATGATGTCCGCCAGCCCTCCATCTGTCAAAAGCAGGAATATGCTTGGATGCTTCATCGCACAGCGGCCCGGCAGGATGTCAGAGGAGCTTCACCAGCTGCCCGCCGGGAATCTCCACAATCCGGCTCGGCACTTCGGGGAGGTCAACCCGAATCCACACGCTCTGGGCATTGGGGTTGTACACCTGATCGCCCGCAGCGGTGAATTGCAGCCGGGCAGCGTCCTCCATGTAGTCCACGATTTGAATGTTCGTGGCATACCAGATGTCGTCGCGCCCGCCGATGAACTGGCAGAAATCCTCGATGACGTGCCAGTTGTCCCGGTCGGTGAACTCGTAGCTGTGGCCCCAGACGTACATCATGTACAGATACTGCGTCTTGTGCAGGTCTGCGAAGGCCTGCGCCTTTTCCATCAGGCCGCCGTTGTGGTGGCAGGTACCGGCCCATTCAAGGTAATTCTCCGGCATGCCGAACTGCCCGGTCACAGGCACCACACGGCCGTACTTGATGCCCAGGGCAGGCAGCAGGTTGATGATTTCCCGGGAGTAGGAGCCATTGGGATAGGCCAGACCACGCACCGGATAGCCCATCAAATCCTCCAGACCGCGGCGGTCAGCCAGAATTTGCTGCGCGACCTGATCCAGCGGGCTGCGGGCAATGGTGGGATGGGTGAAGGTGTGGCAGGCCACCTCATGGCCCTGATACAGCGTGCGATACTCCTTGGTGGGAATGCGCCTGCTGTCCCAGTCAATGCCGGCATTCAGGTTGAAGGTACCCTTGATGCCGTGCCTGTTGAACAGCTCGACCAGACGGTAGTCCTCAGTGCGGCCGTCATCGTAGCTCATGGTGAGTACCTTGTGCTTGCCGCCGGGGAAGCAGGTGTAAATCACAGGAAGCCGAAACATGATATTCATCCTCCTTTGATGATGGGAAGCCATGGACGGACAAAGCAGGCTGACTGTGGCAGGCTGGTGAACACTCCAGCGGTGCTTGCCCTTTTGCCCTCCATTATACAGGATTCCGCGCAGAATGACAACCGCCGATGCACAAAGGGGAACAGCATGCGCACGCCATGTCAATTCCATTTTACAAAAGGAATTGACGCTTGTGTCGAATTGTGGTAGAATTCCGCTGTCTGGCATTCTGCCGGACAGGAATGAGATGGGAACTGGATGGAGGAGGAAACACAACATGCGTAAGATGCTTGCCATGCTGCTGGCTGCAGCCATGCTGCTGACCATGTTTGCCACCATGGCCGTGGCGGAGGGCGAGTACGCCGATGTCATCAACATCGCGGACAACGACCAGGGCGCGTCCTATGACCTGCACAAGGATACGTCCGTGAACGTGCGCAACATGCTGCGCGGCACCGTGATGGAGCAGCTGGTGACCCTCAAGGCCAACGGCGAAATCGGCACGGAGCTGTGCGAAAGCTACAGCGTCAATGAGGACAGCTCCGAGTATACCTTCGTGCTGCGTCAGGGCGTGAAGTTCCACAACGGCAAGGAAATGACCTCCGCCGACGTGTGCGCTTCCCTGAACCGCTGGATTGAGAACTTCAGCACCGCCAAGAAGATGGTGGGCGATGCCCGCTTTGAGGCGGTGGATCCCTACACCGTGACCATCAAGATGGAGAATTCCGCCATCCTCCTGCTGGACATGCTGGCCGGTGCCGCGCAGGCTGCGGTCATCTATCCTGAGGAGTCCATCGCCAAGGTGGATGCCGATACCGGCGTGATGGCCCCGGAGTACTTCATCGGCACCGGCCCCTACAAGTTCACCGAGTGGGCGGTGGATCAGTACATCCAGCTGGATCGCTTCGATGACTATGTGCCCTATGGCGACCCCGATGCCCCCATCGACGGCCTGTGGGGCTACAAGCATGCCTACACCAAAACCCTGAAGTACTGGATTGTGAAGGATGCCGCCACCCGCTTCAACGGCCTGATGACCGGCGACTATGACTTCGCCGTCAAGGTGACGGACGATTACCTGCCCATTCTGGAGAGCAACAGCGACTTCACCACCTATTCCCAGCAGACCGGCCAGATTACCCTGGTGTGGAACAAGCGCAGCACCGACAAGTACCTGCGTCTGGCCTTCCAGGCGGCGGCCAATGCGGACGACCTGAACACCGTCAACTACGGCAGCCTCTACGATACCGACCCCTGCTTCATGGAGAACGGCCAGCCCAGCTGGTACACCGATGCCGGCAAGGAGTATTTCTGCCAGAACAACGTGGAGCTGGCCAAGGAACTGCTGGCCCAGTCCTCCTGGGATGTGTCCAAGCCCGTGCGCATTCTGGTGTCCACCGGCGGCCATGCCGAGGATATGCTGGAGATTCTCAAGCAGCAGGTTGCCCCCCTGGGTCTGACCATCGAATTGGAAGTGACCGACCGCTCCACCCTGACCCAGAAGCGTACCGATGATACCGCCTATGATGCCTTCTTCACCACCTTCTCCTCCGTGGCGGTGCCCTCCCTGCGCAGCTACCTGGGTGCTTCCTGGGCTGGCTGGTCCGAGGATGAGCAGCTGCAGAGCATGATGTCCGCCATGACCGGCGCGCCCACCCGTGAGGAAGCCTACAACGTGTGGTGCCAGATTCAGGAGTACTGCTACAGCGATTACTGCCCCATCCTGATGATGGGCCACTTCCATCAGGCGGCTGCCTGCACCGCGAAGCTCACCGGCTACAATGTGTTCCTGACCACCAACTTCTGGAACGCCCGGCTGGCGAAGTAATCCATCCGCTACAAGCGTTCACATCGCGGAGACGACTTTGCTTGCAAGGTCGTCTCCGTTTTCGCTTCCTTCCTGACTTTCGCCCCGGAGGTATGGCCATGAAGAAATACGTTCTCAAGCGGCTGCTGACACTGATTCCCACCATCCTGATTGTGTCAGTCGTCATTTTCATGCTCGTCCATCTCACACCCGGCGACCCCGCGGCCATGATGCTGGGTGAAGATGCCACGCAGGAGGATATCGCGGCCCTGCATACCAAGCTGGGGCTGGATGACCCGCTGCTTGTGCAGTATGTCCGCTGGCTCTTCAACTGCCTTCGGGGGGACTTCGGTACCTCCACGGCGGTGGTGGGCTCCCCGGTCAGTGAGCTGATTGCCACCCACTTCAAGCCCACCATCTGCCTGGCCATCTATTCGCAGCTCATCACCATTCTCATTGCCATTCCCTTCGGCGTGATTGCCGCCCGCAAGCGAGGTACGCTGCTGGATGGCGTGATGTCCGTGACCTCGGTGCTGGGCATCTCCCTGCCCAGCTTCATGATGGGCCTGGGGTTGGTCATGATTCTGGCGGTGCAGTTCAGGCTGCTGCCTGCGGCGGGGTACAAGGATCTCAATGAGGGCATCGGGCCGTTCCTGCGCTACATGACCATGCCTGCGCTGGCCCTGGGCTTCATTCACGCAGCCTACATGATGCGCATGACCAAGGCCTCCATGCTGGAGGTGCTGGGCAGCGACTACATCCGCATGGCCCGCTCCAAGGGCGTGCGGGAGAGCAGCGTGGTGATGAAGCACGCCTTCCGCAATGCCCAGCTGACGGTCATCACGGTGATTGGTCAGGGCTTTATCAGCGCACTGGCGGGCGCGGCAGTGGTGGAGCGGCTGTTCAACATTCCCGGCATTGGCAGTTTGATGGTCAACTCCATCGAGAAGCGCGACTATCAGACCATTCAGGCCATTACCCTGATGGTGGCCATGCTCAATGTACTCATCAATCTGGTCATTGACCTGATTTACGGCCTGGCGGATCCCCGCATCCGCCTGAGCGACTGAGAGGAGGCGAATCGCATGCAGACCAATCCCGCTTATCCGCAAAGCAGGGACGAGCTTCAGGCAATCCGCAAGCGTCTGGCCCGTGAGCAGCGTTCCCTGACCCTGCGCCGTTTCCTCCACAACAAGCTGTCCGTCATCGGCATGGTGATTGTGCTGATGATGCTCCTGACAGCCATCTTCGCGCCGGTCATCTGCTCCTGTCTGGGTGTTGATCCCTATACCGCCGTGGTCAAGGATCGCCTGAAGGCTCCGCTGGCTCCCAATACCACCGTGCTGCATCTGTTTGGCACGGACAACATGGGCCGCGATATCTTCGCCCGGGTCATTTATGGTGCGCGCATCTCCATGACGGTGGGCTTCTGCGTGGGCCTGATTTCCGCCATCGCGGGCATGGCACTGGGCTTGTATGCCTCCACCAACAGGACGCTGGACAACATCCTCATGCGCATCTGCGATGGCCTGAAGGCCATTCCCAATATCCTGCTGGCCATTACGCTCATGGCGGTGCTGAGCCGTACCATCCAAAATGTGATTATCAGCCTGACCATTGTGGCGATTCCCGGCGTGGCCCGCATTGCCCGCTCCCAGGCTATGCTGGTGCGTGAGCAGACCTATGTGGAGGCCATGCGGGCCGTGGGGGCCAGCAAGACCCGCATTCTCTGGCGGCACATCATGCCCAACATTCTTTCCCCGGTCATTGTGCAGATGACTTTCAGCTTTGCATCCGCCATTATCTCCGAGGCCTCGCTCAGCTTTCTGGGGGCCGGGATTCCCGCACCCAATCCCAGCTGGGGCGGCATGCTCAATGAAGCCCGGGCCTATGTGTATACCGGATGGTGGATGATTGTGTATCCCGCGCTGTTCACCATGCTGTCGGTGCTTGGTTTCAACCTGTTTGGCGATGGCCTGCGGGATCTGCTGGATCCCCTGTCGGCCCGGTAAGGAGGGGAGAGCATGAAAGAGAACATCCTGGAGGTGCGGGAGCTTTGTACCAGCTTCCGCACGGAGCGGGGGCTGCTCAAAGCCATTGACGGCGTGTCCTTTGATGTGTGCAAGGGCGAAATTCTGGGCATTGTGGGCGAAAGCGGCTGCGGCAAGAGCGTCACCAGCCAGTCCATCATGCGCCTGTATGATGAGAAGTATCAGGTGCGCTACGCCGGCAGTGTGAAGCTGGCGGGCCGGGAGCTGTTCGAGCTGCCGTATCGGAAGATGCAAGCCATCCGGGGCGCGGAAATCTCCATGATTTTTCAGGATGCCCTGTCCTCCCTGAACCCTGTGCTGCGTGTCAGCGACCAGATTATGGAGCCGCTGCGCATCCACCAGCATCTCACGCGGAAGGAAGCCTACGCCAAGGCCATCGAGATGCTGCGTCTGGTGGGCATTCCTTCCCCGGAGAAGCGGGTGGATCAATACCCCCATGAGCTGTCCGGCGGCATGCGTCAGCGTGTGATGATTGCCATTGCGCTGGCCTGCCGTCCCAAGCTGCTCATTGCGGACGAGCCGACCACGGCCTTGGATGTGACCATTCAGGCGCAAATCATGGATTTGATTGTGCAGCTGAATCAGCAGCTGGACATGGGCGTGATGCTCATCACCCATGACCTGGCGGTGGTCGCCCAGACGTGCAGCCGGGTGGTGGTGATGTATCTGGGCCAGATTGTGGAGGAAGCGGACAAGCAGACCCTCTTTGCCGAGCCCATGCACCCCTACACCCATGGCCTGATGGCCTCGATACCCAAGCTGGAAGGGGAGCGGAGCAAGCGGCTGTATATGATTCCCGGCGTGGTGCCGCTGCTGAACCAGATTCCCACCGGCTGCCGCTTTGCGCCCCGCTGTCCCTACGCGGATGACCGCTGCCGCAGCACCATGCCGGAGCTGACCCCCTGTGGCAGCGCGGGCCACAAGGTGCGCTGCTGGAAGCCTGAGGAAACAGGAAAGGAGCATCAGCATGCGTGATAATCCGATTGTGCTGGAAGCGGAGAACGTCGCCACATGGTTTCCCATCCGTGGGGCCATGGGGCGCGTGACGGGCCATGTGAAGGCCGTGGACGGCGTGAGTCTGACCATCCGCCAGGGGGAAACCTATGGGTTGGTCGGGGAGAGCGGCTGCGGCAAAAGCACCCTGGGCCGCACCCTGATTCGGCTGCTGGAGCCGACCAGCGGCACGGTGCGGCTCTTTGGGCAGGATATTTCCCACCTGTCGGAAAAGGAAATGCTGGCCTACCGCCGGGATGTTCAAATTGTGTTTCAGGACCCCTACACCTCGCTGAATCCGCGCCAGCGCGTGGGCAGCATGCTCATGGAGGTCATGGCCATCCATCACATCGGTGCTTCTGCGGATGAGCGCATGGCCATTGCGCTGGAAACGCTGGCGCAGGTCGGCCTGCATACGGAGCATTTCTACCGCTATCCCCATGAATTTTCCGGCGGTCAGCGGCAGCGCATCGGCCTGGCCCGTGCGCTGATTCTGGGCCCGAAGCTGGTCGTGTGCGATGAGCCGGTGTCCGCGCTGGATGTGTCCATCCAGTCGCAGATGATCAATCAGCTGTGCGACCTGCGGGACGAGAAGGGGCTGTCCTATCTGTTCATTTCCCATGACATGAGCGTGGTGCGCTATATTTCTGACCGCGTGGGCGTGATGTATCTGGGCCATCTGGTGGAGGAGGCCCCCACGGATGAGATTTTCCAGCACCCGCTGCATCCCTACACCCAGACCCTGCTCTCGGCCGTGCCCTCCACCGACCCCAATGCCCGGCGCGACCGAATCACCCTGCAAGGTGACCCGCCGTCACCCATTGACCCGCCCTCCGGGTGTGTATTCCGTACCCGCTGCCCCTACGCCACCCCCGCCTGCGCCGATACGGTGCCTGCGCTGGTGGAGGTATCGCCGGGCCACAAGACAGCCTGCCCCCGCTGTATGAAACCATGAGCTGCAACAAGGGACGCGCGAACCAGCGTGCGTCCCTTTCATGCTGTCAGCCCCCCGCCAAAGGCCCGTGCCAGCGTGAAAGGGGCGGTGCAACACGTTGACCTTCTCCAGGCGGGGAAGGTTTTTCTATGCGTTTTTCTCCGAAAACATCCAGAAAATGCACCGAAATGATATGAATAAGCAATATTCAGATAAAAGTCCATTAAATTGCCGGATTCCACATGTTTTGCATCATTACAGTACGGTAAAGCACATCCTGAAGCATGGAGCAGCACCAAGCATCCCATGACAGGAGCATCAACATCAGCGCACGGTGGACAGCTGCGGAAGCCGAAGCAGGGAGCGTGGCATCCCCGCAAAGCCTTGCACCGTCAGGGATTGCGCGTTATGCCCATGTCAGGGTCAGGGTCGAAGTGCCCTCATGCCTGTTGCATGGCTGCTGCGAAGCATGTCGAATCAACGCACCCATGTCCCGCTGTACAGGAGATACATGTTTTTGCAAAGATGGACATTGACAGATTTGTGTTTTATGGTATAATAATAGACAAATGATGCCTGATGGCATCGAAAAATCGAACGAGGAGGCATATTTCTATGAAGCGCATCGTTGCTCTGGTTCTGTCTGCCATGATGCTGCTGTCCTGCGTGAGCTTCGCCGCGGCTGAGGAGCCCGTGAAGCTGACTGCCCTCTTCATCGCCCACCCGCTGACCAAGCATGTGGACGAAATGAAGTGGATCGACGAAGTCGAGCAGGTCGCCGGCGTCGATATCACCTGGGAAGTTATCTGGACGGACTGGAACCAGCTCAAGACCACCCGCTTTGCCGCTGGCGACATCCCGGACATCCTGATTAACGCCACCGGCGACTCCGACTACACCACCTACTCCGGCCTGTTCCTGGAGCTGACGGATCTGATCGACCAGTGCGCCCCCAATGTGAAGGCCATGTTCGAGGAAGAACCCGACACCCTGGCCCTGGCCAAGACGCTGGAAGGCGAAATCTACGGCCTGCCCAAGTTCCAGGGCAAGTGGCCGGACTGCAACGGCGTGATGTTCATCAACAAGGTGTGGCTGGACAACCTGGGTCTGGAAGTTCCCACCACCCTGTCCGAAGTGCATGACGTGCTGGTTGCCTTCCGCGACAACGACTGCAACGGCAATGGCGATCCCACCGACGAAGTTCCCCTGGACTTCAACGGCTGGTTCGGCGGCGCGTACTCCCTGACCAACCTGATTGGCTCCTGGGGCATTCAGCTGGTCAACTGGGGCTCCGATGCCTACTTTGCCGAGGACGGCCAGATCAAGAACTACGCTGTGGACGTGCGCTACAAGGCCATGATGAAGTGGCTGGCCAGCCTGAACGAGGAAGGCCTCATCAACCCCAACGCCATCACCAATGACTACTCCATGTTCCAGTCCCTGTCCCGCGGCGACGGCGACGGCAACGCGCTGGTCGGCATGGTGATGGGCTGGGAGCAGACCGACAAGTTCGGCCCCACCCTGCATGAGCAGTATGTGCCCTGCGGCCCCTTCGTCAACGATATCGACCCCGATTACGCTGGCATCGAGCCCCGCTGGACCTATGACTTCTCCGGCCTGAACCTGTCCGCCAACCG
>JBJEUL010000238.1:0-11316 GCA_051883835.1 Aristaeellaceae bacterium
GTGCAGGGGTGAAACCCCTGCGCAGGTCTGGGCGGCAGCCCAGCGCAGCATGTTTGAGCAGCAAAAAAGGAATCGGAAAAAATCAGAGTTTCCAAGCAGACGACGCAGTTCGTCCGCGTTGGAAACGGCAGGTTCCGGGGACTGCACCAGGAACGCCCTCATCCGACTTCGCTTCGCTCAGCCACCTTCCTAAGAAGGGGAAGGCTTTCCGCATTCGCACACAACTGTCATCCTAATTTTCCCCCGAAGCCGGGACGAAACGCTCGTCCGGCATCGGGGGATTTTTGCTGCGCGCTTACACCGAGTAGCAGTCGGGCCTGTTGCAGCTCAAGCTAACCTTCAGGCGGATATCCCTCGCGGAAGCGCAGATATACACATCGTATACACCGTTTTCCACCGTCCACTGATGGAGCATCACGTTGTAGTAGCTCAAATCTTCCTCCGTCAGCTGGAAGGAAACACGCCTGGTTTCACCGGCACGGAGGAATACCTTGTCAAACTGCCGCAGTTCCTTCACCGGCTTGGAGGCCGTGGACACAGGGTCGCCAATGTAAACCTGCACCACCTCGGCACCATCCATGCTGCCGGTGTTGGTCAGGTCAAAGGCCAGCTCCCAGCCGCTGCCGTTGGGCGCAATGGCCGCATTGGCATAGTCAAAGGTGGTGTAATGCAGCCCGTGGCCAAAGGGGAACCAGATTTCCTCCGGGTGCAGGTCGTAGTAGCGATAGCCCACGCGCCACTTCTCGTTGTACTCCAGCACCAGACCATTTCCGGTCAGGTCAAGGTCACGCCGCATGCAGGTGGGGAAGGTCTCGCTCAGCTTGCCGGAGGGATTGATTCGGCCTGCCAGCACCTCGGCAATAGCCTGCCCGGCCCCCTCGCCCGCGGGCCACATCTGCACAATGGCCGGGAACGCATCCGCCTTGGGACTCCTGAAGGTGGAGCTGCCGCTGCAAAGCACCAGCACGCTGTTGGGATTGTGCGCGGTCACATTGCGCATGACATCCTCAATGAAGCCCGCCAGATGATTGCTGCCCCGGTCGAATTCCTCGGAATCATCGCTGGGCTCCGCACCGGTGAACACCAGCACCAGGTCGTAATCCCGGATGCCGGGCATGCTTTGGGTAAAGGTGTGCCAGAGCATGGTGTCGGGCTTCTTGCGGGGAAGATAGTCGAAATAGTCAATCTGCACATCCGGCAGCAGATGGCGCAGGCAGTCCAGCGGCGTGTCCATGGTATCAGGCTCCGTGAACACCTCCGCACTGCCCTGACCGTTGATGTAGGGCCGGACGGCATATTCACCGGTCACGCAGATGCGCTTGTACTTCTGCGGCGTGATGGGCAGCAGCTCCCTGTCGTTGCGCAGCAGGCAAATGGCCTCCCGGGCCACCTCCCGGGCGGCTTCATGCTGGGCAGCGCGGTCATAGCTTTCCTCCTTGGGTACAGGACGCAGCAGGAAGTTCAGCACACGCTCGGCGCACCGGTCAACCTCCTCCATGCTCAAATCGCCCCGGGCAAGGGCCTCCTTCACATCCCGGATGGTGTCGGGATTGCCGGGCATGCGCAGGTCAAGCCCGGCCTTCACCGCCTTGGCTCCGTGATGCACCGCTCCCCAGTCCGAAAGCACCATACCTTCGTAGCCCCAGTCCTCCCGCAGAATCTCCGTCAGCAGCCCGCGGTTCTCCGAGCACCAGATGGACTGTATCTTGTTGTACGCGCACATGATGCTGGTGGGATGTCCGATGCGGATGGCCCGCTCAAAGCCCCGCAGATAGATTTCCCGCATGGTGCGCTCGTCCACCTCGGCACTGATTTCCTGCCGGTAGGTTTCCTGTGAGTTGAGCGCAAAGTGCTTCGCGGAGGTCGCAATGCCGCATTCCTCAACGCCCTTGACCACGTGCCCGGCGATTTCTCCCGTCAGGATGGGGTCCTCGGAGACATACTCAAAATTGCGGCCGTTGAGCGGGTTGCGCTTGATGTTCAGCCCCGGCCCCAGCAGCATTTGCTTGCCGTGGTGGATGCAGTCCAGGGCCATGGTTCGGCCTGCCTGCTGCGCAGCCTCGCGGCTCCATGTGGCACCCAGGGCGCACATGGAGGGCAGGGTGGTGCAGTTGGAGCCGGGTTCATAGCTGCGCACGCCATGGGGGCCGTCGGCCAGGTTCTTGGGCGCAATGCCCAGACGGGGGACACCGGCGGTGGCCATGCTGCCTTCGCCGCCGGTGAGCAGCGCGGCCTTTTCATCCAGCGTCAGCTGGGAGAGAATTTCCTTCGCGTCCATGCTGCAACGCTCCTTTCAGCCGTGGGGTTACTCCTCGAAGGCTTCCGGATACACCCTGTCCAGCGAGAAGATATCCCCCGGACGCGCGGGACGGCAGCTCCACCTGCCATCGGTAAAGTCCGGCACCGCCACCGGCATGGAACCCATGGCAATGGACTGCTCGCTCAGGCAGGTGATGGCCATCCAGGCGGCGGCATCGTACACGTCGATGGGGAAGGGGACACCCTTCTGCAGCGACTCAATGAAGGCACGCACCACCAGATAGTCCATGCCGCCATGGCCGCCGCGCAGGCCGTATTCCTCGTACTCCTGCCAGAGGGGATGCTTGTATTCCTGCATATAGGGCGCATCGGATTCAAACAGATGCGCACCATGCTCGCTGGGCGGCGTGCGGCCCTCCAGATAGATGAACCGTCCGTCCTCCTCCCACAGACCCTTGGTGCCCTGAACATAGCCGCCGCGGGAATAGGGGCGGGGCAGGGTGCAGTCGTGGGTGAGCAGGATGGTCTCGCCGTTGGCGCAGCGAATCATGGTCGTGACCACATCGCCCTGATTGAAGCGGGTGTTCACCAGCGGCGTACCGGCCCGGTGCTTTTCCAGCCACAGATGCTCGCCCAGAGCCTTGCTGGACATGGATACCAGCGACAGCATGCGGTTGCCCCGGTTCAGGTTCAGATAGGTGGCGATGGGGCCCAGCTCATGGGTAGGGTAAAGCTCACCGTTGCGGCAGCGGAAGTTGTCCTGCCGGTAATGGCGGTTGATATCGCCGTTGCCGATTTCATCCCGCAAATCATGCTGATAGCCGCCCCGGCAGTGCACCAGCTCCCCGAACACGCCCTGACGAATCATGTTCAGCAGGGCCATTTCCTCCCGGTTGTAGCAGCAGTTTTCCAGCAGCATCACGGGGATGCCAGTATCCTCGCTGACACGCACCAGCTGCCAGCACTCGTCCAGTGAGGACGCGCCGCCCACCTCCAGCGCAGGCGTCTTGCCGTGCTTCATCGCGTCCACGGCGATGGCGATATGGGTCTGCCAGCTGGTGAAGATGAACACGGCCTCGATATCGTCCCGGGCATTGAGCTCCCGGTAATCGCAGGTGCCCGCAGGACGCACACCCGTGGCCTGCTCGATGACATCCTGCGCATGCTGCACACGGTCCTCGTACACGTCGCACACGGCGACCAGCACCACATCCTTCATGCACACCAGCTCGCGGATGTGGTCAACGCTGCGGCTGCCCAGACCGATGATGCCTGCACGAATGGTTCTTCCGACTTGACCAAGTTTCATTGTCTGTTCCCTCCGTCAAAGACGTACTTTCGCATAGGATGATGCCGGGCGCACACCCGGCGAGGGTTACGGGATGTTCATCAGCACAATGCTGACCACAGCAGCTGCCATGCCCACTGCCTGCTCCTTGGAAGGCTTTTCTTTGAACAGCACCAGCGCGTAGAGCATGGACAGCACCAGCACCGCGCCGCTGTCGATGGTGTAGAGGATGCTGGATTCCATCTGTGTGAGGATATACAGCAGCAGGTTGGCCGCTGCGGTGGCACTCACGCAGGCGATGATGACATACAGCCATGACTTCCTCCCCATGCGGAAGCCCTCCAACAATTGACGGCCCTTGCCGCGCATGGCTTCCATGGCGATGACCGCCAGCGCGGAGCCCAGATAGAGAATCGTCAGCATTTCCGTGCGCTGGGCACCGTCCATGACCTGCGTTTGCAGGTTGTTGATGGCTCCGTACAGGCCGTTGGCGAAGAACAGCGCGATGCACCAGACATAGTAGCTCTTGGACGCACCCTTCAGGGAAATGGACTGCATGTTCATCAGCACCAGAGAGATCAGCATCAGCACAACGCCCATGATTTGCAGCCCGGTGAGCTGTTCCCCCAGAAACAGCACGCCCACGGCCATCGGTACCAGAATGCCGCCAAACATGCTGGCCACCATCAGGAAGGAATAGGAACCCCGATTCCCTGCCTCGATGATGGATGTGTTGTAGAGAATCAGCATCCCGGCATTGAGCAGCCCCAGCAGCACGGTCTGCCACGAGGGCGCAAAGCTCATGCCCCCCAGAAAGAAGGACGCCGCCGCCACGAACACGCCGTAGCATACAGAAAACACCGATGTGGCATTGCTGGTTGCTGGCCCTGCGTAATTCGCTGAATACAGGCGCGTAAACAGGGACTGGAACGAGAAGAACACAATCATCAGGGTCACAAGGCACACAAGAACCATGGCTGTCAATCCTTCCTTTGTGCAGCGTGCAGGCGGAATACCGCATAGCCGCTTTGTGCCTGTGCCGACAGGCCGGATGCATCCACACGGCACTGCTCCGAAGCCTCCAGCAGGATCGCCTGCGCACCGGGCGGCATGTCTGCATGCAGGCATTGCGGCGCACTGCCGAAGAAATCCATGTACACATAGCGGTCATCGCCGCAGGGAATGGTGTACAGGCTGGCATCCTCGCCGCGGGGCTGGAAATACTGCCGGTAGGCAACGCCCCGCAGCGTGGCAAAGCGCATGGAACCATCCGTGCTTTCCCGGTGCGGATGACGCATGTTCGCCAGGCCGCCTGCAAAGGTGGGGTAGGTCTTGCAGGAGGAAACCAGCACACCGGCATCGGTCAGGCTGTTCCTGCGCTTGTCCGGCGCGCCATCGTAGAGCGGCAGGAAGCCCGAGGCAAACCCAACGGTGTTGCTGCCGTCCGGGCGGCGGAAGAAGTCCACCTGCCTGTCCGGGGGCGCGTCGGGACGAAGCCACTTGTCCGGGGTCAGGGGCAGATGGTTGGGAATCGTGTCTGCCGAAACAAGGCAGGGCCGGGAAAAGTCAAGCCATCGGCCCTTGTCCTCCAAGGGGCGCAGCTTGGGGATGTACCGCCACAGCCCCCCGCCGAATAGGTCGCACTGCTCCTGGTGCATGATGCCCAGATAGCAGGACAGATGAACATCCTGCATCAGCTGATGGTCAAAGTCGCACAGCACCGTGCCATCGGCGTAGATGCGGTAGGTCATCCGATGCAGCAGCATGGCCTCACCCTGTGCCAGAGAAGGCGGGGCGGCATACCCCTCGGGCGGCCGGTGCATCCGCAGGGCTTGGGCAACCGTCGCAGGGTTGATAATCTCGTATACCTCGCGAATCTCCGCACACTCGCAGTTCGGCATGAAGGAGCCGATTTCCTCCCATTGCCCGTCCCGGAAGCAGACAGCTTCCCGCTGCAAATGCCGGATGGCGGGGGTCAGCTGGACATGACCGGTCTGCTTCTCCGGGTGCAGGCTGTGTCCGTGGCATCCATCGGAGACATAGCGCAGCGTCCCGCAGATGTGGTCGGCAAAATCGTACACGGTGCGCGAAGGCCCGATGTTGTCCGACAGGAACAGCAGCCTGTCCGCGGCTTCCACCCGCAGGAGGGTGAAGCGCATGCCGCTTGTGTCCATCCACAGCGAACCGATATCCCGCACATCCAGCCCATGCGCAGGCAGCCACACCCGCACGGCGCAGGGATGCCCATGGTTGCCGCCGATGTCCTCGCCGTTGATGACCATGGGCGTGCACTCGTCCGTTGCAAAGGACAGCACCTGGTCCACATGCCAGATATCCCGATGTCCCTTACGTTGCAGGGCAGCCAGACGGAAATCCACGGGATGATTCTCCGTCAGGACGGCGTTCATGCCGCGAAAGACCTGCACCAAATCATGGCTGTCCGAAAAGCCGGTGCGGAAGGCGACATCATCCCTGCTGCGCGCAGCATCCAGACGCATCATAGGCGCGCCAGCCTTTCTGCCGCCATGTTCCAGCGGGGCAGCTCGTGCTGCTCATAGCAGCGGAACAGCTCCTCCGCCAGCCCCGGAACGAAGGTGTAGCCATCCCGCTGGGTTTTCCAGCTGTCCGGGAAGGGCGTGGCCTCCGGTTGAAGCATGCGCATCTTTTCGATGGTGTCCACATGCAGCATCGCCGTTTCACCCGGGCAGGCAAGCTCGTCCTGACCGCGCAGCACGTCCATCATGTTCCAGAAGGGCTCCAGATGATTCTCACCGACGGAGCCGTAGTCCTTGACGGTACCGTCCTTGCAATGGGCGTGGAAGTGGTCGCCCCGCAGGCCGATGCCCCCAAAGGTCAGCGTGGCGTTTTCGTACTCGTAGTGGAAGATGGGGTTTTGCACCTTGTCCGGTGCAACAGCGTGGCTCACAGCTGCGAATACCTCCGCGCCGGAAGCCGTGTATCCCCTGAGCAGGGCGGTGTCGTAGGTTTCAATGCTGTTGGCGCGGTAGGTCTGGCAGGCAAGCTGCACGAGCGGCTCGCCCAGCATGTAGAGGATGTTCATCAGGTAATGGGCGGTGGCGTTGGACAGCACGCTGTCGTAAATCGGCTCGCCGCTGCAAGTGTGCTTTTTGCCAGCCCAGCCGCTGCCCCGATGATAGTAGGCGTGGTCACGGGGCCACAGGACGATGGTCTTGAGCCGCAGCGGCTTGCCGAACACACCGGCTTGCGCATCCGCCCGGACAGCGCGAACCACGGGATTGGCGCACAGGTTGAAGCCAATGTTCAGCAGCCTGCCTGCCTGATCCCGGGCATCCAGGATGCGCCGCACGCTGGCCAGGTCGGGCGCAATGGGCTTTTCCAGCATCACATGGCAGCCGTGCTGAAAGGCCGTGACGGCCTGCCCCGCATGGCAGTGGATGGGCGTGGCAATCACCGCCAGCTCAGGCTGGCAGTGTGCAAACAGCTCCTCAGCCGAATCATAGACCGGGCAGAGGGCGCAAGCCTTGCAGAACGGGTCAACGGCCCCCACCAGCTGCACACCTTCCCGCTCGGGCTGGGCCATGGCGCGAAGATAGTTGGCTGCATAGCCGCCCACACCCCAAAGGGCAATCCTGATTGGCTCCATGCTGTATCCTCCTTCAGGCCTTGCGCAGGCATGGGAAAACAGGGAAAGGCCGGTTCGGCGCACGCGGCGACGAGCATTCATCAACGCCTGACCAAACCGGCCTCCTGCTATGCCAGACTACACTTAGCGATAGTCCTCCACCGTGGTTTCGCCCGCCAGCGTGCGAACCTCGCCCACATCCGCGTAGGAGGCGGCATCCACAAACAGCTGGAAGCTGGGATGCGTCTTGAGCATGGTGCCGGGCACCGTGTTGGTCAGCTCGTGGGACAGGGTGTTGGCCACGGCCCAGGCCTTCTCCGCATGGGGAACGGCGGAGATGATGTGCTCGCACTGCATGATTTGATACACGCTCATGCTGACGGCCTGCTTCGGCACATCGTCCATGGTGGCGAACCAGCCCTCGCCCACCTGCTGGTTGCGGCAGGTGGTGTCCAGATTGACAATCAGATACGCCACCCTGGTATCAAAGTCCGCAGGCGGGTCATTGAAGGCGATGTGCGCATTGCGGCCAATGCCAATCAGGCCCAGGTCGATGGGGGCCTTGCGGATTTCCTCGGTGAGCTGGGCAATGCCCTGCGCGGTGCCGTCCACAAAGTGCGCCGCGCCCACGTTGGTCTTGGCGACAAAGCGTTCCTTCAGGTACTTGCGGAAGGAGGCGGGATGGGTTTCGGGCAGGTCAACATACTCGTCCAGGTGGAACATCTCCACCTTGCTCCAGTCGATGTCGGCCTTCACCAAATGCTCCAATGTTTCAAACTGGGACGCGCCGGTGGACAGGATGATGCGGGCATGGCCCTTGGTGGCAATGGCTTCCTTGATGATTTGGGCGGAGGCTTCCGCGGCGCGCAGGCCCAGATCGTCAGCCGTCTTGGAAATGACAATACGCATGGTTCTTTTCTCCTTTGCTTGTTACTTTTCGGGTTTGATTTCGGGGTAGTAGTCGCCCAGGAATTCACTCAGGTATACCGCGCGGTCTTCCGCCATGGACTTGTTGGCGGCGATGCCGATGCCGATGGACATGGCACCTGCGCGGGTATCCGCCATTTGGTGGAGGGGATCCTCGCTGTAGCCCCGGAACAGGTTATCCCGCAGGGCCGGGTCGGAGCCGCCGTGACCGCCGGGAAGCTGCCTGACGTGAGCACGGTCGTAGTTGATGCACTCGCCTTCCCGGTTGTAGACCTTCAGGGTCTCCTTGCCGAAGGCCGTATCGCCCTCCAGACGGCCCTTGGTGCCGTTGATGACGATTTTCATGCACTCGTAGGGGGAATGGGCGGTCAGGGAGTAGCTCATGACGGCACCCTTGCGGTACTTCACGTTCACGGATACGCTGTCCTCAATGTCAATCACATCGGAGAACAGGCAGCGGTCACGCAGGTAGCCGTCCACATCCTCGCAGTCTGCATAGACTTTCTGCAGCAGACCGCCTTCTTCCTTGGTGATGTCGAAATAAAATTCACATTCCTTGGCCGAAGGGCAATGGCGGCAGTTCGTGCCGTGGGGACGGCGGTTGTCGCCGTAGAAGCGGCGGGTGCCGAAGGCGTTGACCTTCACAGGCTCGTCGTCAATGATCCAGTTCACCAGGTCAAAGTGATGGGTGGACTTGTGAATCAGCAGGGAGCCGGAGTTGGCCCGGACGGAGTGCCAGCGACGGAAGTAATCCGCACCGTGGGAGGTGTCCAGCAGCCACTCGAAGTGAACGCTCAGCACATCGCCCACCGCGCCGGAGGAAACCAGCTCCTTGAGCCGGACATAGAAGGGCATGAAGCGGCAGTTGAAGGTGACCGTCACCTGATGGCCTGTGCGCTTTTCCGTCTCGATGATGCGGGCGCACATGGCATCGGTGGTGGTCATGGGCTTCTCGGTGATGACATCACAGCCGAATTCAAGGGCCTTGACAATGTACTGCTCATGGGCGCAGTCCTTGGTGGTGACGATGACCACATCAGGCTGATGCTCCCGGAGCATCAGGTCAAAATCGGTATAGGCAGGCAGCTCCACATGGAGATGCTCCCCGGGAAATTGGACGCGCTTGCTGTTGATGTCACACACGGCGCACAGCTGGGCGCAGTCGCCGTACTCCTTGAGCAGCGGCTCAATGTAGGAGAACGTTCCACGCCAGCCGGTGCCCACCAGCACATACTTTTTCATGGTATGGTTCCTTCCTTCCGTGTCAGTTTGAGGCCATGTGACCGGCCAGATAGCCGCGGTAGTCCTGGAAGAAATTCTCCGCTGCCGCAGTCATGAACACCGTCAGCGTGTCCTCCACGAAGGTGAACTGCATTCGGATGGAGCCCAGATAGTCATCCACCGAGAACACATCGCCCACCAGGGTGTGCTCGCTGTCCCAGGCAGCGTTGGAGACGCAGCGGTAGTTGGTATCCATCACATGAATCTTCCTGCCTGCGAACTTCTCCGGGAAAAGGAAGTCCCCATAGCGGCCCAGATACAGCGGGATGGCCATTTCCCGACCACGCTTGCGGAAGGACACCGTGCAGCAGTCCGCCCGGAAGTTCAAGGTCATCCAGTCGAAGCCCCAGCGGTTCTCGTCAAAGACATACTTCACGCCGCTGACCCTGTCCGCCATGGGTGAGGTGAGCGCACCGGGCGTGATGGGCAGGGACAGCTGCAGGGCCTTGGCCAGCTGTGCCTGTGTCTCGGGATTTTCCGACAGGGGACTGTCTGCCAGCTGCTCCACCAGCTTTTCGACATGCAGGCGAATGAAATCGTCGCCGCCGTTGATGTGCTGGGCATCGGCGGTGGTGACAATCACCACGTCCTTTTCCGGGAACATGAAGGCGAACTGTCCGCCCATGCCGCAGCAGGCAAAGCCGCCCTTTACCATCCAGAACTGGTAGCCATAGCCGCAGCGGGAAATGCTCCATTCGCTGACGTGGGTGTCGATCTGCTTGGTGGTGGCCTGCATCATGTAATCACGGTCAACCAGCTGCTTGCCGTTCCATTCGCCCCGGTGTAGGCAAAGCTGCGCAAAGCGCGCCAGGTCGCGGGGGGTGAACAGAATGCCGCTGCCCGTCCAGGAACGGCCCTCGGGCGTTTCCACGCACCACACGTCCTTGGAAATGCCCAGCTCGTCCAGCAGAGGCCGCATAAAATCAAGCATTTTCATGCCCGTCATCTTCTCCACGATGGCGCAGAGCACCACCGTGGCGTTGGTGTCATAATGGAAGATGGTGCCGGGCATCTGCTTGGGATAGTCGTTTTGAAAGAAAACCCGAACAAAGTCGTCGCTGGAGAAGCTGTAGGCGTTGGTTTCGTTGAAGGTGGCCATCATCAGCAGATGGCGGACGGTTGCCTTGTAGGCATAGGGGGTGACATCCTCGCCCAGGTACTCAGGGAAGAAATCAGCCACCTTGCTGTCCAGCGACAGCCTGCCCTGACCAATCAGCATGCCGATGGCAACCGAGGTTATGCTCTTGCTGATGGAGTACATGCGGTGCTTGCAATCCTTGTCAAAGGGCGGGCAGTAGCCTTCCGCCGCCACCTTGCCGTGACGCATCATGATGAAGCTGTGCAGGGGAATGCTGTGCTCTGTGATATCGTCAAGCATTTCCTGCACGGCCCCGGACGGAATCCCCAGCGATTCCGGCGTTGCAAAGACAAAATCACCGTCAGGCATATTTGCGTTCCTCCAATTGATTTGGCTGTGCGGGGCTGCACCCATGGCTCTGCCGCCGTACAGGCATCAGACAGAACAAGGGGCAGTCCGACGCAAGGATGCATGTCGAACTGCCCCCTGTGGTTGACCTAAGGTTCAGTGACGGGATGAAGCTTTGAGATTACTTGCCAGCGCGGAAAGCGTCCAGCTGAGCCTGCGCCTCGGCAACAACCTTGTCGATGCCGTTGGCCTGCAGCTTGGCGACGAACTCGTCAATGCGGGCGTCAACGTCTTCCAGCTCGATGTAGCCGAACTGCAGGTCGACGATGAACTCGTTCACCACGGCGGAGCAGGCAGCAACCTCGTTCTGCACGGCGGTCGCGTCGAAGATGAAGCCCATGTTGGTGTCGGTGACGGCGGCGTTGTTCGCGGCCTCAATCAGCTCAAAGAAGTTGGCGGGATAGCCAGCGGGAATCGCGCCCTTCACGAAGGAGCCGAACTGCGCGCCGTACCAGTAGTAGTGGCCGCGGC
>JBJEUL010000239.1:0-2595 GCA_051883835.1 Aristaeellaceae bacterium
ATGTCCTTCATGTGGGTATGGCCCTGGGACAACACCTGCCGGGTGGACATTACCGAGCGCATTCCCGCCATTGACGGGCGCATCAAGGGCACCAAGGCGGAGGCCGCTATTGCCGCCTATGGCGACAGCGTGATTTATCCGCCCCGCTGGCAGTCCGCCCGGTACCGCGCCGTGCTGACCAAGGAAAACGGTCAATGGCGCATCAAGAGCCTGACGCTGCTGGAAACGCTCAGCGAATAGGGACCGCGCCAGCGTCGAAGGGGTCAAGGGGCGATGCCCCTTGTGGGGTGCAGGGATGAAACCCCTGCGCAGGTCTGGGCGGCAGCCCAGCGCAACACGTTTGCATTGTCAAAAGGAAAAGAAAAGCGCGAGTTTCCAAGCAGACGACGCAGTTCGTCCGCGTTGGAAACGACATGTTCCATGGACTGCACAAGGAACGACCTCATCCGACCTCATTCCGCTCGCCCACCTTCCCTCGCAAGGGGAAGGTTTTTTCGTTTTGCTGACATGCTGCCCAGCAGCTTGTTCCATGCCTTGACGCGCCCGTCATAAAAAATTCACAGTCTTTCCCGGGAAAAACCCTTGACATTTCTCCCGAGTGGGGCTATTATAAGAGCCGTAGTTAGCACTCAACCCCATCGAGTGCTAACAACATCCCCCACATAAGGAAAGGAGCATCCCAGCATGGTCATGGATGAGCGGAAATTCAAAATTCTGCAAGCCATTATTGATGACTACATCCTCACGGCTGTGCCTGTCGGCTCCCGCACCATTTCCAAGAAGTACGACATGGGACTTTCCTCGGCCACCATCCGCAATGAGATGAGCGACTTGGAGGAGCTGGGCTATCTGGATCAGCCCCATGTGTCGGCCGGCCGCATCCCCTCCGCGAAGGCCTACCGGCTGTATGTGGATCAGCTGCTGCGATCCGGCCGTCTGGCCTCGGACAGCGATGCCGCCATCCGGGCGCATTTCACCGGCCGCCGCAGGCAGATGGAGGACGTGATTGACCACGCCGCGCAGGTGCTTTCCAGCCTGACCCACTACACCGCCGTGGTGCTGCCCCCCACCGGCCCGCAGCCCAAAATCCGCACCCTGCAGCTGGTGCCTGTGAGCGATACCTCCGCCCTGGTGGTCATTGTCACGGACAGCGGCATTGTGCGGGATACGGTGATTCGGGTGTCCGATCAGCTGGACGGGGATACGCTCTATGCCATCTCCCGCACGCTGACGCAGGAGCTTCGGGGCCGCAGCCTGCAGGAGGCAGCGCAGCTGATTCCCTCCCTGACCGGGCGCATGCACGACAACGAGCGTCTGCTGCAGGGGCTCAATGCCTTCCTGCATGAACGCGCGGACGATGCCCCGCCCCATGTGGCCATCGGCGGCCGCAGCAATATTCTCAGCTATCCCGAGTACAGCGATATGGAGAAGGCCCGTTCCTTCCTCACGCTGATGGAGACCCGCGACAAGCTCGCCTCCATCATCGCCCAGCAGGGAGAAATGGCCTTCACCGTGCGCATCGGCCCGGAAACCGGCGTGCCGGAAATGGCGGACTGTTCCATTGTGACCGCCACCTATGCCACCCGCACAGGACAGCAGGGGACCATCGGTGTCATCGGCCCCACCCGCATGCATTACAGCCGGGTGCTGTCCATTCTGGGGACGATGGGGCATCAGCTGACAGAGCTGTTCGCGGAAAGCAATCTGCAGGAGCCTGACAAGCCATGAAAAAGAACCCATTCAAAAGGAAGAGAGGCAACAGCATGTCCATGAACCCGCACGAAACGTCCATGGAAGAAACCGTTCCCCAGCCTGAGGCTGCCGAGCAGGAGCAGGAAACCCCCACAACGGTGGATGTCCAGCAGCTCCAGCAGGAGCTGACCGCCGCCACCGCCAAGGCTGATGAGTACCTGAACCTGGCCCAGCGCGTGCAGGCCGATTTCGATAACTTCCGCCGCCGCAACGAGTCCGTCCGCACTGACGCCTTTGCCGATGGGCAGCGCAGCGTGGCGACGGCCATGCTGCCCGTGCTGGACAATCTGGAGCGCGCGCTTGATGCCGCAGGCAGTGCGGACGATGCCCTGCGCACCGGCGTGGAAATGACCCTGCGCCAGCTGCGGGATGCGCTGACCAAGCTGGGCGTAACGCCCATTGACCGTCAGGGCGAGAAGTTCGACCCCCGCGTGGAGAACGCCGTCCTGCAGGGTACGCCGGAGGATGGCGAGCCCGGCACGGTCTGCGCGGTGCTGCAAAAGGGCTACATGATGGGCGGCTTCGTGCTGCGCCACGCCATGGTCAAGGTCGTGCCCGACTGAGGCCTTTTTCCCTGACAGTCAAGGCAAAACGTGCCTTTGCTGCATATAGATTCAATTGACATCCACACCAAATACTGGTTTGCATTAAAGAGGAGGATTTCACTATGAGCAAGATCATCGGTATCGACCTGGGTACCACCAATAGCTGCGTTGCCGTCATGGAGGGCGGCCAGCCTGTTGTCATCGCCAACGCCGAGGGCAACCGCACCACCCCCTCCGTTGTGGCCTTCACCAAGGACGGCGAGCGTCTGGTGGGCCAGATTGCCAAGCGTCAGGCTGT
>JBJEUL010000240.1:0-11271 GCA_051883835.1 Aristaeellaceae bacterium
GCTGCCGCCCAGACCTGCGCAGGGGTTTCACCCCTGCACCCCACAAGGGGCATCACCCCTTGACCCCTTCGACGCTGGCGCGTTCCCTTGGAGGGGTCAGGCGCGGTGCAGGAGGCGTTCCATCACAGGGAGAACCACAGCAGGGTCACCGCTGGTTTCAAGGGTGATGCAGCCTGCGCCGTTGGGATTGAGCAGGGCGCGCGATTCCAGCACACGCGCCAGCTGGCGGGCGGTTCCCAGATTGCCGTCCAGCACAGGCACCCGGTCGGGTAGAAGCTCTGCCAGCACAGGCCGCAGGAAGGTGTAATGCGTGCAGCCCAAAACCACAGCGTCTACACGGGTCATGTCGTAAGGTGCGAAATGCTCACGCAGATACTGCTTGGCCTGCGTGAAGTTCTCCTGCTCGACCAGATCCATCAGGCCTGGGCAGGGCAGCGGCTCCGCGCCCTCGCCGTAGCGTTCCATCAGCCGCTGGAACTTGGGCAGGCGCAGCGTCATGGGGGTGGCCATCACCAGAATCTGTCCGCCGTGGCGCAGCTCATGGGCGGGCTTCAGGGCAGGCTCCATGCCGATGATAGGGATTTCGCTCTGCCTGCGCAGCTCCTCTGCCGCCACGCTGGTGGCCGTGTTGCAGGCGATGACCACGGCCTTCACGCCCCTGTCCATCAGGTGCGCCATCACGCCCCGGACAAAGCCCAGCACTTCCTCGGGCCGCTTGGTGCCATAGGGGGCATGGGCTGTATCGCCATAAAAGAGGAAGTCCTCCCGGGGCAGCACGCGGCGCAGCTCCGCCAGCACACTGATACCGCCCACGCCGCTGTCGAACACGCCCACCGGGTTCATTGCCCTCGCCAAGCGAATCGCCTCCTCTGCCTTGTATGCCCATTATACCAGCACTGGAGGGAAATTGCAACGCAGGCGGCTTTTGTTGCGCTGCCACGCCTTGCCAGTGGGGCGCAAAGCATGTATAATGGAACCGACGAGCCTCACGCAGGAAGGATGTGAACGCACATGGATACAGCTCAGGAAATTCGGCTGGGCGACGTGGTGCTGACCCGCAAGCAGCACCCCTGCGGCTCCAGTGAATGGACGGTCATCCGCACCGGCGCAGACATCAAGATTCGCTGCTCCGGCTGTGGGCGCATTGTCATGATGGACAGGGAAACATTCCTCAAGCGGCGCAAGAAGCTGCTCATTCAGGGGCCCGACCCCGCACAGCAGGGCTGACCCTGCCATGAAAGGACGGCGGCGCATGGATGGCCGATATCATTCTCTTTGTGTGCATGCTGGCGGCGGCAGTGGCCCTTCGCCTGACGGTGGTGGAGCTGGCACGGGTCAAGGGCAGCAGCATGCAGCCCACGCTGCGCACGGGGCAATGGCTGCTGGTCAGCCGTCTGGCCTATCGCCTTGGCCAGCCCCGACGCGGGGATGTGGTCATCTGCCATTATCCGGGGCGGTATCTGGACAGGTGGAAGCGCATCCGGCAGTCCTTCGTCAAGCGGGTGATTGGCCTGCCCGGGGAGACCATTGCCATCATCGAGGGCGTGGTGCATATTGACGGTCAGCCGCTGGATGAGCCCTACCTTGACCCTATGCGCAACCGCTTTCGCCGCAGCATGCCCGAGCGTGTCCTGGGCCCGGACGAATACTTCGTTCTGGGTGACAACCGGGACAGCTCCAACGATAGCCGCCGCGTGGGGCCGCTCCCGCGCAGCATGATGGTAGGCCGGGTATGCCAGGTGATTTTCCCCTTTGGGCATCACGACCTGACCGGCATAGGCCGCTGATGGGCCACGGTGCATCTCCGTCCCGGTGGATTCAGCCGGACGCGGAGGTGCTTTTTTGATGCACGGACAGGCAGAAATTTTGCTGTGGCTGGTCACTGTGGCGGCTCTCCCGCATAGGCTGGAAATGAAATGAGGGGATGAGCATGTGTGACTGTCGGAACCACAGGCCGCGACCTCCCCGCCATGGCCGGGGGATGGCTCCGCTGGCGGCATTGGGGGCAGTTCTGCTGGCAGCGGGGCTGCTGTTGATGTTTCTGTGCATCCCCGGGTGGGCATGGGCTGCGCTGGCAGGCGTGCTGTTGATCGCCGCGGGCTGTGCGCTGCTTCATCTGTCCCGGCGATAGTCTGACGAACAGGGAGGTGAGTGCATGAGCGTGCGCATGGTATGCGTCAAGGCTCCCCGTGCGTTGGGCAGTCTGCTGCGTCTGCTTGCCCGCCGTCAACAAACCAAATAACCTCCAAAGGCTCGCGCCAGCGGAAAGGGGTCAAGGGGCGATGCCCCTTGTGGGGTGCAGGGGCAAGGCCCCTGCGCAGGTCTGGGCAGCCGCCCAGCGCAACACGTTAGAACAGCCAGAAGGAAAGAGAAAAGCGTGAGTTTCCAAGCAGACGACGCAGTTCGTCCGCGTTGGAAACGGCATGTTCCAACGTCTGCATCCGTGCGACCTCACTCAGCAACACACCAAAGCCGTGCTATCCTTTCGGAAGCACGGCCCCTTGCGTGAATGAAGTGACGAAGCCAGCATGCCCAGCGAAAAACCTTCCCCTTCTTAGGAAGGTGGCTGAGCGGAGCGAGGTCGGATGAGGTCGTTCCTTGTGCAGTCCCCGGAACCTGCCGTTTCCTACGCGGACGAACTGCGTCGTCTGCTCGGAAACTCTGTTTTTTTCCTTTCCCTTGGGGTATTTGAATGTGTTGCGCTGGGCTGCCGCCCAGACCTGCGCAGGGGCTTCACCCCTGCACCCCACAAGGGGCATCGCCCCTTGACCCCTTTCCGCTGGCGCGAGCCCTGGAGTTGGGTTAGCGTGCAAGATTTTTCTGCGTGAAGCCGTAGATGCCGATGGCGGCGGCAATCGACAGGTTCAGCGAGTCTACCCGGTCATTGCTGGGAATGCGCACAGGCTGCCCCATCTGCGAGAATGCCGCAGGCAGTCCGCTTCCCTCGTTGCCGAAAATCAGCGTCCAACTGTCCGGCACCTCCCCCGCCAGCACATCCGGCAGGGAACGGGAACCGTCCAGCATAAACGGATACAGCATCCGCCCAGGCTGCTCCGCCTGATACTGCTCGAAGCTGTCATAGGTTCGCAGTCTCAGCTGGAACATCGCGCCCATGCTGGCCCGCACCACACGCGGGTCGAACACGTCCACGCATGGCCGAATCAGGGCCACATCCTCCACCCCAAAGCCCAATGCCGTGCGCAGAATGGTACCCACGTTGCCGCAGTCCGACGGATTGTGCAGCACCACATGGGGCCTGTCCGCCCGGGGGGCATCGTCAAACTTGGCGAACACCGCCGCTGCAAAGCAGTTTTCCTTCCCGGAAATGCGCGCAAGGGCCTTGTCCGCAAACTCCACCCGGACGTGCAGCTGCTCCGCCAGCCGGGTCAGCTTCTCCGCGCCCTCTGTGCCTTCCGCCTTGCTGTGCAGCAGCACCCGGCGGGCGGCATCAGGCCGATGCAGCAAGCATTCCATGGCCGGGAAAATCCCCGGCGCGTAGGCATAATCCAGCTCAGACTTATAGGTGGACAGGGATGGCATAATCCTTCCTCCTTGATGATTACAGCCAGGAGCTTCTCCCCATTTCGTCACCAAACCGCCGCCTGTTCCGCGTCGCGCCGCGCCCTCCGCGCGGCGTGACCCCTGCATCGAAGGAACCCAGCAACGGCTCACCCGAAAGGGAGTCCAGAGGGGCAATGCCCCTCTGGCGGGGTCGAGGGGCAGAGCCCCTCGCGTCCTCCCTCATCAAAACAGCGCGTCAATGAAATCCTTGGCGGAGAAGGGCTGCAAATCGTCGATGCCCTCGCCGACACCGATGTACCATACCGGCACCGCCAGCTCCTGACGGATGGCAAGCGCAATGCCGCCCTTGGCTGTGCCGTCCAGCTTGGTCAGGATGATGCCGCCCACCTCGCAGACCTCCTTGAAGGCCCGGGCCTGAGCAAGGCCGTTCTGGCCGGTGGTCGCGTCCAGCACCAGAATGCAGCGCACATCCGCTTCGGCATATTCACGGTCCAGCACGCGGCGCATCTTGTTCAGCTCATCCATCAGGTTCTTCTTGTTGTGCAGACGACCGGCGGTATCCACCAGCAGCAGGTCGGCACCCTGCGCCTTGGCAGCCTTGATGGCATCAAACAGCACAGCGGCAGGGTCGGCACCCTCGTCATGCTTGACAATGGGCACACGGGCACGTTCCGCCCACACCGTCAGCTGCTCGGCAGCGGCGGCGCGGAAGGTGTCACCGGCGCACAGCATCACCCGGCGGCCAATGGACTGGAAGCGCAGGGCCAGCTTGCCGATGGTGGTGGTCTTGCCCACACCGTTCACGCCCACAATCAGCATAACCATCGGCCACTTCAGCGGCGGACGGGGAATGTCCATCTCCTTGACCATGATGGCCTTGAGCATCTCCCGGGCCTGGGCGGCTTCCTTCACATTCTGCGCCTTGACCTGAGCGCGCAGCTCATCCATGATAGCGGTGGTGGCCTTTACGCCGCAGTCGGCCATGAGCAGGATGTCCTCCAGCTCCTCATAGAAATCCTCGTCAATTTTGCGGGTCTCCCGCACCAGCTCATCAACCTTCTCGGTCAGGTTGCTGCGAGTCTTGGTCAGGCCCTGAAACAGGCGGGAAAACAGACCCTTTTTCTTCTTTTCTTCACTCATGGAACGTACCTCCTGGGTTTTCATGGGCGTATGGCCCTGTGATCATGCGATTCATTCCGCACCAGTGTATCACATTTATACAAAAGGGGCAAGCAAAAAGACCGCACGGCTTGGATTCCGTGCGGTCTGAGCCCGTAGGCCGTCAGTCCTTCTTCCATGTCAGCAGCGAACCGTCCGCTGCCAGTACCTCGAACGCATAACGCTTCCCTTCCAGCACAGCCTCTCCATCATAAACCAGCCGGCCTTCTTCCAGCTCCAGATCCAGCTCGACCACGCCGAAATCTCCCAGCTGTGCGCGCAGGTCCGTGAACATGTCGGACGGGCTGATGACGGATGCGTTGAAGAACCGCTTCACCGTCAGCACGCCGCCGTCCGTGGTATCACCTGTCAAAACCAGCACATCGGTGTCCGTGGCGGCAAAAATCTCCCAGTAATACCTCGTGCTGTTCGCGCCCCGCAGGATGTAAAGGCATTTCGCCCCCAGCGTTTCCTGAAGGTATGCTTCCACCAGCTCCCGGGATTCATCGGTATCCGCAAGGGCCTGCGCAATGACCTCGCCATCGCGCCATTCCTGCTCCAGCACGAGCGGCGTGCTGTCCCTGTCCAGCGTCACCTCATAGCGCGTCAGGCCATCGGTGAATTCCACCTCGGTCAACCCGTTCTCTACTTCCAGCTCCGTCAGCACGGCGGATGCCGGAACCAGCTGCCGGGCCGCCTGCACCGCTGCGCTGTCCTCCGCAAGCACCATCACAGGCAGCACCAAAAAAGCCAGCAGCCATGCCACAATTTTCTTCATGGATATCACTCCCTTCTATTGATGAAATGATAGAAGAATTTCATGGGTCTGTCAAGCACACTACATCAAATTTTACATCTGCTCACCGTCGTGCCTGTGCTGCTCCAGCCAGACCATCAGCACCGCCACATCCGCCGGTGACACGCCCGGAATCCGGCTGGCGGCACCCAGCGAACGGGGCTTCTGCCGCATGAGCTTCTGCCGGGCCTCCAGGCGCAGGGTGGTGATTTGGTCGTAGGGCATATCCTCCCGGAGCAGCGTGTCCTCCAGCTCCCGGGCGCGGCGAATCAGCGCGTCCTGCCGCGTCAGGTAGCCGGCGTATTTCACGGTGATTTCACTCTGCTCCCGGGCCGCGGCACTGTAATCCCCGATGGCAGGCGTCAGCTCCGTCAGGCTGTCGATACCGATTTCCGGACGGCGCAGCAGCTCCTCCGCCGTCACACCTGCCGCCGGGATGGGCTGTCCATGGGCCGTCAGCCAGGCGTCCCGCTGGGCGGAGGGCACATAGTGGGTGGTGCGCAGCATGTCCGTCAGCGCGGCAGTGTCACGGGCCTTGCGCTCCACACGCGCCATGCGCTCCCCGTCCGCCAGCCCGGCCTCGTAGGACAGGCGGGTCAGGCGCAGGTCAGCGTTGTCCTGACGCAGGTACAGCCGATGCTCCGCCCGAGAGGTCATCATGCGGTAAGGCTCGTCCGTACCCTTGGTGGTCAGGTCGTCGGTCATCACGCCGATATACGCCATGTCCCGCGTCAGGATGAAGGGCTGCTTCCCCTGCAGGGACAGCGCGGCATTCATGCCCGCGATGAGTCCCTGACAGGCGGCTTCCTCATAGCCGCTGGTACCGTTGATTTGTCCCGCGAAGAACAGCCCGCCGATGCGCAGGGATTCCAGCGTGGGCCGAAGCTCCCGGCTGTCGATGCAGTCATACTCGATGGCATAGGCCAGCCGGGTCAGCTCGCAGCGGCGCAGCCCCGGCACACTGCGGTACATGGCCCACTGCACATCCTCCGGCAGGGAGGTGGACATGCCCTGCACATACCACTCATGGCTCTGTGCGCCCTCCGGCTCCAGAAACACCTGATGCTTGTCCTTGTCGGCAAAGCGGACAATCTTGTCCTCGATGGAGGGGCAGTAGCGGGGGCCGATGCCGTGAATCTGCCCTGAATACAGCGGCGCACGGTGCAGATTGGCGCGGATGATGTCATGGGTTTGCGGCGTGGTCCAGGTCAGATAGCATTGGTGGGTGTTGGTCAGCGTCCTGTCGGTCATGAAGGAGAAGGGCGTGACAGGATTGTCCCCGGGCTGGGGTGTCATTTCGTCAAAGTCGATGGTGCGCACATCCACCCGGGCCGGGGTGCCGGTCTTGAAGCGGCGCAGCGCAAAGCCCAGCTCCGTCAGGCTCCCGGACAGGCTTCCGGCATTCATCAACCCCTGCGGGCCGCTGTCCTGCTGCCACTGCCCGATGATGACCCGGCTCTTCAGATACACGCCCGTGGCCACAACCACCGTCTGGCAGGCGATGCGCTGTCCCGTGGTGGTGGTGACAGCCACGACCCGCGCGCCCTCTGTCTCGATGGCAGCGCACTCCCCCTGCCGCACGGTCAGCCGGGGCTGGGTCATCAGGGCATGGCGCATGCGATTCTGATACTGCTGCTTGTCCGCCTGTGCGCGCAGGGCATGCACGGCAGGGCCCTTGGAGGTGTTGAGCATGCGGCTTTGCAGGAAGGTATCGTCAATGGCGCGACCCATTTCGCCACCCAGCGCGTCCAGCTCCCGCACCAGATGCCCCTTGGCTGAACCCCCAATGACCGGGTTGCAGGCCATCAGGGCCACACCGTCCATGTTCAGGGTCAGCAGCAGGGTATCCATGCCCATCCGGGCTGCTGCCAGCGCGGCCTCACACCCTGCGTGACCACCGCCAATCACCACCACATCCGCCATATCATGCGCCTCCTGTGCAAAAATCGCAACCATTATAGCACATCCTGCGCCGAAATCAAACCCGAACCGCGTCGGTCAACAGGAACGGCCCGAGCGTCAACACAGCGCGTCCGCATTGGAAGCGGCAAAGTCCTAACGGCATCCGTGCCGCGTCCACCAAACAGCACGGCTGAGAAAATTGCCAAAATCATCAAGGATGTGCTATACTATCCTGTATCCCATATGCTAAGGAAAGTGAGAGTCCTCCGCAATGAAGAAGCTCATCACCCTGTTTCTCTGTCTGCTTCTCCTCCCCTGCCATGCCCTGGCTGAAAGCAGCGACCTTGACGCAGCCATCGCCAAGGTATTCAAGAATCACAAGACCACCGGCGCAGCCCTGTATGTGGCCAAGGACGGCGAAATCGTCTATGAATACCTCTACGGCTACGCCGATGTGAAAGCAGGGATTCACGTCAGTGCGGACACCTACTTCCGCATCGCCTCGGTAACGAAGATGGTTTCCGCCGTCCATATCATGCAGCTGGTGGAGCAGGGACTGCTGGACCTGGATGAGAACATCGGCACCTACCTGGGCTACAGCGTCACCAATCCCTATGCGAAAAACGCGCCTGTCACCCTGCGGCAGCTCATGACGCACACCTCGTCCCTGCATTCCGATGGCGGGTACAGCAATTCGTCCAATCTCTTGTCTGACCTGCTGGCCGATTCAAGGAAAAAGTGGAGCAATTTCCGCAAGTACGCACCCGGCAGTGCGTATGAATATTCCAATTTTGGTGCAGGCATCATGGGCAGCCTTATGGAAGCTGTAACCGGGAAGAACCTGAATGATTCCGTTGTCAGCAGCCTGTTTGAGCCGCTGGGCATTGATGCAGGATACCATCAAACACTGGTGGGTACACCTGAGAACATCACGGCCCTGTACACATCGGAGAAAGCCCTGCGGGTGACACGCTCCAAGCTGCTCTCCGATACCCACTGGGACAGCGGTGTCAATCCTGAGACCCACTATCGCAAGACCATTGGCACCCTCTGGATGAAGGGCCGCGACCTTTGCCGCATCGGCATGCTGCTGTGTCAGGGCGGCACGCTGGAGGGGGTGACCATCCTGCAGCCCGAAACCGTGGCTATGATGCTGGCTGATCAGAACGGACAGCCGGGCATCACCTGTTCATCCCCCTACGGACTTTGTGTCCACCGGGTGAGCAATCTGGTCAAGGGCCGCTTGCTTTATGGACACCAGGGCATGTCCGGGGGCATTGTGTGCAATGTGTACTTTGATCCCGAAACACAGTTTGTTTTTGCGCTCGTGACCAATGGCTCCAGTGACAGCATGCAGGATCGCATCTGCAAGATCTCCCGCAAGGCTTTCCATTTGTGCTGGCAGGCTTTCTCCGGCACGCAGGATACGGTCATCTACTGAGCCATACCCATCCGCTCACCCTGCAGCAAAAATGCGGCGCACCCTTGCTTTGGGTGCGCCGCACTTGTTGTCAGGTCGTTGTATCGGAGGAAGGCGTGACCACCGGAACCGGCGTGGGGGTCGCGCCCACAAAGCTGCTGATGCGGAACTCCAGCACCGGCTGACGGTCGCTGCGGATGTCCCGGCGATAGCCGGTATCGGTGCTGTAGCCGGTGATGCGCATGACCACGCGGCCAATGGACTTCTCCGGCTGCACATACTGGTCAAAGTTGAACCGGCCATGCTGGGTATTGTCGCCCTCGTAGAGCGTCAGGCGGTAACTGCCGGAGAAGATGTTGGTGCCGTTCTCGTTGCACACCAGGGGTGCGTCGTAGATGTCGTAGCACTCAATGTCGAAGGAGAAGCGGGTGACGGTCATGTTGCTCTCGTTGTTGACCACAATCTTGATTTTGTTGTCGGTCAGATATAGGTCGGTGATTTTCAACGCCTGGTCGTAATTGCCCACATTGATGGTCGCGGTGGTGGTATAGCCGCCGTCCTGCGTCACGCCGGTGATGGTGGTCGTACCCCAGCGCACGCCGGTGACGGTGGGCTTGTTGCGGCTGCCCTTGACCCGGGCAATGGAAGTATCCGCGCTCGTCCAGGTCATGGCCGTGTTGCTGGCATCGGAAGGCTCCAGAACGGCCCGGAGGGTGCAGCTTTCATCCACGCCCACGCGGACGGTGTCGTTCTCCATGTGGACACCCAGCACCGGCTGCAGGACGCTGATCTTCACCGTAGCCTTCTTCTTGCTGCCGTCCGTTGCCGTGGCGGTGATGGTGCAGCTGCCGCGCTTCAGACCCGTGACCACGCCGTCACTGCTGACCGTGGCCACCTTCGTATTGCTGCTGCTGAAGGTCAGGGCCGTGTTGGTGGCATTGGCCGGGGACGTCTGCCAGAACAGCTGGCAGGTATCGCCCACATTGAAGGATACATTCGTGTCCGCGAAGGTAATCTTCGTCACCAGCTGGCGAACCTCCACCTTGGCGGTGGCATACACGGACGCATAGTTCTTGCTGCGGCAGGTGATGATGCAGGTGCCGGGCGCAACGGGCGTTACGCGGCCCTTGGCGTTCACCGTAGCCACCTGCGTATTCGAGGATTCCCAGGTTACGGTCTTGTCATTGGCATTGGCGGGCAGGACGGTGGCCGACAGGGTCTTGTACGAACCCACATTCACCACCACGCTGCTTTCCTTCAGGGTGATGCTGGTCGGCTGCTGGCGCACCGTCACCTGGAAGGAGGCTATGCGCTTGGAGCCGTCCGCCGCCGTGGCCTTGATGGTCGCGCTGCCCTTGCTCACGCCGGTGACAACGCCGCTGGCATCCACCGTGGCAACCTTTTCGTTGGTGCTGGTCCAGGTCACGGCCTTGATGGATGCGTTGTCCGGCGCATAGCTCACCGACAGGGGCAGCTTGCCGCCGATATCCACCGTCTTGGTCTCTGCGGTGAGCTTCATCTGCTTGATGGGCTGCACCACCAGCAGGTGATACTGTCGGATGACCTCCGGGTTTTGACGGCTGGCAATGGTCAGGTCGCATTCACCGACGGCTTGGGGAGTGAGTGTGCTGCCCTTGACGCGCACAATGCTTTCATCCGTGGTGGACAGCGTGACCGTGCGGTCATTGGCCGCGGTGGGCAGGGCAGAAGCCTTGATGGCCTGATTGCTGCCCATGCGCAGCACCAGCACCGGCAGGCTGGTTTCCTGCTGGAGCAGCGGCGCAACGAAGGCATCCGTAGCCGCGTAGATGGACAGGGCATCCTCCGTGACGCTGATTTCCTCCGCCTTCACCGCCACGGTCACAGTCAGGCTGGTCTTGTAGGTGCGCTTGGCTGTCTGCAAGCGGGCGGTGATGGTCGTTTGGCCCTTGCTCAGGCCGGTGACGAGGCCGTTGGCATCCACCGTGGCGCACTTCGTATTGGACGAGGTGTAGGTCACGTCCCCCTCAGTGGCCTCGCCGGTGCGGGTCAGGGCCATCTGCACCGTATCGCCTACAAAGACCTTGTTGTTCTCCTTTTTCAGGGCAAAGGTTGTCTGCTCGGCCAGGGCAGGCATGGCCAGCAGCAGTAGCATGAGCGAAAGCAGAATCGCAAGCTGTTTTTTCATTGGGCATCCTCCATTCCGAATGAGAATCTCCTCACCCATGCAACGAAAGGGGCAAGGAAATTCTTCCATGTTTCATAGTATATCGCAAATATTCTTTTCATGGCAATAGGGAATTTCTCTTTTGGACGATTCCCAGCTCAGCATGTCGGGTCGTTTCCTCGTGCAGTTCCCGGAACCTGCCGTTTCCAGCGCGGACGGACTGCGTCGTCTGCTTGGAAACTCACGCTTTCTCTTTTCCTTTTATTGTTTGGAGGTGTTGCGCTGGGCTGCCGCCCAGACCTGCGCAGGGGTTTCACCCCTGCACCC
>JBJEUL010000241.1:0-2587 GCA_051883835.1 Aristaeellaceae bacterium
CGATGTAGGAATCGTACAGGCTGAGCAGGGCGGCGTAGGCGTTCTGCTGATCCGCAGGGGGATTCTGCAGCTCCTTCATGGCCGCCTCCACCTTCGTCTGGCTGTTGCGGATGTTGTTTGTTTTGGTTTCGAACTCGTCGCTCCACATCAGCATCAGCAGGGAGGTGTTGAAATCGTCATAGAAGCTGCCCGCGCTGTTCTTCGTGTAGGCGTCCGTGGTGGTGCTGCTCTTCTCATAGATGGTGTTGTACCACACATCATGGATCAGCGTGCAGGCGGATTCCGCCTGAACCGCGCCCGACCACATGGACGACACGGTGCTGGACAGCTTGTCCTTGTACGCAGCGGACTGATTGCCCTTCACCGCGGCAGAAACGGCAAAGCCGATCACCAGAACCAGCGCGACCACCACCGCGCCAATAAGCAACGCCCGCTTCGTTTCGGGCCGGATACCCCGCCATTCCACCTGCGCCACCGATACCCGCTGGGGCTGCGCCGCCTCATGGACAACCACCGGGCAGCCGCAGGCAGGACATTCCGCCGCGCCCTCCGGCAGCACCGTGCCGCACTCATCGCACACCGGCGCCTGCTCCTCCCGGGGCATTTCATAGCCGCAGCCCGGACACCGGACCGCCTTGCTGCTGATTTCCTTCCCGCAGCAGGGACACTGGATCATCGCCATATCCTATTCCTCCTACTGTATTGCATGATATTCATGGCAGGGGGACGGCCAGTCGCCTTCCCCCTGCCCCGTACCCTTGTCAATTGCCGTGCCTTACGCAGCCTGGAGCAGCAGGAACAGTCCCGCCTGATCGGTCTCGAAGGACATTGTGCCCGCTTCCAGGGTGAAGGGGATCTCCGTCCAGCAGGGCTGGCCGTTGTCATCCGTGCCCAGCCGCACCAGCGTCAAGGCCTCCTCCGTCTCCAGCGGCACGTTCACCAGGATCCGGCCCTTCAGCGCCTGGGGTTCGCCCGCCTGCTCGCAGATCACCGTCATGGCCCACAGGGGTGCGGCGGTATTCTCCATCCCACCGATGGTCGCTGCCTCCGTGCCGAAGGGCTCGGCCAGCAGGCGAACCATCAGCTCGCCCCGGGGCATGGCGTTCCGGTCGACATTCCTGTACTTCGCATCCTCGACCAGCAGGAAAGTCTCCGCTGTGCTTTCCCCGCATACAGGGCAGACCGCGAAGGCTGCTTCATTCACCTGCAGCTCCGTCAGCGCACAGCTGACCCTTGCGGTGTGGCTGCACCCATGGCGGCTACAGGACGCCGTATGCACTTGATTCCCCGCAGCCTGCCACAGCGGGTAGACATGCCCCTTGGCGGAAACCTCTTTCTGCGCCGTCAGCACCGTGCCACACACGGAGCAGTGCTTGCCCTCCGTCAGGCCATCCCTGGTGCAGGTGGCGGCGACGGCCTCATCAATAACCTCGGTATGGGCAATGGTGGGCACCGTCTCCTGCTTCACCAGCACCGTGCCGCAGACGGAGCAGTGCTTGCCCTCCGTCAGGCCGGTCTTGGCGCAGGTGGGGGCCACAGCGGGGTCGATGACCTCGGTGTGCTTGGTGACGGACACGACTTCCTGCTCCACCAGCACCGTACCGCAGGCGGAGCAGTGCTTGCCCTCCGTCAGGCCGGTGGTGGTGCAGGTGGGGCCACAGCGGGGTCGATGACCTCGGTGTGGTGCTTGTACTGGGGGATCTGCGGCACCATCACATAATGGCACACGGAGCAGTGATAGCCCTGGGTCAGACCCGGCTTGTCACAGGTGGCGGCTACGGCAGGATCCAGCTCCGGCACATGATCACGGAACTGAACGCCCGACAAGCACCGCTCGCAGCTGCGGCAGTGCTGCTTGCCATCCGAGGTGGGGTACCACACATCCAGGTAGGTATGATCCAGCGGATTCTGAACATTGGTTTTGTAGTGGCTTTTGCACTTGGTGCAGCTATAGTTGTCGTAGCCCTCGGTGGTGCAGGTGGGCTGCGTCGTAAAGGCGTAAACCAGCGTGCAGCTTTCCGTCCCGGCATTGACACTCACGGCATAATCGCCATCGTCGCTGGAGTGGCGGTGCTGGATGGTGACCGTATGGGTCTGATTGTCGTTGCCGTGATAGATGTCGCAGTGAGTGTCATTGCAGGTTCTGACCGTCCCGTCAAAGCTGATGGACTTCCCGCAGCCGTCATACTCATAATGGGAGCCTCCTTTTATCGTAATCAGCGTAAAGGAATCAGCCAGTGCCAGGCTGCTGATCAGGCAGGCTGCCGCCAGCAGCAGCAACATCAGACAATACTTGCGTTTCATGAATCCGTCTCCTTCCGGTCCTTTGTTGATCGCGGATGCGATGGTTGCTCCGCATCCTGTGTTGGCCTTCTTCAGTTCAGGAACGATTCGTCCTCCACCCCCAGGCACACGTCGTGCCGGTCAAACAGCAGGGTGATGGCGTAGCCCGGCTCCTGCCAGGTGCGGAGGGTCAGGCCGTCGGCCTGATGAACAACATTGTTGGGCCTGGCGCCCGCCATGGTCAGGATCTCCCGGTAGGTTCGCCCCTGGTACATCTCCACCCGCGAGAAGTTCTCCCGCAGGG
>JBJEUL010000242.1:0-11178 GCA_051883835.1 Aristaeellaceae bacterium
ACGTGAGTTTCCAAGCAGACGACGCAGTTCGTCCGCGTAGGAAACGGCAGGTTCCGGGGACTGCATGAGGAACCGACACCTCATCCGTCGCCTGCCGGTGATGCCGCTTTCCCCAAAAGGAAACGAACAGGCAAGCATACGAGCATGGACACGGCAGGCAGCCTCCCTGCTGCATGGAAAAAGGACGGGCCAGCACGGCTCGTCCTTTTGCGTAACATTAGCGCGGGGTCATAGGTCATGGGTATCCAGCCGGATGTGGTCAATCAGAGCCTGCGGCGTGGCACAGCCCTCGCCATGCACCCTCGCCGCACGAATCCCCGCCAGCCCATGCACCAGCGCGGCCAGCTGTACCGTCTCCAGCACCGACACAGGCAAACGCTGCGCCAGCAAGGCTGCCATGATACCTGTCAATACATCCCCGCTGCCACCCTTGGCCATGGCAGGACTGCCGTAACGGTTCACAGCCGTGTGCTGACCGTCCGTCATCAGCGTCCGCGCCCCCTTGAGCAGAACCACCGGCGCAACCTTCTGCAAGCGCGACAGGGCTTCCAACGGCTGGGCCGTCACCTCCGCCACGGAACAGCCCAGCAGCCGGGCGGCTTCACCGGGATGAGGCGTGATGATGGCTGCACTGCCCGGCTTCAAGCCCCGCGTCGCTGCCACCAAATTCAGCGCGTCCGCATCCCAGACCACGGGGCATTCCGCCCGGGCAAAGCATTCCAGCAAGGGCAGCACATCCTCATGCTGCCCCAGACCGCACCCAACTGCTGCCGCATCCGCTGCGGCAAGTGCCTGTCCGGCCAGTTCGGCAGCCTCGCCGTTCAGCCGCCCGCGCCGCTCCGGCAGGGGAATGCACACGGCAGCAGGGGACAACATCTGCACAATGGGCAGGATGCTCTCCCGGCAAAGCACCGTGGTCAGCCCTGCTCCAGCCTTCACACACGCATTGGCCGCAAAGGCCGCTGCTCCCGCCATACCCGGAGAGCCTGCCAGCAGCACCGCCCGGCCAAAGGTGCCCTTGTGGCTGTCCACCGGACGGGGCGGAATCAGGGCCAAATCATCCGGGGCCATGCACAGCATGCCGGCCTGCTCGCCGTAGTCAGCGGGAATCAGGATGGGCTGCACCGTGATATCCCCGGCATACAGCGGCCCCTGCCCCAGCAAAAGCCCCTGCTTGATGCGGTGGAAGGTCACGGTCTCCACGGCAGGCAGGGCTTCCCCCAGCACCTGGCCGGTCAGACCGCTCAGCCCGGAAGGAATGTCCACAGCAACGACAGGCTTCCCCGATGCCCGGGCCAGCCGTATCAGCATCAGCGCGATACCCTCCACAGGCCGCGCCAGCCCCGTGCCGAACAGCGCATCCACCATGATGTCACAGTCAGGGAGGACGGTATCCGCATCAGCGAGGTGCATGGCGATGCCCGCCTGCTGCGCCAGCGTGCGGTTCATCAGCGCGTCCCCACGGGGCTGATTGGTCAGCTCCAGCACCTGGGCGCACCCGCCGTATGCCCGCCACAGCCGCGCCGCCGCATAGCCATCCCCGCCATTGTTGCCCGTGCCGCACAAAAACAACGCCCGCCCACCCGGACAACGGCGTTGCAATGCAGCACACACGCCTTGCGCCGCATGCTCCATCAACAGCGCAGAGCATACCCCCAACCGACTCATGTAATCCTTTTCGAGGGCCTGCATGCCCTCCGGCGTAATCGTAACGTCCATACCCGCCTCCATCGTACTCATCTTGCCCCCAGTATACCAACAACCTCCCAAAACATCAAGAGCCCGCGCCAGCGTCGAAGGGGTCAAGGGGCGATGCCCCTTGTTCGGTAGCAGGGGCAACGCCCCTGCGCAGGTCTGGGCGGCAGCCCAGCTCCCCACGTCAGCACCTCCTGGCTTGGTACCGCCGCCGTGTAGCCTCGCCGCCCCGCAAATGCCGCACCGATTTGTTGTATCCCAGCAGCGCGGCCACCTGCCGCCCCAGCACCGGGTCCACAAGGGGCAGCCGTTCGCCCATGTCCTTGTGCACAGAGGACTTGCTGATGCCGAATACCCCGGCTGCCTGCCGTACCGTGGCCCCGTGATGCACCATGTACACGGCAATGGCCTTGACACGCTCCCGGATGACCGCATCCATGCCCATCCCTTCCCTTCCATGGCAGTATTCCTTCCATCCTATGCCGCACCGGGAAAGGGGAGAACTGCTGCCAATTCTGCCCTTGACAGCCATGCAAAAAGGTGTATAATAAGCAACGAAGGTTGCGCAACAAATGTTTCCTAAAGGAGAAAACGTATGCCGCCCAAATGCAGGTTCACCCGGGAGCAAATCATCCAGGCCGCGCTGGACATGACGCGGAAGCAGGGCATGGCCGCCCTGACGGCCAGGGGACTTGCCGCAGAGCTGGACTGCTCCGCCAAACCCATCTTTGGCCTGTTCCGAAACATGGAGGAGGTGCAGGCCGAAGTCGTTGCCGCCGCCAATACGCTGTACCAGTCCTGCATCAGCAGAAGCATGGCGGAAGGCCGGTATCCACCCTACAAGGCCAGCGGCATGGCCTATATCCAGTTCGCCAGGGACGAAAGGGAGCTGTTCAAGCTGCTGTTCATGCGGGACAGGACAGGGGAGAGGTTCGAGCAGGGCCACGAGGAGCTGGAACCCATCCTGAACCTGCTCATGGACAGCCTGCACCTTGACCGGGAACAGGCATACCTGTTCCATCTGGAGCTGTGGCTGTCTGTGCATGGCATTGCCACCATGATTGCCACGAACTATGTGGACTGGGACATGGCCTTTGTCAGCCGGGCCCTGACCGATGCCTATGAAGGCCTGAAGCTCCGCTACACAGGAGGAAAATGATATGGATGCCATCCAAATCATGGGACTGACCAAAAGATACAAAGACCTGACCGCTGTGGACGGCCTTGACCTGTGCATGGCGCAGGGTGAGCTGTTCGCGCTGCTGGGGGTCAATGGCGCGGGCAAAACCACCACCATCAAGATGCTCACCTGCCTGACCCGCCCCGACAGCGGCGATGCGCTGATTCATGGTCACAGCATCGTGCGCGATGCACAGGCCGTCAAGGGCCTCATCGGCGTATCCCCGCAGGAAACCGCCGTGGCCCCGAACCTGAACGTCCGGGAGAACCTCGAATTGATGTGCGGCCTGCACGGCTTCCCGAAGGAGAAAAAGCAGGCCAAGATGCAGGAGCTTTCCCGGCAGTTCGGGCTGGATGCCGTGCTGCGCAAACGGGCAGGGCAGCTCTCCGGCGGCTGGCAGCGCAGGCTCAGCATCGCCATGGCCCTGATCAGCGAGCCGCAGGTTCTCTTCCTGGATGAGCCAACCCTGGGGCTGGATGTACTGGCACGCAGTGAGCTGTGGGACACCATCCGCGCCCTGAAGGGCAAGATGACCATCATCCTGACCACGCACTACATGGAGGAGGCGGAAGCCCTTGCTGACCGCATCGGCATCATGAAGGACGGCAGGCTGCTGGCCCTGGGCACAGCGGAAGCCATCAAGGCCCAGGCGGGGAAGGACAAATTTGAGGAAGCCTTTGTGGCCATTGTCAAGGGGGCGGCGAAAGCATGAGATGTCTGACATTTTCCATCCGAACCGCGAAGGAGATTTTGCGCGACCCGCTGAACCTGTGCTTCGGGCTGGGGTTCCCGCTGGTGCTCATCGGCCTGCTGACGGCGATTCAGGCCAATATCCCGGTGCCCATGTTCGAGCTGTCGCACTTAACGCCCGGTGTCACGGTGTTCGGATTGTCCTTCATGACGCTGTTTTCCGCGGTGCTGGTGGCCAAGGACAGGGAAAGCGCGCTGCTGCAAAGGCTGTACACCACCCCGCTGACAGCCGCGGATTTCATCTTCGGCTATGTCCTGCCCATGCTGCCCATCGCGGCGGCGCAGGGCATCATCTGCTATCTGGCGGCGGCTCTGCTGGGCCTGCGGCTGACCATCACCACCCTGTATGCCGTGATGAGCCTGATGCCCGTGGCCCTGTTCTTCCTTGCGGTGGGGCTCATCTGCGGCAGTGTGTTCAATAGCAAGCAGGTGGGCGGCATCTGCGGTGCCCTGCTGACCAACCTGTCTGCGTGGCTGTCGGGCATCTGGTTCGATGTGAATCTGGTGGGTGGAGCGTTCAAGCGCGTCGCTGATGCGCTGCCCTATATCCATGCGGTCGAGCTGGAACGGGCGGTGTTCAGCGGGGATTATGCCGGCATGCTACCCCATCTGTGGTGGGTGCTGGGCTATATGGCAGTGGCGGTGCTGGGGGCCATCGGGCTGTTCCTTAGGCAGATGAAGCAGCAGTAAGGCGGGAATATCGCGCAGCGCATACCCCGCAAAACCCTTGAAAATCCAGCAAAAATCCCCCTGTCCGCCTTGACAGGGGGATTGGTGTGTGCTACAATGGTTCGGTAAGCCGCTCGGGAGAGGTCTGCCCAATGTGCGCCAGCACAACCTCAGATCCCGGCGAGTATTTGGAGGAGGTGCTTTTGCATGTACGCGATCATCAGCGCAGGCAATAAGCAGTACCGTGTGTCTCAGGGCGAGACCATCTACATTGACAAGGTGAATCTGGAAGACGGTGCCGCCATCAGCTTTGATGCTCTGCTGGTGGAGAACAATGGCGAAGTCAAGGTCGGCAGCCCCGTGGTCGAGGGCGCGAAGGTCGAGGGCAAGGTCGTTGCTCAGGTCAAGGGCGAGAAGATCAAGATCTACAAGTACAAGTCCAAGAAGAACTACCATCGTCGCGCCGGCCATCGTCAGCCCTACACCAAGGTGGAAATCACCGCCATCAACGCCTGATGACGCGCGCTGTGCTCCTGTGTGACAGCCTCGGCCGCTTCACCGGCTTCCATGTGAAGGGACACGCCGGGTACGCCGAGGAGGGCAGCGACATCGTCTGCAGCGCGATTTCCGTACTGACCACCACCTGCGTCAACGCTCTGGAGAGCGTGGCGGGGGTGCAGGCGGAGGTTCGCGGCGGGGAGGACGGCTTCCTGGAGGCAAGGCTTCCGCAGGGGCTGACCGACATGCAGATGCACGACGCCCAGGTGCTCATGGGGGCGCTCCACCAGGGGCTGTCTGATCTGGCAGACGGTTACCCGAAGTATATCAGGCTTTCCGTCCGCAAGGAATGAGAAAGCCCTCTCGTCTGACAATCTGAAATTCGGAGGGAAATAGCAATGATGAAGCTCAATCTGCAGCTGTTCGCTCATAAGAAAGGTATGGGTTCCACCCGTAACGGCCGCGACAGCGAATCCAAGCGTCTTGGCCCGAAGCGTGCCGACGGCCAGTTCTCCCTGGCTGGCAACATTCTGGTTCGTCAGCGCGGCACCAAGATCCATCCCGGCATGAATGTGGGCAAGGGCAAGGATGATACCCTGTTCGCGCTGGTGGACGGCGTTGTCCGTTTCGAGCGTCTGGGCCGCGACAAGAAGCAGGTTTCCGTGTATCCCGTGGAGACCAACGCTGCCGCCCAGTAATCCACATGTTTTCTTTCGCCTGTCCGCAGCGTCCATGCTGGGGGCAGGCGTTTTTCATGTATCCGCGATACGGAAGAAGGAAGGGATTTGCCATGGTTGGGACACTCATCAACACCGTGGCTATTTTGGTGGGTACGGCGTTGGGGCTGCTGCTGCGCAAGGGGATTCCGGAGCGCATGCGGGATACGGTGGTGCAGGGGCAGGGGCTGTGTGTGATGCTCATTGGCCTGAGCGGCGCGCTGAAATCCGGCGATACGCTGTGCCTGATTATCTGCATGGTGGTGGGCGGCTTGCTGGGGGCGGCCATCAACATTGAGCGTCGGCTGAATGATCTGGGCGCGTTCCTGGAGCGGAAGGTCGCCCGGGGTCAGGGCGAAACAGGCAGTGTGGCGAAGGGCTTTGTCAGCGCGTCGCTGCTGTTCTGCGTGGGAGCGATGGCCATTGTGGGTGCCATGGACAGCGGCTTGCGGGGCGACCACAGCACGCTCATTGCCAAGTCTGCGCTGGACGGCATCAGTGCCATCTTTTTTGCCAGCTCGCTGGGCATCGGCGTGGGATTATCGGCCTTCGCCGTGCTGATTTATCAGGGGGCCATTGCCCTGCTGGCCATGTGGGTGGAGCCGCTGCTGACCCAGACGGTCATTGCGGAAATGAGCGCGGTGGGCGGACTGCTCATCGTGGGCATTGGCCTGAACATGATCTATGACAAGCATATTGCTGTGGGCAACCTGCTGCCGGCGATTTTCATGCCCATGCTCTACGTCCCTCTGGCGGGGCTGCTGTGACCAAGGTGAATGGAGGCACGGAAACCATGCTGTTTTCCCGGGCAGATTTGAAGCGGCTGCTCATCCCACTGCTGCTGGAGCAGACGCTGGCGGTGCTCATCGGCATCATGGACACGGTGATGGTGTCCTCCTGCGGCGAGGCGGCCGTCAGCGGTGTGTCGCTGGTGGATGCCATCAATGTGCTGCTGATTCAGGTTTTCTCCGCCCTGGCCACAGGCGGCGCGGTACTGGCCTCCCAGTATCTGGGCAAGCGGGACCGTGAGAATGCCGGACGTGCGGCGAAAATGCTGTTCTATGTGGTGCTGCTGTGCGCTGTGGTGCTGATGGCCGTATGCCTGCCCCTGCGCAGCCCGATGCTGTCGCTGATTTTCGGGGACATTGAAGCGGACGTGATGCAGGCCGCGCAGGTGTACTTCCTGCTCTCGGCCCTGTCCTATCCCTTTCTGGCGATGTACAACGCATCAGCAGCCCTGCTGCGCTCCATGGGCAATGCCAAGGCAACCTTGAAGGTTTCGCTGGCGATGAATATCATCAATGTGACCGGCAACGCGCTGACCATTTACGGCCTGGGCTGGGGTGTCTTTGGCGCGGGGCTGTCCACGCTGGTTTCCCGCATGGTCGGTGCGGTAGCGGCGCAGTACGCCATGCGTGACCCGCATGCCAGCATCCCGTATCCCCGGCTGCTCCAGCTGGAGTGGAACGGCGGTCAGGTCAGGAGAATCCTCAAGGTGGGCGTACCCAGCGGGCTGGAGAATGCCTTCTTCCAGCTGGGCAAGCTGCTGCTGGTGGGGCTGGTCAGCACCTTCGGCACAGCGCATATCGCCGCCAATGCCGTGTGCAGCACCATCAGCACCTTCCACTGCCTGCCGGGCAGTGCCATCAGTCTGGCGATGATTACGGTGGTGGGGCGGTGCGTGGGGGCGCGGGCCTTTGACCAGGCGCGGCACTATACCAGGCGGCTGATGAAGCTTACCTATCTGTGCATGAGTGTACTCAATGCTTCGCTGCTGGTCATTACACCGTGGATGGTCAGTCTGTTCAACCTCTCGGCGGAGGCAGCAAGGCTGGCGATGATTTGCGTGTGCATTCATGGTACGGGCTGCATTGTCCTTTGGCCCATGGCGTTCACCTTCCCCAATGCCCTGCGGGCGGCGGGGGATGCCAAGTATACCATGGCGGTGTCGGCGTTTTCGATGGTGGCGTTCCGCGTGGTTTTTGGGTTTATTCTGGCCAAGGGGCTGGGATGGGGCGTGGTTGGTGTGTGGTCGGCCATGGAGATTGACTGGGTATTCCGCATCACCATGTTTGTGCTGCGCTACCGTTCCGGCAAATGGGAGAGCAAAGTATTGGTCTGATATCGACGACCTCCAAGGGAACGCGCCAGCGTCGAAGGGGTCAAGGGGCGATGCCCCTTGTGGGGTGCAGGGGCAAGGCCCCTGCGCAGGTCTGGGCGGCAGCCCAGCGCAACACACCCAAACTACAAAAAGGGAAAAGAAAAAACGCGAGTTTCCAAGCAGACGACGAAGTTCGTCCGCGTTGGAAACGGCAGGTTCCTCGGCCTGCAACGGAGCGACCTTCCCCAACATCGGACATGACACAGCAAAGCCGCGCACCTGACAGTATCGCAGATGCGCGGCTCAATTGATGCTCAGGGAAAACGCCAGAACGCTTTACAAGGCAGCATGTCGAGCGGAAGGGCGGATGAGGGCGTTCCTTGTGAAGTTCCCGGAATCTGCCGTTTCCAACGCGGGCGAACTGCGTCGCCTGCTTGGAAACTCGGGTTTTTCCGATTCCTTTTTACAGTTCAAAGGTGTTGCGCTGGGCTGCCGCCCAGACCTGCGCAGGGGTTTCACCCCTGCACCCCACAAGGGGCATCGCCCCTTGACCCCTTTCCGCTGGCGCGATCCCTTGGAGGTCAGGTGTCCTGGCCAAAGACCTCCCACTCAATCAGGGCCGGGAAGGCAGAGGGGTCGTTGCTCTTTTGCATGCGCTCCAGCCGCATCCAGCGCACCGTATGCGCACCCAGCGCAATGAATTGCCGCTCGCCGGTCTTTTCCAGGTCATAGGCAACCTCGCTCCCGTCCGACAGCACCACATGCCCCGACACCCAATAGGCATCATGCGGGAAGTCGGAACGCAGCGTCAGGGCCATCTCGTCCACCGTCACCTCGCGCCCAAAGTCCAGCAGGCACCATGCGTCCTCCCGCGCCCCGATGCCCCAGGACTGAAAGGGCCACTGGCCGTGGCTGTTGCCGATGCGCATGCCGTCAATCACGTTGCGGGCGCAGAAGCACGCCTCGTTGCGGGTTTCCACATTGGCGGTGCAGTGGGGGAAGAAGTCCGTGTCCCCCCGCAGGTCAGCGGGATTGCAGGCTACATTGCGCCGCGCTGCAACCTCCTCGGGCTTCATGGCCCGGGCGGTAACCAGATGCCGCCCGCCCTGAAAGGCTACGGGGCTGTAGGCCAGCCGATGCTCCCCGCTGGGCACGCGCCAGGTCATGCGGCCCTCGGGCAGGTACACCTCGCCGGGCAGGATGGTGGTGTCCATCTGCACCCACAGGTGATGGCTGTCGCTGGTGATTTCCACCACGTCGCCGTCCTCGTATACACGGTCAAGGGCCAGCATGGCCTCGGTATCGTGGCTGCTCTGGGCCAGCAGCTGGCCCTGCGCGTCCTTTGCACAAATGGTAATCATATCGGCACCTCTTTCATCATACATTATGGGGAAACCGTTCGCATTTTACCGCCGCTTCACGATGAAGGAACGATGATGGTGGGTATCCGGCTTCACGGTCAGGGTCAGCCGCCACAGCCTCCCGGGATAGCTGTTCGCCATGCGGGCATCGGTGATGGGAATCTCCTCCACCGCAGGCGTCATGTCCTCATCAACATCCATGGAGACCTTGCCCATGTGAATCTTGCCCGGCTCAATGTCCGGCTTCTCCCGCAGCATGAACACCCATGTCACAGGCTGCGGCTCGTCTGTGTCAATGGTGTCCTCCAGCGTCAGCATGTCCATGGCCACGCTGAACAGCCGCTTCGCCTTCACCACGCCAGCCTTCGGGTCATAGGCGCGGGCCATGCCCAGCTCCATGCCATTGTCCAGCTGCTGGCAGGCCGTGGCGGTGTAGGCTTCACCGGCCAGCTGCTCACAGCCGCCGATGATGGGTACATTATGATGGTCGGAGCGGATATGCCACAGGGTATAGCGTTCCGGCGAGAAGGTCTTGGCCGTATAGACCATGTTGCCCGCGTCAATCATCACCGGGTCGCCGTCCACATAGAGCATGAAGGAACCCACATCGTTGTGGTTGTGGCTCTCGCCGTTGTGACCGCCCTTGCAGCACAGCAGGAAGCCGCCCACTTCACGGATGCGTACCTGCAAATCAGGCAGCCAAACATCCTTGTCCACGGGTGTGAAGTCGATGTCCTTCGCCGCCGGATGGAACACGCGCATGAGCAGCCGGGTCAGGTGCGGCACGTCCTCCACCCGCGCCCAGGGCCGGTCACGCATGGCATTGCCGGCGGCAATCAGTTCCGCATCGCCAATGCGCTCACCCGCTGTCTGCAAGCGTTCGCCGCTGATGGGGGGGCGTGCGTCACAGTCGGCAAAGTTGACGAACCAGCCCTTGTGCAGCCGTACCTTGACCGGGAAGCGCAGGATGTTGCGCAGCTTCTCCTCCTGCCAGTAGGTGACGCGGCCTGCGGTTGCCTGCTCCAGCAGCGTCAGGCAGTCCAGCAGCGCACCGCCGGCCATGTTCCAGTAGCCTGCGCCCTCATCGCAGCCGCCGTCCTCCGGAACAACCTGCACCCAGCAGTCCGCCATGCGCAGCGCACGGGCCAGCAGCTCGGACAGCTGATACGGGTCGCTGATGCAGCTCAGGGCTGTCGCGATGATGTTGGAAATGATCCAGGGTGTCCAGTTGTTCAGGTCGTGGCGAATCAGGCCCATCCACCAGTACTCGTCGTGGGTCATGAAGGGTTCCAGCACGCGGCGGTTGATTTCCCGCATCACGCGGCGGCGGAGCATGGGCGTGACCTCGTCGAGCTGTTCTCCCATGATACGGCACACCAGAGCCAGCACCATGGCAGTCTGCGCGGAGAACAGGTCGATGTTGATTTTCTCCACGTCCGGCAGGGGACGCTCCTTCGGGGAGGGGGCAAAGGGGATGTTGTTGACGTTGTGCGCACTGATGACCCAGCTGCTCTCATCGCAGATGCACCACAGGCCGTCCACCACATCGTCCAGCTGCGCCACTGTGCCGGTCAGGCAGCAGTGCATCATGGCGGCAATCAGCTTGCGCCGACGGTCAAAATAGGGCTGCTCATAGGCGCGGCGGCTGCCGCCCCGGGTGAACTCCATGAACTGGGTCGCCAGGAGCATCTCATAGGGCTGAACCCTGTAGATGGCGGCAGCGTCCATCAGGTCTTGCCTGTCCTCCGGGGTGACACTGGCCCACGCGGCGCGATCCGTCATGGGTGGGAACAGGTTCATGGGGGTGGGGACAAGCACCTTGCGCAGCATGGGGGCTGTCAATGGATGTCCAAACATAGAAAAACGCCTCCGTTTGAGTGGTCATGTTGATACAAGGATTCGACCTGCTTCGTTCATTTCCTCCCATCTTCCCGGCAGAATCCGTCCATGACGCAAAAACGCCCTTCCCGCCCATCAGGAGCGGAAAGGGCTGTCAAGATACAAGGGGAGGACCGCGGTGACACTTCGCAGTGCAGCGAGGACGGATGAGGTGTCGTTCCTGTTGCAGTCCCCGGAACCTGCCGTTTCCAACGCGGACGAACTGCGTCGTCTGCTTGGAAACTCACGGTTTTTCCGTTTCCTTTTTTACTCTTCAAACATGTTGCGCTGGGCTGCCGCCCAGACCTGCGCAGGGGTTTCACCCCTGCA
>JBJEUL010000243.1:0-11171 GCA_051883835.1 Aristaeellaceae bacterium
GCGGCCTTTGGTTCTTTCCCCCGAGAGGGAAAGAACGCCTCGCACCCCCGCAGAGATGCAAAGGAGCAGTCAACCTCCACCCCCAAACCAAGCCCAGCCTCCGCAAAGCTGCCAAGGAGCAGCCACCCCCACCCCCAAACCAAGCCCCACCTCCGCAAAGCTGCCAAGGAACGCTCCCCTTCAATAGCTTGCAATCTTCTCCAAAGTGCGGTACAATACCCCCATGATACCCGAAAGAGGTGCGTACCATGGCATTGAAGGAAAAGGCCCTTCGGCGGCTGGCCGACAAGCTCAACGCGGCTGGCATCGTCTGGGCCGCAGGCGGCGAATGGCTGCTGTGCTATCGCGGACTGACCCCCAGCTATCATCAGTTCGATATCATCATCGCCCAGCAGGACGCTGAACGCGCCGATCACATTCTCTCCCGGCTTGGCATGCGTTCCCCCGTCACGGACGTGCCCGATGCCTTCCGCTGCGATTACCACTTCGACGGCGCGGATATCGCCGTCACCGCCGGGATGACCGCAGGCGGCCAGTGCATCCCCTTCGGCCCGGAGGATATCGCGGAAACCGTCACCGTCCTGGGCGCATCCGTGCCCGTCATGCATCTGTCGGCATGGCAGACCATCTATGCCCTGCAGGGCAAGACCCGCCTGGCCGAGCTGATTGCGGCACAGGCATAAAGACTGATTCGGAGGTAACATCAGTATGAGCAGATTGGGCGATCTCATCCGCACCGAGCGCATCCGCGCCAAAATGACCCCCAAGCAGGTGGCCCGGAAGTGCGGCGTCAGCGAAAGCTATATCATGGCAGTGGAAGCCGGTACCCGCATCATTGCGGATGATCAGGCCCGCCGCATCCTCAAAACCATCGGCCTGCGCGAGCAGACGGAAGCCGATTTCACCCTCGACGATATCGCCGCTACGGTTGACCTCGCCGCCGTGGCCCCCACCGTGGCCCAGGCCGTCCAGCAGCCCAAGACCCCCAAGCCCCGCCTGGTTCGCCCCGATGAGGATGCTGCACCCGCTGAAAAGGAATCCGCCGGGGTGGCAGGCAGTGTCTGGCTGGACGCGCTCACCAGCGTGCTCAAGCGCGTACCCGTGATGAATGCCGTCATGAAGCCCGTGGATTACCGCCTGATTCCCATCCAGTCCGGCAAGATTGAGGGCGCAAACCCCGACAAGGTGTTCTTCTACCTGGCCCCGGATGACAGCATGCGCGGCTTCCGCATCCACGCGGGGGATATCGCGCTGATTGTGCCCGCCCAAAGCCCTGTGGACGGCTCCGTCATGCTGGTGGAGCACAACAGCCACCGCTATCTGCGCAAGGTCAAGAAGCTGGACAGCTTCCAGGTGCTGCTCCAGTCCTATGACCGGGAGTACGATGCCGAAACCGCCCAGCTGAACGAATGCACCTTCATCGGCCGCGCCGTGAAGCTGGAAATCACCCTGTAACGGACAGGCACAGCCCATCCCTCAACCATACAAAGGCAGCCGCGGAACGCATCATCTCCGCGGCTGCCTGTTTCATTTGGTGATTTCCACGGGCCAGAGACTGTCAAAGCGTTCCAGCGGCTGGGTCATGCCGCCGACCTCCTTGTACCGGGCCAAGATGGCCTGCACCTGCTCCGCCGGGAACGTGACCTCCCCGACTGCCGTGCCACCGTCCTCCTGTTCCAGCGTGACCGCCACCGGCTTTCCCTTTTGGCGGATGATGTCCTGCAACAGCGGCAGGCTGGCTTCCGTCAGGCAGAGGGCATAATCCTCAAAGTACATCGTGTCATATTCATGGATGGATGCCGACACGGGGAAGGTGTAATGCTTCTTGCCCACTGTGACGCGCAGGGTATCCGCCGCCAGCAGCTCCGGCGTGACCAGCGAGAAGGTCAGCCGCAGGAAGATGGCTTCCTCGTTGGGACAGTCCAGATAATCCAGGTAGGCAATCAGCTCGCCATCCTCCAGCTCCGTCGTCCCCATGAAGGGCTGCGCCATGGTGCGAATCACCGTATCCACGCCATTGCCATCGGTATAGACCATGCTGCCCTCCGTCTGGCGAAGGGCCATCCCATCCACCTCCGCGCAGGCCATCACCGGCCAAAGCACAGCCAGCAGCAGCGCAAGCAGGCTTTTCATCTTCATCACGGTTCCTCCTTCCGGGCGGGTGTCCGCCATCCATGCTGATGATAGCATATCCTCTCCCCTGTTGCAACCCGGAGTGCTCACTTGTTCAAAATGTTACAAGCGTGCAGCATCGCGCCGGCTGGGCTGTATTTTCTTTGATTCTCATGAAATTTCCGCTTGAAATTTTTCACAAACGGGCATATAATAGGCGCGGTTGAATCCTTCGGGTCTGTGGTTGCAAGCCGATGCCAGTCGCAGGCAAAGCGGTCCACGTAATCCATCCAAAGCGATGGGGAGCATGGTGCGGTTTAGAAGTAAGTCCGTCCGGGGCGTGCCGTCCGGCATGACCCCGAGAGAAGTGCGTGAGGGCGCAGATGCGTTGAGCAACCTTCCAGACGGCGGGTGTGGGGTCAAAGACCAGGTCAGCCGAAGCATTCACCGAAATTCTGACAATGTGTGGGGGTTCCATATCATGTACGAAGACAAGACGCTTGTTTGCAAGGACTGCGGTGCTGAGTTTGTTTTCACCGCCGGTGAGCAGGAATTCTATGCCGAGAAGGGCTTCCAGAATGAGCCCAGCCGCTGCAAGGCCTGCCGTATGGCTCGCAAGGCCAGCCGTCCTGCGGCCGGTGCACCCCGTGAGATGCACGATGCCGTGTGCGCCAACTGCGGCAAGGCTACGCAGGTGCCCTTCCTGCCCCGTGAGGATCGGCCCGTGTACTGCAGCGAGTGCTTTGCGGCCCGTCGCGGCTAATAACGTTTCCTGAACGTGAAAAAAGCGGTCTCTTTCGCAGAGGCCGTTTTTTTCATGCGCCCTTTTCCCCAAGGGCCCGTGCCAGCGTCGAAGGGGTCAAGGGCGATGCCCCTTGTTCGATAGCAGGGGTGAAACCCTTGCGCAGCCCAGCGCACCACGTTCTACCCATGAAAATGTTCCGCGCCTGTTGCAATTCCCCGTGAAATCTGTTATCATATCCCGGATAACAACATGTGAGGAGGGTGCTGCATGCGCATGCTGCTCAAGGGCGGCCAGGTGTATGACGAGGGCAGGCTGCTTCCCATGGATTTGATGGTGGAGGATGGCATCATTGCCAGCCGTGGCATGGATCTTTCCAATGAAAAGGTGGATACTGTATTCGATTTGAACGGCCTTGCTGTTTTTCCCGGTTTCGTGGATGTACACGTGCATCTGCGTGAGCCGGGTTTTTCTTATAAGGAGACCATCCGCACGGGGACGATGGCCTGCGCCCGGGGTGGCTACACCCATGTGTGTGCCATGCCCAACCTGAACCCCGCGCCCGACAGTGACGGGCATTTGCAGGTACAGGAGGACATCATCGCCCGGGACGCGGTGATTGCCGTCACGCCCTACGGCACCATCACACTGGGCCAGAAGGGTGAGGGCGAACTGACGGACATGGCCGTGCTGGCCCCCCGCGTAGCTGGCTTTTCGGATGATGGCCGGGGTGTGAAGGACGAGGACACCATGCGTCAGGCCATGCTGCGCTGCAAGGCCGAGCGGAGCCTGATTGCGGCCCACTGCGAGGACATGAACCTGATTCCCGCCGGTGGGGCCATCCATGACGGCGCGTTCGCCCGTGCGCATGGCATTCCCGGCATTCCTTCCGCCAGCGAGTGGAAGCCCATCGAGCGCGACCTGCACCTGGCCAAGGAGACCGGCTGCCGCTATCACGTCTGCCATGTAAGCTGCAAGGAATCGGTGGAGCTGATTCGTCAGGCGAAGGCGGAGGGTGTGGACGTGACCTGCGAGACGGGGCCGCACTATCTGCTGCTGTGTCAGGACGATTTGCAGGACGAGGGCCGGTTCAAGATGAATCCCCCCCTGCGGGATGCCGCTGACCGGGACGCGCTGGTGGAGGGCATCCTGGACGGCACCATTGACATGATTGCCACCGACCATGCGCCGCACTCTGCCGAGGAAAAGAGCCGCGGTCTGGCCAAGTCCGCCATGGGCGTGGTGGGCATTGAGAGTGCGTTCCCGCTGATGTACACCTATTTTGTGGAGACGGAGCGCATACCGCTTCGGCAGCTGATTCGCCTGATGGCGGAGAATCCCCGGACGCGCTTTGGCTTTGGCGGCGGCCTGAGCCTGGGCCAGCGGGCGGAATTGACGGTGTTCGACCTGCATGCCCGGGAGACGGTCAATCCGGCGGATTTCCTGAGCATGGGGCATGCTACGCCCTTTGAGGGCTGGGAGGTTCACGCGGCCTGCCGCCTGACCCTGTGCGGCGAACACATTGCCTACAACACCCTGTAAAGGAGCAACCAACATGGAGTTTCAAATCACGGCCAACCGTCCGCTGACCGCCACGGTCTGGCGCATGGAGCTAACGGGTGACACATCGGCCATTGTGCGGCCGGGGCAGTTCGTGCAGGTGCAGCTGCCGGGGTTCTATCTGCGGCGGCCCATTTCGGTATGTGACTGGGCCGAGGGCAGGCTGACGCTGGTGTACAAGGTGGTGGGGCAGGGCACGGATGCCATGTCTGCCATGGTGCCGGGGCAGGTGCTGGATCTGCTGACGGGTCTGGGCAACGGCTTTGATGTGAGCCTGGCCGGGGAGCATCCGCTGCTCATTGGCGGCGGTGTGGGCTTGCCGCCAATGATTGGTCTGTGCCGTGCCTTGGTGGCTGCCGGGAAGCAGCCTGTGGTGCTGGCCGGGTTCAACACAGCGGAGGAGGTTTTCCTGCGCGAGGATGTGGAAGCCATGGGTGTGCCCTTTGTGCTGGCGACCATGGACGGCTCCGCGGGCGTGAAGGGGCTTGTGACGGACGCGATGAAGGGCCTGACTTTCGACAGCGTGTTCACCTGCGGCCCTCTGCCGATGCTGCGCGCCATTTACAACGCGACAGATGTGCCTGCATGGTTCTCCTTTGAGGAGCGGATGGGCTGCGGCTTTGGTGCGTGCATGGGCTGCACGGTGCCTGTCAAGGGCGGCTACAAGCGCATCTGCAAGGATGGCCCCGTGCTGGAGAGGGACGAGATAATCTGGGCGTAAGGGGAACGGGCAGGGGCGTTGCCCCTGCACCCCACCAGAGGGGCATTGCCCCTCTGGACTCCCTTTCGGGGGGGCCGATGCAGGGTCGTTCCCTTGCAGGGGTCACGCCGCACGGAGGGTGCGGCGCGACGCGGGGCCGGGGCGAGAGACGGGAGGTTTTGGGATGAAAGATTTAGCCGTTAGCTTGTCGGGGGTCAGGTTGGATAATCCGGTGATTCCGGCAAGCGGGACTTTTGGGTTTGGGCAGGAGTTTGTACCGTATTATGATATCAATGTGCTGGGGAGCCTGTCCTTTAAGGGGACGACGGCGGAGTGCCGCTATGGTAATCCCACGCCGCGCATTGCGGAGTGCCATGACGGCATGCTCAACAGCGTGGGCCTGCAAAATCCTGGTGTGGAGCACGTCATTGCCCACGAGCTGCCGGAGCTGCGCAGGATTTTCCACAAGCCCATTATTGCCAACATCAGCGGCTTTTCCGTGGAGGAATACGTTCACTGCGTGGCGTTGCTGACGAAGGAGGAGCAGGTGGAGATTCTGGAGGTGAACATCTCCTGCCCCAACGTACGCCACGGCGGCATGGCTTTCGGCACCAGCCCGGAAGCGGCAGCGGAAGTCACCCGGGCGGTGAAGGCGGTGGCGACCAAGCCTGTTTACATGAAGCTCAGCCCCAACGTGACCGACATTGTGGCCATTGCCCGGGCCTGTGAGGATGCAGGAGCGGACGGGCTTTCGCTCATCAACACGCTGCTGGGCATGCGCATTGACCTGAAGCGGCGCAAGCCGGTGCTGGCGAACGTCATGGGCGGCTATTCCGGCCCGGGCGTGTTCCCGGTGGCCCTGCGCATGGTGTATCAGGTCACGGGCGCGGTCAAGATTCCGGTCATTGGCATGGGCGGCGTATCCACGGCCCGGGATGTCATTGAGATGATGATGGCCGGTGCCAGCGCGGTGCAGGTGGGCGCGGCGAATCTGGTCAACCCCTATGCGTGCCGGGACATCATCGCGCAGCTGCCCGTGGAAATGGAGAAGCTGGGCATTGACCGGCTCTCCGACATCACCCGAATCTGACCGACATATCGAAGGAGGAATTCCCATGGCGAAGGATGTCATCATTGCCCTGGACTTTGAGAGCAAGGAAAAGACGCTGGCGTTTCTGGATCAGTTCACAGGCCGCAAGCCCTATGTGAAGATCGGCATGGAGCTGTACTATGCCGAGGGCCCGGACATTGTGCGGGAAATCAAGGCCCGGGGGCACAAGATTTTCCTCGACCTGAAGCTGCACGACATTCCCAACACCGTCAAGAAGGCCATGAAGGTGCTGTCCCGGCTGGATGTGGACATGACCAACCTGCACGCCTCCGGCACCATTGCCATGATGGAAGCTGCCAAGGAGGGTCTGACGAAGGAGGACGGCAGCTGCGGCGTGCTGCTGGCTGTGACGCAGCTGACCTCCACCAGCGAGGAGCGTATGCAGCAGGAGCTGCTCATCAACGCGACCATGCCCGACACGGTGAAGAAGTACGCGCAGAATGCCAAGGCTGCCGGACTGCCCGGCGTTGTCTGCTCCCCGCTGGAAGCCGCGCTGGTCAAGGAAGCCTGCGGCCCCGATTTCCTGACCGTCACCCCCGGCATCCGTTTTGCTGACGGTGAGGTTGGCGATCAGGTGCGCATCATGACCCCCGAAAAGGCCCGTGCCGCCAGCGACTACATTGTTGTCGGCCGCCCCATCACCGCTGCGCCCGACCCCGTCGCCGCCTACGAACGCTGCTGCCGTGAGTTTCTCGGGGAGTGAGGACGCGAGGGGCTCTGCCCCTCGACCCCGCCAGAGGGGCAAAGCCCCTCTGGACTCCCTTTCGGGTGGGTTGTTACTGGGTGTCTCCGATGAAGGGGTCACGCCGCGCGGAGGGCGCGGCGCGACGCGGTGCCGGAGCGTAGGGGAACGAATACAAGCACATTATTATTGAAGGAGTGTTGGATGATGGAAAAGAAGATTGCGAAGGATTTGCTGTCTATTCATGCGGTGTTTCTGCGGCCTGATGAACCCTTTACCTGGGCCAGCGGCATCAAGAGCCCCATCTACTGCGACAACCGTTTGACCCTTACGGCTCCGGCGGTGCGTACCGATGTGGAGGAAGGCTTGAAGGCTGTCATTGAGCAGTATTATCCCGATGTGGAAGTCCTGATGGGTACCTCCACCGCCGGTATTGCCCATGCTGCCATTACGGCGCATTTGATGGGACTGCCCATGGGCTATGTGCGCTCCGGCCACAAGGATCACGGGCGCGGCAACCAGATTGAGGGCAAGCTGGAAAAGGGACAGAAGGTCGTGGTGGTGGAGGATCTAATTTCCACCGGCGGCTCTGTTTTGGAGGTCGTGGACGTGCTGCGCGAGGCCGGTGCAGAGGTGCTGGGCATTGCTTCCATCTTCACCTATGGCATGCGCAAGGGCCTTGACCGTCTGGCCGCTGCCAATGTGGTGAACCACAGCCTGTCCAACTTTGACGTGCTGTGCGAGGCTGCTGCCGAGGAGGGCTACATCAAGCCCGAGGACATCGCCCGGCTGAAGAAGTTCCGCGCCAATCCCTCTGATGAGAGCTGGATGAACAAGGACGCGCAGTAATCCTGCGCCGTCCTGCATGACAAAAGGAGACCTTCCAAAATGCTGGAATGCACCCATGTAACACGCCGTTTCGGCACCAAGACCGCTGTCGATGACGTATCACTGACCCTCGAGCCGGGTAAGACCTGCGTTCTGCTGGGCCCCAACGGCAGCGGCAAGACCACCCTGATGAAAATGATTGCCGGGCTGATGCGCCCCACCTCCGGGGAGATTCGCTTCAATCATCAGCCCATCGGCCCTGCCACGAAGGCGCAAATCGCCTACATGCCCACGGAGAGCTACTTCTATCCCTACATGACCATCGAGGATGCGGGGCGGTACTACCGCGACTTTTTTGAGGATTTCAGCCTTGAGCGTTACCACGAGGCCCTTCATCGGATGGAGCTGAACCCCCGGGACAAAATCCGCACCCTGTCCTCGGGCATGAATGCCAAGGTACGTCTGGCCCTGACGCTGAGCCGGGACGCCAAGCTGATGATGTTTGACGAGCCGCTCAACGGCGTGGACATTCTCACCCGCACCCAGGTGGTGCGCGAAATCATCCGCTGCCGGGAGCAGGGCCGCTCTATGCTGATTTCCACCCATCTGGTGGACGAGCTGGACGAGCATATTGATGCAGCCATCTACATGAAGCACGGTGTGCTTGTCCGCATGGGCGACCGGGCCTCCTTCGCCCAGGAAGGCTCGCTGACGGACGTGTATCTTTCCATCTACGGTCATGACGCGGAAAGAGAGGTGGCTGGTCATGTTGAAGCTGGTCAAGTATGAATTCCGCAAGTCTTTGACCTCGCTGCTGGTTCTGCTGGGCCTGACCGCCGGACTGGAGGGCTACTTCCTGGTGGCCATGCAGATGAACAAGGAGCAGCATCTGCTCATCGCCATGATGCTGCTGATGGTATGCACCTATGCCGTGGCGGCGTATGTGTTTGTGCGGGGCGTGACGGCCTATTCCGGGGAGCTGAAGAGCCGCACCTCCTACCTGCTGTTCATGACGCCCCATTCCACCATGGCCATCATCGGCTCCAAGTTCCTCTACACCTTCGTCAACGGTCTGTTCTTTGCCGTGCTGTATGGCGGTCTGGGCCTGCTGGACATGAACCTGATGCTGGCCCGGTACGAACGCTATGATGCCTTCTGGGGCATGGCACAGAAATTCATGCTGATGTACGGCATTCATGTGGAGCAGATTGGTCTGGGCATTCTGGCGGTGATGCTCTACATCTTCCTGGAGGTTCTGTCGGTGATTGCGCTGGCGTATCTGGCCATCACCCTGAGCCACACCCTGCTGCGGGACCGCAAGGGCCGGGGGCTGGTTGCCGTTGGCATTTTCGGCCTGCTGAGCTACCTGATTTCCCTGCTGGGCAGCCTGTTCCCCTCCGCGCTGGACACGCTGGTGATTTATGATGGCCAGGCTGTCGGGGAGCAGGTCATGGCCACCTTCCAGGAGGTCTTGATGAGCATGGTGCCTGCCGCCTGTATCAGCGCGGCCACCATCGTGCTGTCCTGGCTGGGCTGCTCGTGGATGCTGGAAAAGAAGGTTTCCCTGTAACCCTGCTTGACTGTGCGTGAAAGGAGCGCGTCAACCTTGCGTCACCTCATTGACATTACCGACTTCTCCGTCGAGGAGATTACCGCCGTGCTGGATTTGGCGGATGCGATGATTGCCCATCCTGCCGACTACCGGGACGTGATGCGGGGCCGTATTCTGGCCACGCTGTTCTTCGAGCCGAGTACCCGCACCCGCCTGTCCTTTGAATCCGCGATGCTCTCCCTGGGCGGCAGTGTGCTGGGCTTTTCCTCCGCGGACAGCTCCTCCACCGCCAAGGGTGAGACGCTGACCGACACCATCCGCACCGTGGGCTGCTACAGCGATATCATCGCCATGCGCCATCCCAAGGAAGGCGCGCCCATGGCAGCGAGCTTCCGTTCCCCGGTGCCCATCATCAACGCGGGTGACGGCGGTCATAATCATCCCACGCAGACCCTCACCGACCTGATGACCATCCGCCGGGAGAAGGGCCGTTTGGGCGGCATGACGATTGGCCTGTGCGGCGACCTGAAATTCGGGCGCACGGTGCACAGCCTGATTGGGGCCATGAGCCGCTACGAGGGTGTGCGCTTTGTGCTGATTTCCCCGCCGGAACTGAAGGTGCCTGCCTACATCACCCGGACGCTGGCTGACCAGGGCATTCCCTTCACCGAGGTGGAGACCATGGAGGAGGTCATGCCCCAGCTGGATGTGCTGTACATGACCCGTGTACAGAAGGAACGCTTCTTCAACGAAGCCGACTACATCCGCCTCAAGGACACCTACATCCTTGACCCTGAGAAGCTCCGCGCTGCCCGGGCTGACCTGAGCATCATGCATCCCCTGCCCCGCGTCAATGAGATTTCCGTCAAGGTGGACGATGATCCCCGGGCGGTGTACTTCAAGCAGGTGCGCAACGGACGCTTTGTGCGCATGGCACTCATCAAGACCCTTCTGGAGGACATGGCATGAATATTGACGCCATTCAGCGCGGCATTGTGCTGGACCACATCAAGGCCGGCCGCAGCATGGACATCTACCGCTATCTGCATCTGGACGAGCTGGAATGCTCTGTGGCCATCATCAAGAACGTGAAGTCCGAGGCCATAGGCCGCAAGGACATCATCAAGATTGACGAGGCCATCGACATCGACCTGAACGTGCTGGGCTACATTGACCCGGGCATCACGGTGAACATCATCAGTGACGGTCACATTGTAGAGAAGAAGCACCTGAACCTGCCTCAGCGGCTGGTGAATGTGGTACGCTGCAAGAACCCCCGGTGCATCACCACGGTGGAGCCCTCGCTGGATCACATTTTCAAGCTGGCGGACGAGAAACGCCGTGTCTACCGCTGCATCTACTGCGACGCCGAGCGCACCAAAGGTTAATCCCCCTCCAAGGGAACGCGCCAGCGGAAAGGGGTCAAGGGGCGATGCCCCTTGTGGGGTGCAGGGGTGAAACCCCTGCGCAGGTCTGGGCGGCAGCCCAGCGCAACACACCCACACAACAAAGAAGAGAAGGAAATAAGCGTAAGTTTCCAAGCAGACGACGCAGTTCGTCCGCGTTGGAAACGGCTTGTTCCACGCTCTGCATCGGAGCGACCCCGACGTCCTCCCCCAGTTTCCAAAACATGCAAACACCGGAGAACCGATGCAGGCTCTCCGGTGTTTGATTTGGGGGGATGTATGCATTTCCTTTGGGAAAGACGGTCACAGCGGCTGAGTGGGAAAGGGCTGTCCTTTCAAACGGATGGGAACATGCCGTTTCCAGCGCGGACGGGCTTCGCCGTCTGCGCTGGAAACTCACGCTTTCTCTTTTCCTTTTGTGTTGTTTGAAGGTGTTGCGCTGGGCTGCCGCCCAGACCTGCGCAGGGGTTTCACCCCT
>JBJEUL010000244.1:0-2562 GCA_051883835.1 Aristaeellaceae bacterium
TGGGGTGCAGGGGTGAAACCCCTGCGCAGGTCTGGGCGGCAGCCCAGCGCAACAATTTCAAATATCAAAAAGGGAAAGAGAAAAGCGTGAGTTTCCAAGCAGACGACGCAGTTCGTCCGCGCAGGAAACGGCAGGTTCCGGGGACTGCATAAGCAACGACCTCATCCGACCTTACTCCGCTCGGCCATCTTCCCCAAAGGGAAAGGCTTCCTGCTTGCCCTGCTGCGTTGTGTCCATCAGGAGGAGAACAACGATGACCATTCTGCTGACGGGCTTTGAGCCCTTCGATAACGAAACGGTAAATCCATCCTGGGAGGCGGTGCGCCTGCTGCCCGATACGGTGGAGGGCATGCGCGTGTGCCGGCTGCGCCTGCCGGTGGTCTTTGGGCAGTGCGGCGAGCGTCTGGCGCAGGCTGTGGCGGAGCTGCACCCGGATGTCGTCATCTGCTGCGGCGTGGCCCGGAGCAGGACGGAGGTCACGCCCGAGCTGCTGGCCGTCAACTGGCGCATGGGAACCATCCCGGACAACGCCGGTGTGGCATACGACGGAGAGAAGATTGACCCCACCGGCCCGGATGCCATCATGACCGACCTGCCGGTGAACCGGATGGTGTCGGCCATCCGGGAAGCAGGACTGCCCGGGCGGCTGTCCCTGTCGGCAGGCGCGTATGTGTGCAATGACCTGTACTACGCCTTGATGCAGGGGCAAAAGCAGGGGGGCTATCGGGGGCTGTTCATCCATGTGCCTGCCGTGTGCGAGATGCCCCTTGCGGATACCGTCCGCGCCCTGCTGTGCTGCCTGCGCACCCTGAAGCCTTGAAATTGAATAGCTAACAAACCTCCCGGGCATGCTGACAACAGCGTATCAACCGGGAGGTTTTTTGCATGGATCATGCTTTTCGACGGGGGTTGTGGCTGGCGGTAGCGGCAGCAGTGGGCATCACGCTGATGGGCCGTATCGACCTGATGGCCGCTTATCGACAGGTGCAGGGACTCTATACCCAGACGGCCCCGGCACGGTTCTTCACAGCCATGGCGGTGATGATGATTCCCGGCGCGTTCCTGGCCAGCCTGCCGGGCCGCTTCCGTCATCGGGGCGAAAAACGCCGCTCCACCCTGAGGGACTGCATCGTGTGCCTGCTGGGGGGCGTGGGCGTGATGCTGGGCGCGGGGCTGGCAGGCGGCGGGGATGGCCTGATGCTCACGGGCATTGTGCAGGGCAGCGTCAGCGCGTATGCCTTTTTGCTGGTCAGCTGGCTGTGCGGGCTGATTGCCGCTCGAGTGCTGGGAAGGGGGAAAAGCGCGTGACGGACATCATTGCAGGGGGCGTGACCGGACTCTTGCTGGGCATGGCAGCGCAGGGCATGGGGCTGGGCGACAGAGCGCGGGTGACAGCGTCCATCGCCCTGCGGGAACGCGGCATGGTGCGTGCGACCTTGCATGCGCTGGGCATTGGCGCGGTGCTCACGGCCTTTCTGGGGTGGCTGGCTGTGGTGGATGTGGATACCCTGACCGTGCTGCCCCTGCATGGCGGAACGATACTGGGTGCCATCGTCTTTGGTGCAGCGGCAGGGCTGAGCGGGGTCACGCTGGGCGGTGCGCTGACCATGACGGGCGGCGGACGCTTGCTGGAGGGCGTGTGCGCGGTGGTGGGATGCCTCATTGGGGCGGCGGTGCTGCCCTGGGTGGCTCGGCTGGGGGAGATGGCACAGGGGTGGTTTCCGGCCATGGGGCAGACGTGGTTCCGCGTCACGCTGGATGAGCCGTACCTGTTCAGCGGCGGTTTTCTGGGGCAGGCGTGTCTGGGCGCGGTCATGATGGCCTTTGCCGTGCTGATAGGCCCCGAGCCTGTGCCGGAGCCTGCCGATGCGCCGCCGGTCAGGGAGGTTCCGCCGGTTTCCACGGATGCACAGGAGGTTCGGGAGGAAACGGTGGTTGCCACCCTGCCCGGGGAGGAGCCGGTGGTGGTGGACACTGCCGCGCCGGAGGAAGCGGCCCCGGACAGCGGTCAGGCGGAGCCGGAGGAAGCATCGCCCGCAGAGGATGCGCCCGTGGAGGATGCGCTCCAAGAAGGTGACACCCCAGCCGGTGAACCGCCGGAAGCCCCGGACGCACCACCTGCCGATGATGCGCCCGTCATGCAGGAGCATCCCGAACTGGATGACCTCCCGGAGGATGGCGGGGACTGGACGGAGCGCATGGCCCGTCTGGAGGAAGGCGCGGGGCAGGGGACGCCCGTTCAGGAGGAAGCTCTGCCCGTGGGGGCCAAAGTCGTAGGGGAGCCGGAGCGGCGTGATGCTGATGAGGAGGAGGACGAGCATTTGGGATAAAGGAAGCCCTCGCCGCTGGAAAAAACGGCGAGGGCTGCGATGCGTCAGGAGAAAGCAGAGAAAATGGGGGGATGAGGTCGTTCCTTGTGCAGTACCCGGAACCTGCCGTTTCCAACGCGGACGAACTGCGTCGTCTGCTTGGAAACTCACGTTTTTTCTTTTCCTTTTCTGTTGTTCGGACGTGTTGCGCTGGGCTGCCGCCCAGACCTGCGCAGGGGTTTCACCCCTGCAC
>JBJEUL010000245.1:0-11146 GCA_051883835.1 Aristaeellaceae bacterium
AGCAGACGACGCAGTTCGTCCGCGCCGGAAACGGCAGGTTCCGGGGACTGCACGAAAAAGCGGCCTCATCCGCCCCCCCCCTTCGCCCCTTTCTGAATAAGACTGAGCCGCCGCCAGCAGGAACTGACCTGTTGACGGCGGCTTTTGCAGGGCTGCTTATTTCCCGCCCAGCAGCTTGTTGAGCGGGCTGCGATAAACCTCGATGGCCTTGGCGGGACACATCTCCTGACAGCAGTAGCAGCGGATGCACTTGCTGTAATCGTAGCGGGCCTTCTGCCCATGGCCGGAATGGACAGCCTTCTCCGGCACAGGGCATGCCTCCTGACAAATGCCGCAGGCAACGCATTTCTTCCGGTCCACCCGGGGACGGTGCTGGAGAAAGGGCAGCAACGGCATCACCTTGAACAGCAGCCCCTTCTTCATTTCGCCGCGGAAAACGTCAAAATCCGGCTTGCCCCAGCGGCGGACGGCTTCCGCCACGGTCATGGTTCCTTCAGGGGTCAGCACAGGAATGCGCTCGTGCTCCATCACGCCAAGCCCTGCCTGCTGTCCCTTCAGGCAGGTGGGCACCGTGGCGGGGTCAAGATGCACCAGCGCGGCAAATACGCTGTCCAACGCTACGGGATCGGCGGAAAAGAGCAGCACATTCATGTTCACTGGCGTGCCGGAGGACGGGCCGTTGCCTTCCATGGCCACGATGCCGTCCATGATGTGCAGACGGGGCGCGACACACCTTTGCAGGTCGCAGAGCATCTCCGCAAAAATATCGCTGTTGGGATACTGGGCGTGTCCTGTGGCCTTGTTGACCCCGCAGATGCAGCCGTAGAGGTTCTTGACCGCACCGGTAATGCGCTCCAGCGCATGGGTTTTCATCTTGCAGACATTGATGACCGCATCCGCCTGCTGCACCCCGTGACACAAGTAGAAGCTGCGGGCTACGCGTCCCTGCGGAAAATGTACCACGCTGCCGCCATCAAAATCCGCCCGGGCGATGCCCAGCTTCCCGGCTGCTTCGGCAATGCCGCAGCTCTGCGCAGCCTTGAGCGGGGTGGTGGAGGGATTGCCGGGGCTGTCGCCATAGGACAGGTGCGTGAAGCCTTCCTCCACCAGCAGCTTGGCCACCGCCTCGAACACGGCAGGATGGGTGGTGATGGCCTTTTGCGGCAGGGCGCGGCTGAGAAGATTGGGCTTGAGAAGGATACGTTCCTCCGGACGGACAAACGTGCCGATGCCGCCAAGCAGGGCAACCCCCTGCCGGACAGCCTGATCGACACGGGACTGCTCATAGGTGTTGAGCGCAACGAGCGCGACAGCATGCTGCTCCATGCAGGCAACCTTCCTTCCTGTAGGCTTTGCCTGATGATAGCATATCAGCTGCCAGAGCGCAAGCCCGTGATGCCGGAGCCCAAAATGGCGGATTTCATGCGTCTTGTGGCCATTCGACAAAGGTAGTCAGCTTTCGCCGTTGCATCCTGTCTGAAAATCATTTATGCTGATGGGGTCAACAAGGGAAATGGAGGGCACGATGGATGATCAACGAGCATATGGCCTATGGACTCCTGCGGCGGATGACGGAAACGGCGTGGGAGCAGGGCAACATGGAGGAAGCCCTGCGCTGGAGCCGCTGGGTGGACGCTGCCATGATGGAAACCTTGCAGCCGCACGAGGGACAGCAGCCTGGCCTGAATGCCGCATCGCCCGCCGGGCGAGCAGGACGAATCCAGCTGCGGGATATCATGGCCGATGCGGCTATACCCGCAGTCCAGCCGTAATCCTCCCTCGCATTCCCGTCCTTCCTTCGCGCAGCGTCCTTGCCGCGTTGGCCTTGCTGCCTTGCAGTTGGCTTGGCAGGAACACAAAATCCGCTGCATTCGGTGAGGCGTTTGGCACGCGCATGCACACAGAAAAGGGCGGCAACGCGAAATCTGGCGGTTTTGGCCTGTCGAATTGAGCAAGTCTGGCGAAAGTTTTACGGGATAAGGTCGATTCGCTCTTGTGAAAGCGCGGCTTTTGCGGTATAATACAGCAGTGACTTTCCGATCATGATGCCGCAAAGGAGAAATCGCGTTGGATATGGATAAAAATGATCCCGTGCTCCAGCCGCAGGACGCTGACAACGGGGAACAGCAGAATATGACAAGCCCCAGCGATGGACAGACTCCCTATCGCCGCCGTCGCCGTACTGAACGCAATCGTGCGCAGCAGGAGATGCCTGCTTCTCCCGAGCCGTCCCAGGCACAGGAGATGGAGCAGCCGCAGCCGCCTGCCCGACAGGTGCTTCGCCGCAGTGCGCCGGACATCCAGTATCCCATGGATGCGGCGGAGCAGCCTGTGGTGCCGCGGCCTGCCGTGCTGAACCGCGCGGGTCAGCAGGGTGTGCCGCCGCAGGCCCCGCGCCCTGCGCTGCACCGCTCTGCGAATGGATCGGACTATGGCCAGCAGCCGGTTCGTCCCCGTCAGCAGATGCCTGTTCAGGAGGACACTCGGCTCCCGCGCCGCATGATGCCCACAGAGGACACCACGTCCTTTGATGTTCGCTACACCAGGCAGGAAGAACCGCCCCAGGAGCAGCCCAGCAGCCGTCAGAGCGCGCTGGTGGTTGTGGTGATTGTGGTGCTGGTGCTGGCACTGGCCGTACTGGGCTTTATCCTCGTCCCGCAGGACGACAGCGCGCTGGGCCGGATCAAGCAGTCCGTGACCGGGCAGCTCTACAGCCTGCTGGGCCGGGAAACCGTGCCGGAGGCGGAAGCCTTTGACCTGTCCGCCGCGCCGACGCAGGGCACCGCACCCATTGACGTGGCCTTTACCCTCACCACCAGCCTGTCGGTGGAGCAGGTGCGCATGATGAATGCGCATGGCGTGGTGCTGCCGACCTCCACGGCCTTCTCCATGGATAACGCGGATTCCCGCATCTGGATGCTGAACCTGACCGTGGACAGCGGCGGCTACAATGGCCTTGTGCAGGCACAGATCCGCTCTGCGGATGGTGAATGGCTGGATACGGGCAAGACGGTGATGCTGGAGATTGCATCCGCACCGCAGCCCACTGCGGCTCCCACGGAGGAGCCCACCGCTACCCCCACGCAGGAGCCTACCGCCACCCCTACGGAGGAGCCCACCGCTACCCCCACGCAGGAGCCCACCGCTACCCCCACGCAGGAGCCTACCGCGACCCCCACGGAAGAACCTGTTGAAGAAACGCCTATGCCTGTGATGGCTGTGGTGGCAACCATTGCGCCCACGGAGGAACCCACGGCGGAACCCACGGAGGAACCCACGGAGGAACCCACGGAGGAACCCACCGCCACGCTTACCACGGCTCCTACGTCTACGCCTACCATCGCACCCACCCCGACCCCGACCATGGTTCCCACGACGGAACCCACGGCTGAGCCTACAGCTGAGCCCACGGTGGAAATCAAAATCGAGGCCGTCGCGGAAGCTGCCCCCAGCCTGATTGGCGAGACGGTCATTTATGAGGATACCAAGAAGGTGGCTGCGTACAGCCGCGACGTGAACGATGTGCTGAAGATGCCTGCTGCCGATGCCTACACCACCATGCCCTTTGGCGTGCTGACCTTCCGCGGCAATGCCTTCCGTCAGAATGCGGCAGTGGGTACCAGCGAGAGCATCACCGGACTGAACCTGGCCTGGACGGCGGAGACCGGCAGCGTCAAGGGTGCCTCCAGCACCTTCTACGGCGTGGGCTGGTACGGTCAGCCCGCCATCATCAAGTGGAGCCGCGAGGTTCGCGAAAATTCCAACATTGTGGAAGAAAAGCGTTCGGTGGCTGCGCTGAAGGAGGTCATTGTTGCCGGCCTGGACGGCAAAATCTACTTCCTTGATTTGGAGGATGGCCAGCCGACCCGCGATGCCATCAATGTGGGCTATCCCATGCGCGGCACCCCCAGCATCCATTCTCTGGGCTACCCGCTGATGACCGTGGGCCAGTATGGCCGCAAGATGGCCAGCGGAACGGGCAAAATCGGTCTGCGCTTCTACAACCTGCTGACGCAGGAGCAGATGTACATGATTGACGGCCTGGATGGCGATGCCAAGCGGCCCTATTACAGTGTGGGTGCGTTCGATTCCTCTTCCCTGATTGACCCCAAGAGTGATACAGCCGTGAGCATCGGCACCAACGGCATGCTCTACCTGACCAAGCTGAACACCAAGCTGGATGTGGCGGATTTCAAGCTGACCATCGAGCCGAGCAGCGTGGTGATGAAGAGCCGCACCAGCAGCAAGCAGAAGGACGCCTATACCGCCGTGGAATCCTCCCTGGCGATGTATGACCGCTATGCCTTCTATGCGGATATGGACGGCATTCTGCGCTGCGTGGACACCTCGACCCTGACCACGCTCTGGGCTGTGGATACCGATGACGCGGTGCAGGCAGCCATCGCCCTGGATTTGGACGAGGACGGCCAGCTGTGGCTCTACACCGTCAACACGCTGCAAAACCGCACCAAGGGCCCCGCGACGATTCGCCGCTTCAATGCCCTCACCGGTGAAGAAAGCTGGAGCGTGGCGGTTGGCGTGGCCAAGGCTTCGGGCAGCATCAGCGGCGGCATGGCTTCCCCGGTGGTGGGCCAGAACAGCCTGAGCGACATGGTGTACTTCACCATCACCGGCCTGAGCAAGGCTGGCACGCAGGAGCTGTTCGCGGATGCGACTGCGGCTGCCCCTGCGGTGCTGCTGGCCATGGATAAAAAGACCGGCGACATCATCTGGAAGCAGGAGCTGGACAGCAATGCCTACTCCTCGCCCGTGGCCGTGTATTCGGACTACGGCGAGGGCTGGGTGGTGCAGGCCTCCAGCAAGGGTATCCTGACCCTCTACGAGGGCCGCACCGGCAAGCTGGTGGATACGCTGGAGCTGAAGGGCACCATCGAGGCGTCTCCTGCCGTGTACAAGGATATGCTGGTCATCAGCACCACCGGCAAGAATACCGATTATATCTACGGCGTGAAGCTCAATGCTCTGACGCAGGAGTAAGGCGAACCATACCGGACTACCGGGAAAATCAACGTCTGCTCATGGCCTGCTGGCCCCATTGGTCAGCGGGCCTTTCTATATGGATTATGAGGAGGGACGCATATGGCACAGATTCTGGTTGCCATGGATCAGGGAACCACCAGCTCACGGGCCGTGGTGTTTGACGCGCAGGGCCGGGTTCTGGCGGCGCAGGGTGTGGAGTTTCCCCAGCATTTTCCCCAGCCCGGCTGGGTGGAGCATGACCCCAAGGATATCCTGCGCACACAGGTGCAGGCTCTGCGGAAGGCGGTGGCCATCAGCGGGGTCAGCGTGGCGGATATCGCTGCCGTGGGCCTGACCAATCAGCGCGAAACCACGCTGCTGTGGGATCGGGAGACCGGCGAATGCGTGTACAATGCCATCGTCTGGCAGTGCCGGCGTACGGCGGATTACATCGAGCGGCTGAACCGGGAGGGCATGGGCGACATCATCCGGGAAAAGACCGGGCTGGTGCCGGATGCGTACTTCTCCGGCACCAAGCTGGCGTGGCTGCTGGACAAACTGAACCTGCGGGAGCGGGCAAAGCGGGGTGAGCTGTGCTTCGGCACGGTGGACAGCTTTCTGGCGTGGCATCTGGTGGAGGGACGTCCCCATGTGACCGATGCCACCAACGCCAGCCGCACCATGCTGTTCAACCTGGACAAGCAGGACTGGGATGACGAGCTGCTGGCCATGCTGGACATTCCCCGGGCATGCCTGCCCCGCGTGGTGGATACCAGCGAGGTCATTGGCATGCTGGACGCCGGCATTCTGGGACGGCCTGTCCCGCTGGCGGCTCTGGCGGGCGACCAGCAGGCATCGCTGTTCGGACAGGCCTGCCTGAAGCCCGGCATGGTCAAGAACACCTATGGCACGGGCTGCTTCATGCTGATGAACACCGGCAGCGAACGCGCCCGAAGCACCCACGGCCTGCTGTCCACCATGGCGTGGCGCATCGGCGGCAAGCCCCGCTATGCCCTGGAGGGCAGCGTGTTCATGGGCGGCGCAACCATTCAGTGGCTGCGGGATGAGCTGCGCATGATTGACACGGCAGCGGAAAGCGAGGGCCTTGCCCGTTCCGTAAAGGATACGGGCGGCGTGTATCTGGTACCGGCGTTCACAGGGCTGGGTGCGCCGTGGTGGGATATGTACAGCCGGGGTACCATGGTGGGCATGAGCCGGGGCACCAGCCGGGCGCATATCGTCCGCGCCGCGCTGGAAGCCACAGCCTATCAGTCCGCCGACCTGATGACGGTCATGACGCAGGACTGCGGCTTCACGCCCACGCGATTGCAGGTGGACGGCGGCGGCAGCGCGAACGGCTTCCTGATGCAGTTCCAGTCCGACATCATGAACATGCCGGTGGTGCGTCCCCGTGTGCTGGAAACCACCGCCTTGGGTGCTGCCCTTCTGGCCGGTCTGGCCGTGGGCGTATACGATACGCCGGAGGACACAGCGAAGGTCTGGCACAAAGACTTGTCCTTCGAGCCACAAATGGACGCATCGCACCGCGCGCAGCTCATTCGCGGCTGGCACCGTGCCGTAACCCGCGCCCGTGACTGGATTGAGCACGACTGACCACCTCCAAAGGACCGCGCCAGCGTCGAAGGGGTCAAGGGGCGATGCCCCTTGTGGGGTGCAGGGGTGAAACCCCTGCGCAGGTCTGGGCGGCAGCCCAGCGCAACATGTTTGTCCAAGCACAAAGAAGAAGTGTGGCCGTTGCGCAATCATCGACCACACTTCTTTTGGGTTCATGGATGGATTCAGTTCAAAACGGCATCGTCCGCTGTGAAGCCCTCCAGGGAATTCGCCTTCACCTGAATGCAGATGTAGGTGATCGCCGTATCGGCTCCGGCGAAGAACTGCCGCTTGCCCGCAGGCGCAACCTTCAGCCAGTCCCCGGCGGTGAGGGTCACTTCCTCGCCGTCAATCACGGCCTTGCCGGAACCCGCCACAATGCCGTAGATTTCCTCGTTCTGCCGGTGGGCATGGACGAAGGGCACGCATGCGCCTGCGGGCAGATGGTTGACGCTGATTTCGGCCCCGGTCAGGGCCAGCTTGTCGTGCAGTTCGGTGCGGCCTTCCGGGCCAATGCTCGTCTTGGTGTAGTTTGTCATGCTGATAACCTCCCATGGTTGTTGGCAAGCTCCCTTGCCTGAGCATAGTGTACAGGATGGCGTACCATGATACAAGTACGCACTTTTTTGTAACTGTACACAAGAAAAAGAATGTGCTACAATGATCCAGGAGGTGACATGCCATGAAAACCAGAGAGGAACTGCCTGTCTGCCCGGTGGCGACAGCGGTCGCGATCATCGGCGGCAAGTGGAAGCTGCTCATTCTGCGCAATTTGATGCAACGCCCATGGCGGTTCAATGAGCTGCAAAGGGACTTGGAGGGCATATCGCAAAAGGTGCTGACGGACAGCCTGCGGCAAATGATGGATGACGGCATCGTGGCGCGGCATGATTATCATGAAATGCCCCCCCACGTCGATTACCGCCTGACCGACCTGGGCCGCGCCATGCTCCCCGTCATCGACGCCCTTGCCGCCTTCGGCACCTACTACCAATCCCTCACCCAATAAAAAACCCCTCCAAAGGCTCGCGCCAGCGGAAAGGGGTCAAGGGGCGATGCCCCTTGTGGGGTGCAGGGGCAACGCCCCTGCGCAGGTCTGGGCGGCAGCCCAGCTCCGTCGTTCCATCAAGACTGCTTGCGCTCCAAATACAAAGCGCGGAGCTTCCGATAAGCATCCAGCGAGTAATCCACCAGCGCAATCAGGGCCAGCACAACCGCCACCCACAGCACCACACGGTCCAGCGGCAGCGACAGGCTGACGAACTCGCTGTGCCAGAAGGAGAGAATCAGCGCAAGGATAAAGCTGAACTGCGCCAGCTTGCCCCGGATGTTGGAATACACCACAATATCGTGGTGCAGCATGTACACGCCGCCCACGATCATCACCAGCTCCTTGAGCATCACAATGGTGATGGCCTGCCACGGAAACACACCCTTCACGCCCTGACAAATCAGTGCCGTGACCACCATCAATTTGTCCGCCAGAGGATCCATCAATTTGCCAAAGGCCGTGATTTGATGATGCTTGCGCGCCAGATAGCCGTCCAGCAGGTCGGTGAAGCTGGCCACCATGAACACCAGCAGGGACAGCTTGTCATGCCCGGCCACGAACAGCACCACAAACACGGGAATCAGTGCCAGACGAAGCATGGTCAGCACATTGGGAACATTCCAAATATTCTGGGTATATTTCCGGAACACCTTACTCACGGTTTCAATCCTTTCCACTGGCTCAGCCAGCCGCGCATCCATGAGCGCGTGCTTACACTCAATTCGGTACCCGGCGGCCTAAACCCTCCTTGCTCCGCAGGATTTTTCCAGTCAGTGCAGGTAGGCCTCCAGCGCGGCCAGGGCATCCGCCGATACATAGTCGCAGCCCTGACGCATATCCCGGGCAAGGGCCTGCTCCTCGGGGGTGGGGGAGGGCTTCTTCGATAGCGCGGAGGCTACGGCGTTCATCAGCTTGCGGGTGAAAAAGCCGCGCTTGGACGGGTCATAGGCACCGCGCAGGTAAAAGACACGCAGACCCTGCCGCATCTCCGGGGTAAAGGCCCGGGCGGTGTATTCCTCCCAGAGCTTCTCATCCAGCCGCTGCCCCAGTCCCACCACAGCCAGTGCCGTGCGCTTGTCCTTCAAAATGGGCCAGTGACGCTTGAGAAAGCTGTCACCCTGCAGGTTCCCGGCCATCAGCCAGGAGGCAAAGACTACCGTGCCCGCCTCGCGCAGCTGCCCGGGCCGGACATCCTTCATGGACACGGCTTCCCCGCCTGTGGAGGAGGCCAGCAGCTGCGCATAGCGTCGGGTGGAGCCACCCTTGCTGTTGTAAACAATCAGGAGTGCGGACATGGGGCATCATCCTTTCTACATGGTATAGTATGGCACAGGATTGTCAACTCTGTGTCAACGCGCAAGGCTATTATACCATAAAGACTTGCGCAAAGGGACACAGCCTTGACGGTTTTCAAACAGAAAATGGCGGCATATGGCGGCAGAGTCGGGAGGAATCGGGCAGCAGCAGGGCGAAATGGTACAGGTACAGCAATGAAGTATGCGGAGGAATCAAGCATGAGAATTGACGGTCGTACACCGAACCAGCCGCGCCCCGTATCCATTCAGACCGATTTTGTCCGCACGGCGGATGGCTCCTGTCTGATTGCCACGGGCAATACCCGGGTCATCTGCACCGCCTCGGTGGAGGAGGGCGTGCCGCCCTTCCTGCGGGGCAAGGGGCAGGGCTGGGTCACGGCGGAGTACGCCATGCTGCCCGCCTCGACCGCCACGCGCAAAAAGCGCGACGGCGTGAAGAAGGACGGCCGCAGCGTGGAAATCCAGCGGCTCATCGGCCGGAGCATCCGGCAGGCGGTGGACATGACCAAGCTGGGCGAACTCACCATCACCCTGGACTGTGATGTGCTGGAAGCCGACGGCGGCACCCGCACCGCGTCCATCACCGGGGCCATGGTGGCCCTGACCTGCGCCGTGGACAAGCTCATCCGGGCAGGACGGCTTATCCAGTCGCCCATTATCCATCAGGTGGCGGCGGTGTCCTGCGGCGTGGTGGACGATACCCCCTGCCTTGACCTGTGCTATCAGGAGGACAGCCGTGCCCAGGTGGACATGAATCTGGTCATGAACGAAAAGGGCGAGTTTATCGAATTGCAGGGCACCGGCGAGGGCCGTTCCTACACAGCGGAGGAGCTGAATACCCTCATCGCCTATGGCCGCGAGGGCATTGAAGCCCTGCAAAAGGCCCAGCGGGAAGCCCTCGGCGAGCGTGCGCGGCATATCGCGCCCAAGCCGCCGCTGGTGGTGGCCTCCGGCAATGCCCACAAGTTGCGGGAGCTGCAAGCCATCTTCGGGGATTATTACACGGTGGTGTCCATGCAGACGGCGGGCTTCCACGGCATGATTGACGAGAATGCCGATACCTTCGCGGGCAATGCCGCCATCAAGGCGGAAGCCGTCTGCGCGGCGACGGGCCTGCCCACACTGGCGGATGACAGCGGCCTGACGGTAGACGTTCTGGACGGTGAGCCGGGGGTGCTGTCCGCCCGGTATGCCGGGGGTCATGGGGATGACGCGGCCAACAATGCGCTACTGCTGCGCCGCATGAAGGGCAAGGACGTGCGCACGGCAGCCTTCGTGTGTGCCATTGCGCTGAAAATTCCCGGCAGGGATACGCTGATTGCGGAAGGCTCCTGCCCGGGCGTGATTCTGGAGGCGGAGCGGGGCAGCGGCGGCTTCGGCTATGACCCGCTGTTCCTCTATGAGCCCCTGAACAAGACCTTCGCGGAGCTGACGGACGAGGAGAAGAATCAGGTGAGCCACCGCGCCCGGGCCTGTGAAAAGATGCTGGCCATCATGAAGGAGCTGAACGGCTGATGCGGGTGATTGTGCTTTCCGACAGCCATGGGGAAGAAACAAATCTGCGCTGGATGCTGGAGCAGTGCTGGCACATGGTCGGCCCGGTAGATGCCTACATCCATTGCGGGGACGGCGCACAGGACTTCCAGCGGCTGGAGAACTTCATCCGCAGACGGGATGAGCACGCGCTGCTCATCGGCGTGAAAGGAAACTGCGACTTCTTCGGGGACAGACCGGAAATCACAGAGGTGACGCTGGGGGGCGTGAAAATGCTGGTGACGCATGGACACCGCTTTCAGGTGAAGCGTACCTATGCTGCGCTGGACATGGAAGCCAAGCAGCGGGGCTGTCAGGTCGCGTTGTTCGGGCATACGCATCAGCCGTGGATTGAGCAGCGTCACGCCCTGCTGGTGAATCCGGGCAGCGCGGCGGATGACCATCTGGCCCTGCTGACCATCGAGAACGGGAAGGTTCAGGCGCAAGTGCTGGACTTCTGAGCATAACGAGGTGATTGTAGGATGCAAGGGTTGGTTCGTGTGGCGGCGGCGGTGCCGCATCTGCACCTGGGGAACGTGGCACGCAACGTGGAGGAGCATCTGATCAAGCTGGAACAGGCCAGGGAAAAGCATGCCGCGCTGGTGGTGTTCCCGGAGCTGTCGCTGACGGGGTACACCTGCGGCGACCTGTT
>JBJEUL010000246.1:0-2548 GCA_051883835.1 Aristaeellaceae bacterium
GCGCAACGCCCTGCTCCCTGCACAGGTAGTCGTTCAGGCCCAGCAGAAACAGGGCCGCGCGGTAGGCTTGGCGCTGGCTGAAGCACTCAATCAGCTCGAGTTCACGAACCAGCTCCATGTAGCCCGGGTCATCATACACGCACAGGCAGTCCTTGACGGCATCCACCAGGTCATAGAAGGTCAGCAGGGAGCCTGCATCATGAACCGTCTGTACCGGAGGCTGGCCGGTGCAGACATCATCCTCCGGAAGGCCGGCGTTGCAGCCTTCCAGCAGGGCTTCCATGGGGATGCGCAGTGCCTTCGCAATACCGTACAGCGTACCCGCCTTGCAGTTTTCGATCTGTACACCGCCGCTGAGGATACCTCGCAGGGTGGAATCAGGCACACCGCTCAGACGGTACAGTTCTTCCCGGGTCATATGGCGTTTCGCCATCAGGTCATTCAGATACATGGTCTTATCGCTCCATTTCATGATTTCTCCTGGGTTTCGGTTTCCTGTCGCGCACAGGCGCAGCTTTCTCTCGGGCGTGCTCGCGCTGTGCGTCCTTATCGTAGCAGTACAGGTAGAAGTGGTAGTCATCCCGGCGCGGGATGCAGCGGAGGCAATATTCATAGTGGACTGTTTCCATGCGGAAGCCGTAGCTGTCATCGCATGCAAGCCCGCTCCGGCACTGGCGGCGCATGGCGGCAAAGCCTGACAGCAGGCCGCCCTCCTCGCGGAGGTGATTCACAACGGACTGCAGCTCCTCCCGGAATGCCGCGCTTTTCAGCCCGGGCGAATGGTCGAACCAGCTCGTCCAGAATGCATTGCCCTCGCGTCCAAAGTCGCCACGAAGATGGCCGATGCAGCCCCGTTCGGCATCTGTCTCGCGCTGGGCGGAGTACAGCCAGTCCTGCTTTTCTGCCTCGATCGGCTTCCACATAACTGGCTGGTTCAGATTGCGTTCAACCTCTGTGAGGGTGTTCTCAAACGCATACAGGGCTGTGCGGGTATAGTCACCATAGGCTGGCGAAATGTCGGAGGTTGCGGGTATGCCCTGCTGCTCAGCGAAGGAGGAGGTATCCTGGGCATCCAGCCATGCGGTCAGTTCCGCGTGTAAAGCTGCGGCAAGCTCCGCCATGGATTCCCCCTGTTCACCTTCATAAAGCAACTCCTCCACACCAGCATCCGGGTCTTTGGAGGTGAAGGTGAGCTTCAGCTCGGCATGCTCTCCCGTGCGGGTGTAGGTCAGGGTGGTATCATCCGGATGGTCATGGGTGAAGCTGTGCGAGATCTGCTCATCTGGAGCTTCGCTGTCCGGCTCAGGTCGGTCATGCTGACGGTCACGCCAGGTTTCAAAGGATTCGATGGACTGATCAATGAACATGGGCATCACCGCTCCATACCATGGCTTTTTCTGGGCTGCGCCTTGTCCGGAGCAGCGGCCCGGGTGGCTTCGGCAGGCCGCTCCCTGTAGTTCTCCAGCATGGCCTTGATTTCGGTGTTGGGCAGCTTGACCACCGTATTCTTGTAGACATTCCTGCCCTCGGGTGTTTGGCCGGTGACCTCGGGCACATAGAGCTTCGTTTCGCCGTCTGCGGGCAGCTTCATCCACATGCCCTTGCCGAACCTGTTTTCATGCACATGGTTCGCCGCTACGATGATGCTGGGCCAGGGCGTCTTGTCCGCAGGGTCGGCATGGGGAATTTTGATGCTGACGCACTCACGGCCCGTCCTGGCCGTGAAGGGGGCGCTGACAAGCCCCTTGCCAAACTTGATGGTGATTTCGTTCCGCTCCTGCGTGGGGGCAGGATGCTGCAGGTTGTTTTCCGTGATAATTCCTCCTTCATCGTGTGCCAAATTGGGGTATGAGAAAAGGCTGTCGCATGTGCAACAGTCTTTTGAAGTTTGCCCTGATATTCATCTGATTCCAAACAGAAGGGAAAGCCAGTCCTGACGGCTATGGAGGATACGACCAATCCTGACTTCCTGATCCACCACGCGATAGAAAACCAGATACGGCGAAACGACGATATAGCGGTATCCGCTGGAAATCATCATAGGGGAATCCGTGCGAAGCGCAGCGCCGAGATACGGTGTGGAAGCCAGCTTCTCAATCCCGGTTCGGAAGGCCTGAAGCATCTTCCTGGCTGCATCCGGATTGTCCAGACAGATGTAGTCAAAGATTGCATCAAGGTCATCCATCGCCTGCTGGGTGTATCGTATGCGGAAATCAGCCATCGTTGATTCGCGCCTCCAGCCGTGCCATGACATCCTCATGATCGGTCATTTTGCCCTCAGCCATTTGCTGATCGGCCACAGCCAGCTTCATCTGCAGGCGATACCAGGCTTCACGCCGGCAAAACGCTTCATGACTCATGACAACCAGATCATTCTCGCCGTTGTTCGTCACAAGGATCGGGTCATCCGTCTCATGACAAAGCTCCGAAAAGCGCTTGTAATCAGTACGGATGGCCGAAGACGGCTTCACCGTCAGAACGCTGGGAATGCGCATTTCACTCACGCGTATCACTCCTTGCATATTTTTCTGTCAACATCTTATCATGA
>JBJEUL010000247.1:0-2546 GCA_051883835.1 Aristaeellaceae bacterium
CGGGCAGAGGGTGTACTTCCCGGCTTCCTGTGCGGCTTTCAAATCCGCCAGCCGCTGCTCAATTCTCTTCATGGCTGTTCTCCTCGCTTTCCTTCAGGGCCTTCCTCAGCTCGGCATACCGCGCCCGGTGCGCATCCATCTTGTCGGCGGTGCGGAAGGCAGCATAGCCGTGCAGATGCTTCAGCAGCGCGGCGCGAGTGGCTTTGTACTCTGCGCCGCCCATGCCCAGCTGCATCAGCCAGCTCCGGCAGAAATACTTCATTTCGCTGTCCAGGGGTTCCATGCGCTTGCTGCTGACGTGATGCGCCTTCATGGCTCTGGCGGCCACAGTGCTCAGCAGCTCCGCAAAGCTGTTCCAGCCGGTGGGATTCTCCCGGTCCCAGGTGGTATCCAGCTTCAGCTTGTCCTCCTCGACGGCAATGCCCGTGACCATGCCGATCTCGGCTTCTTGTCGCAGAAGCTCCGCAATCTGCTCAAGGCTTTCGGGCCTGGGGTCATCCAGCAGCTCGATGACCTCCTCATCCATGCGGAGGAAATCGCATTGGGTCATGGCGGCAATCAGGCTCTGCCTGGCATAGAGTGTCCGCAGGATGTTGATGAGTCCCTGCGGTGTGCAGTTGGTCAGCGGAATGCTGACGGCGATGCGGTCAATCTGCTCAGTGATGTCTGCCGTCGCGGTGGCGGGAGCTGTATCTGCTTCAGGGGTGGCTACGGCTTCTGAATCAGCAGGCTGCTCATCCGCCGTAGCCGTGTCCGGCTCGGCATCGGTCTGTGCTTCTGCTTCTGTGGGCTGTTCTTCCTCGGCCACGGTTTCTGTTGCTTCGGTCGGCTCGTTCTCAACTTCGGTCACAGCTCCTGAATTTGCCTGGGGCTCGTCCAGCCCGGCGGGCATTTCGCTGATGTAGCCGTTCTCCATCAGGAAGCGGGCGACGGGCATCATCTCGTCCCGCTCGCCGCTCACGGATGCGTCTCGGTTCACGGTGATTCCTCCTATCCGGAATGCGTAGGTGGGGGCACGCAGGTAGATCGCGGGGCGGTTCAGAAGCCCGGAGAGCTTTCTCACCATCTCCTTGCGAACATAGCACTCGGTTGCAATGGTTATCATGGCTTGACCTCCTTCGGTTCAGGGTAGTGACATATACGCTCTGATTCGCAGAAAAGTCAAGCATCCTGATGCAGATTCTTTTCATCGTGTGTCGCGCTCAACAGGAAAAGCCCCTGCGGTTTGTGTCCGCAAGGGCCGTGTTCATCCAGTTGTGCTGATGATACTATACCATAACGGGAAACATGGCTTCAACTGCCCTTTACTGCCCTCAACTGCCCTTTTTGAGATTTTCTTTGAAATATTCGCTTTTCAGTACAGCATCCACTTTGATCAGTGCCCGCCCATGCACCTTGTACACTGTGCGGATATGCATGTGCATGATCTCTGCAATCTCCTCCCAGCTCCGATAGCACAGATACCGCAGCTCCAGCAGCAGCTGGCAGTCGGTATCATCAATCTGTTTCAGCACTCCATTGACCTCGCGTTTCAAATCGACCAGCCGATCAATGGCGGCGTTCAGGGACTCCTCTTCCTCCATCAGGCGGACGATGGCATCCTCCAGGGAGGTCACGTTCCTCGTGTGCGACACCTGCTCACCGTCCAACGATGCGGTGACCTTCCGGGTCATGGCGCGAAGCCGGGATACACGATCCAGCTTCACATTGATGCGCTGATCGAGGGTTCTTGCCTGGTTCAGATATTCCTTCGCGGTCATATTCACACCTCCTGCTGTGTCCTTTGCAGAGGAAGAACGCTTCTTACGCTCCATACACATGCTCGTTCTCCCGCCACGGCATCCTGCCTTCGAAATACTTCTCCGCGATTCGCTCCTGCTGCTCCATCGGAAGTCGGATCAGCCGCTGATCAATCCTGCGCTGTTCCTTTTCCAGTGCCCAGCGCGGCTTGTAGAACCTGCAGGCTTGATAACCCGGACAATTCACCTTCAGGGCACTGCACCTGCCCCTATGCATGGCAAAGCACCGGTCATTCATTCGTGATCACCCATTCCTCTCTGCATCCACTTGTTCAATTACACGCTTGACATCCTCGACGCTCTCCACCCGGCAGGCAATCCCACCCGCCTGATTGATCTTGCGGATCGCCCGCTTCTGCAGCTCCGTCAGCCGCCCCGTGGGCAACTTGACCTCCAACCCCAGGAAACGACCCTTGTAGCAGCAGATGATGTCCGGCACACCGCTCGTGCCATAGGGTCCTCCATGTTCCTTCCAAAAGAATATTTCACTTCCATAAGAAGCGAGAAAGTGTTTGATCGCGGCAACCACATCACGCTCCGGCATGCAGCGCCTCCTTCAACCGTTCGACCTCCCGCTGGAGCGTCTGGATGTTCTCCCTGTAGCCCCGGATGCGCCGCTCATAACCCTCGCAGCGGGTGCGCATGTCCCCGCGCACCAGATTGATCTGCTGAACCACATCGTTGTAGCTTTCATACAGCCGGCGGTAGATGGGGTTCTCCAGCAGGTGTTCGTGATCCGCGCCCTTC
>JBJEUL010000248.1:0-11102 GCA_051883835.1 Aristaeellaceae bacterium
CGCCGTGCAGGCCGCCGGAGACCTTGTAGCCGCCGCCGCCGAACTTGCCGCCGGCATGCAGCACCGTCAGGCACACCTCCACCGCGGGACGGCCCATTTTGGGGTGGATGCCCACGGGAAAGCCGCGGCCATCGTCCTTCACGGACACGCTGCCGTCGCGGTGCAGGGTCACGTCAATACGCTTGCAGAAGCCTGCGAGGGCCTCGTCCACGGAGTTGTCCACAATTTCATAGACCAGGTGATGCAGGCCCCTTACGTCGGTGGAGCCGATATACATGCCTGGGCGTTTGCGGACGGCCTCCAGGCCTTCCAGCACCTGAATCTGCTCCTCGCCATAGTCGTTGGTTACCTGTGTTGCCTGTTCGATTTCATCCTGAAGCATTTCGTCTGCCATGATACACCTCATCCATAATACTTGCATCGTCCATGGTGGACGGGGTCATTTTCAGCGGTGAAAAACCGCTCCAAACATATCTATTATATCACTTTTTGGCTGAAAAGAAAAGCGTTTTCCTACATTATAATGCCGCCTGTTCAAAAACTCTCCAAAGAGACCGCGCCAGCGGAAAAGGGTCAAGGGGCGATGCCCCTTGTGGGGTTTGGGGCAAGGCCCCAAGCAGGTCTGGGCGGCAGCCCAGCGCAACACATAGAAACCACACAAAAGGACAGAGAAAAGCGTGAGTTTCCCAGCAGACGACGAAGTCCGTCCGCGCCGGAAACGGCAGGTTCCGTGGCCTGCACGGGGAACAACCGTCTCCGCTTGACCTGCTGATGGTGGTCATTCCTGTAGACTTCCCTGCGCCCATTGACGGGGGCAGGCCATGGCAGGTATAATAGGCCCTGAGATTGTCAAGGAGGATTTTTCCGATGATGAAACGTCTGCTGACGCTGCTGGCAGCCCTGATGCTCCTGTGCGTGCCCGGCTCTTCTCTGGCCGCGCCCCGGGCGGTGACATCGCTGGACGAGCTGCCCGAAACCAATGACGAGGGCTTCCTGCCCGAAGGGGAGGACCCCGTTTACTACAAGGATCACAAGGGCGGCTACTGGTACTATGTTGACCAGAACGTGCGTGTGGAGATTACCCGGACGCAGACCGCCTCGCCGTGCCTGACCTACTATCTGGCGGAGCTGGTGCTGGCCAAGGGTTCCTCCCTGTATACCGTGACCTACAATGTGGACAAGCCAGGCCGCACCAACGGCCTGCCCCAGGACATGGCCGCCCGGGAGCATGTGGTCTACGCCCAGAGCGGGGACTTCTACTCCTACCGGGTGAGCAAGGATCGCTATCCGGGCAACATCGTCCGGGACGGCAAGGTGCTGTACAAGAAAAGCTACTCCAAGCTGGTGGATGCCATTCCCAATCTGGCTACGATGGGCTTCTTCCCCTCCGGCAAGGCCGAGGTGAATGAAGCGTGGGAAATGTCGGCCCAGGAGTATGTGGAGCGCGGCGCGACCACAGTGGTGGCCTTTGGCCCCATCCTGATTCGCGACGGCGTTCTGGCCGATGTGGACAAGGACGAATACAACCACAACGAGCCCCGCAGCTGCATCGGCATCATTGAGCCGGGCCATTATGTGGGCCTGCTGGTGGAGGGTCGCAAGGCTCACTCCGATGGTGCCGATTTGACCACCTGTGCCGCACTCCTGTACGACATGGGCTGCACCGATGCCATCAATCTGGACGGCGGCAATACGGCGGCCATGCTGTTCATGGGGGAAAGCGTGCAGCTGTCCAACAATGGCGGCATTGATGTCAATGACCGGGCGATTCCGGATATTCTTTGTGTGGGCAGGTACTGAGGACGAGCAGGGGCGTTGCCCCTGCACCCCACCAGAGGGGCATCGCCCCTCTGGACTCCCGTTCGGAGGGCCGGGGCTGGGGTGCTCCGATGAAGGGGTCACGCCGCGCGGAGGGCGCGGCGCGACGCGGTGCCGGGACAAAAAAACCTGTGGGGCGGTGGCTCCACAGGTTTTTGGATGATGAGGGGTTAGCGGCGGGGGAAGGCTTTGCGCCATAGGGGGAGGACACACAGGATGAAGCCCAGACAGGCCAGGGCCATGAGCAGGTAGCAGACGTCCATGGGGACGAACTCGATGGCGGAAATCTTCTTTTCCAGCGCGAATTCCATGGCAATCACGATCCCCATACAGCCCAGCATCCCTGCAAACAGCCCCGCTACCTGTCCGGGACGGCGTTGCGGCGCGAGCAGCGCGCAGGCAATGAACATGCCCGCGATGAGAATCGCGCCAATCACCTGATTGATGCGCACAAATCCCCAGCGCAGCACCGCGTCCTGCCGCAGGCTTTCGCAAAGCACCTGCACCGCAGCGTAGGCCAACAGCGCGAGCATGGCCCGGCCACCATCCCGGCGGGGCTTCACCCGCAGGAGCAGCAGCGCGATGATGCCTGCCGCCATGGCTTCAAAGACAAACACCGCCCAGTTGTAATTGCCGTACATGTCCGCTACGGCAAAGGGCAGGCGGTAGAGGAAGGACGGATCCTCCAGCACGAACAGGCTCATGCCGGAATCCTCCATGAACCAGTCCTCCACGCCCCAGCCGTAGCCCTGACCCACCAGGCCTTCCGCCAGACGGCCCAGCAGCACCAGCACCATGGCCGGTACCGCCAGCTGATCCGCCATGCGGGCGAAGGACACGCCCGTGATGCGGGCGGTCAGACCCAGTGCCAGCGCACCGCCGGCCACCGCGCCATAGAGCATGTAGCCGCCCCGGGTCAGCTGGAAGAAGAAGCCCACGCCCTCCTGCGCCACCCAGTCCAGCGCGGCCAGACAGTAGGCAAGCCGTGCGCCCAGCACCATCAGGGGCAGACCCAGCAGCGCGAAGCAGCTCAGCGCGTCCGCACGAATGCCCGCCCTGCGGAAGGACAGCCCTGCCAGCAGCAGCGCAAGGGCTGCGGCGACAGCCAGTGCCAGCCCATAGGGATACAGTGTCAAAATACCCAGCTGAATGGTTGTCATACGTTACTCTCCCGTCCAGGCGGAGGCGAAGTAGAGGATATCGCTGATTTTGCGTGCGCCGGGGGTCTTGTGAATCTTGTCCCCGTTGACCACCACGTTGGTGGAGCCGCCGCCGTCCAGATTATAGGCCACCTTGCACTCCGGGAACAGGTAGGCAATGAAGTCTGCCAGCTCCTGCAGGGTCGTGCCGGCGGAGGAATCGGTCTTGCCGTAGATTTCCACAATGGCGTATTCCAGTTCGCCCAGCTGGCACACCGCCACGCGCTGCTGCGGATAGCGGTGCTGGAATTCGCCTACCTTGGCGGTGATGGTGTCCGCGATGGTCACCGCCTCGCCGTCCATGACCAGCACGGGGCCAAGGGTAAAGGTATTCACGGCGGTCAGGTCACGGCTGGCCATGTCGGCCAGATACGCGGCGGCGGACTCACTGGTGGCAGCCAGCACAGTGTGGAAGTCGCCCTTCTGGTCGATGATGAGCAGGTCACGCTTGCCATTGAGCATGTCGCGGTAGAATTCGCCCTGACGCACCACATAGCCCACGTTGTAGTGGTACTTGAAGAAGTCGCCGTTCACCGCCGCGATGGCATTGACATGCCGGGCCATGTCGGTGGCCTTCACATAGTCCTTCTTGTTGTAGTTGTCATAGCTCATGGCGGTACGCACCTGTGAGGGGTTAGCCACCTTGATTCGCACCACGGCAGCAGGCACCCGGACGGTCTTGAAGGCGGGCCGCAGGGTCATGAAGGATGTTTCCACCGTGATGGAAGGATCCTCATAGCGTACCCAGTCCATGTCGGAAACGGGGGCATCATCATCGGAGACAGTCCACTGACGGGTCTTGCTGCTGTAGACCAGCACCTTCTGTCCCGCGCCAGCCTCGGCAGCGGGGACGCTGCTCCAGCCGGATTCCTGCGCAGGATGGCCCGGCACGGTCTGCTCCAGCGGAAGAGGCGTGATTTCCGCCAGTGCGGGGGAGGAAATCAGCATGGCCATCAGGCACAGCATCAGCCCGATGACGACCCAGCGGATGGCTTGCTTCTTCATTCGTTGTCACACTCCTGAATTATTCGCATCATTATACCATGGAATCCTGTCAGGGGCAATAGCTCCCCGGGATGCCAGGGCGCAGGGAACGGGTTGCTTTTTCCCTGAAAGGGTGCTATCATGATGGCAACACCCTACTCAGAAAGGATGATGCTATCATGCGTATTGCCCTCATCAATGAAAACAGCCAGGCTGCCAAGAACAGCCTCATCGAAGCAACCCTCAAAAAGGTGGTTGAGCCCATGGGCCACACCGTGGTCAACTACGGCATGTATACCGCGGACGATGCCTGCCAGCTGACCTATGTGAAGGTGGGCCTGCTGGCCTCCCTGCTGCTGGAGACCGGCGCGGCGGACTACGTTGTGACCGGCTGCGGCACCGGCGAGGGTGCCATGCTGGCGTGCAACAGCTTCCCCGGCGTGCTGTGCGGCCATCTGGTGGATCCCTCCGACGGCTATATGTTCGCCCAGATCAATGACGGCAACTGCGTGGCCCTGCCCTTTGCCAAGGATTTCGGCTGGGGTGCGGAGCTGAAGCTGGAGATGATTTGGCAGCAGCTGTTCGGCTTTGGCCATGGCAACGGCTATCCCAAGGAGCGCGTGGTGCCGGAGCAGCGCAACAAGAAGATTCTCGACGGCGTGAAGAAGATTACCTATCGTCCGCTGATTGACATCCTGCACGACATTGACCAGGACTTCCTGAAGGAGACCATTTCCGGCGAGCATTTTGCCGAGCTGTTCTACCCCGCCTGCCAGGACGAGACCATCGCCGCCTACCTGCGCAGCCTGTAACAAGGGATCGCGCCAGCGGAAAGGGGTCAAGGGGCGATGCCCCTTGTGGGGTGCAGGGGCAAGGCCCCTGCGCAGGTCTGGGCGGCAGCCCAGCTCCCCACGTTCAATCTATCCCAAAGGAACCGGAAAAAAGCGTGAGTTTCCAAGCAGACGACGCAGTTCGTCCGCGCCGGAAACGGCAGGTTCCATGGACTGCACAAGGAACGACCTTATCACCACACCCCACGGCCCCGCAGGATGGATGCTGTCCTGCGGGGCCATTACGCATGAATCAAGGCCGCTGCCCAGTTGAACGGGACAGTGGCCTTGATTTGTGATGTCGGAGGCAAAACACGCTCCTTTGGGAAATTTGGGAACATGCCGTTTCCAACGCGGACGGGCTGCGCCGTCTGCTTGGAAACTCGCGTTTTTTCTGTTCCCTTTGACCATTCAAACGTGCTGCGCTGGGCTGCCGCCCAGACCTGCGCAGGGGTTTCACCCCTGCACCCCACAAGAGGCATCGCCCCTTGACCCCTTCGACGCTGGCGCGGCCTCTTCCAGCCTGCGCATGGTCTTGCGGAATACGAAGGAGAACAGCGTCACCGTGGATAGAACCGCCAGCACATCCGCCACCGGCTCGGCCAGAAAGACCGCCATCACCTTGTCCTCAAAGAAGTTAGGCAGGATGTAAATCAGCGGAATGAGCAGAATCAGCTTGCGCAGACAGGCCAGGAAAAAGCTGCACTTGGCATTGCCCAACGCCACAAAGGTGTTCTGGCACGCACACTGCGCACCAAAAATCAGAATCGCACTCATGTACAGCCGCACGCAGGGAATGGCATACGCCTGCAATTCCGGGTCCGGCGTGAACAGCCCCACAAACACCTGCGGCGCAAAGGTCGTCACCGCCCACATCGCCGTGGAATAGCCCACACAGCTGATGAGCAGGAGCTTGAACGTCTTGCGCACCCGCTGGGGCTTGCCCGCGCCATAGTTGTAGCTGATGATGGGCGACGCGCCCTGCGTCAGGCCGTTGATGGGCAGCAAAACAAACTGCATCGCGCTGGCACAAATGGTCATCGCGCCCACAGCCAGCGTGCCGCCGTAGTGCAGGAGGCTGCTGTTGAAGCACACGGTCATCAGGCTGTCCGTGCTCTGCATGATGAAGGGCGACAAGCCAAGGGCTACGCTCTTGCGCAGCAACGGCCAGTCCAGACGGAAGCAGGCAGGCGTCAGGCGAAGGAATGTCTTTTTCCCCCGGAGGAAAGCCACCACCCACACCGCGCTCACCGCCTGCGAAAGGATGGTCGCCAACGCCGCGCCCTGCACGTCCATCCCCAGCACGAAGATGAACAGCGGGTCAAGCACGGTGTTGAGCAGCGCACCAATGAGTACCGTCAGCATGCTGACGGTGGTGAAGCCCTGCGCGGTGATGAAGGCGTTGAGCCCCAGGGCCAGCTGCACAAAAACGGTGCCGAAGCTGTAGATGCGCATGTACCGGGCCGCATAAAGGATGGTCTCCTCATTGGCCCCGAAGGCCAGCAGCATGGGCTCATGCCAGATGCTCAGGATGATGGTCAGGGTAACCGACAAGCCCGTCAACAGGGCCGCGCTGCTGCCCAGCATGCGCTCGGCCTGCTCCCGCTCCCCTTTGCCCAGCTCGATGGATGCCAGCGGCGCGCCGCCCATGGCCGCCAGGGACGCGAAGGCCGAAATCATCATGATAATGGGCAGACACACGCCCACGCCTGTCAGTGCCTGCGTACCAATACCCGGAATATGCCCAATATAGATACGGTCCACCAAATTATAAAGCATGTTGACCAGCTGTGCCGTAATGGTCGGCACCGCCAGGCGCACCAGCAGCCTGCCCACCGACCCGCTTCCCAGGTCAGGACGTTTCTGCATGCTGAAACTCCCCCTCCCATTGTTCTATGCAGAACCATCATACCACATTCTACACATACTGACAAGGGCCCGCGCCAGCGTCGAAGGGGTCAAGGGGCGATGCCCCTTGTTCGGTAGCAGGGGTGAAACCCCTGCGCAGGTCTGGGCGGCAGCCCAGCTCATCCCTCATCCTGCACCAATTCAAAGGGTTCGGATAGGGCCTCATACACCCCTTCCCCCACATACGCCTTCACATGCACCCGGTACTGCCCTGCAGGAGCCGCATTCCCCCGGCTGTCCTGCCCGTTCCAGCAGAAGGTGGAGCCTGCCGGGGACAGCTGCTCCGGGCGCGAGGACGTGCGGGATGCTAAACGGCGAACGGTCTTGCCCTCCAGGCTCTGAATGGTCACGGTCAGCTCACAGGGATAGCGGTGCGTCACAACGAAGGTCATTTCTTCCCCCACACCGGGACAAAACATGCTGTCTGTCAAAATGTCCAGCAAGGGGTCGCCCTGCTGCGGCGGAACGCACAGCATCCGGCTGGAGGACAGGGACGGTATCCCACCGCTGCGGGTGATGAGCTGTACCAGGACATACCCGTAGCTGTCCTGGGCGGAAAGACTCAGGGTCAGGGTGCGCTGCTTCATGCCCGGGGACAGGTAGCCCTGCGCATCACCGTAAGCCCCGTAGCGTTCCTCATTATCGTAAATCAAACGGCTGCTGTCAAAGTCCCAGCGGCCGTCACGCTGGTAGACAATCTGATAGGCCACCTGCGCAGGCTTGACCATGTTGAAGGAAAAGGCCACCGTCGGGTCAAGGATGGAGAGCACCTCTCCCTCAAAGGTCACATTCTCCATCACGCTGTCGCGTCGGCGGCCCGTGTAGGACTGCGCGTCGTAGCGGAGAATGACGAAATCATCCTCCTCCGGGTAGGTGCGCACCGTGGACGCGCCATGGTTAGCCAGCAGATAACGCTTCAATTCCGTCAGGGTAATGTTGCCGTCCCGGTTGTCATCCGCGCTGTAGCCGCCGGCAACGGACAGCCCGTTGGCCACCGCCGTGGAGAAGTACCCCGCGCCCACCAGGGCCTCGTCATCCTCCTCCCCCTGCCAGAACCAGCTCTCCTCCGCACCGCCCGAGGAGCAAAGTACCTTGTATTCATCCCCCTCAAAGACGTTGTCATAGGGCGCATGCACACCCTTGCCGATGACCGCGCCGGTGTGGCATGCGTCCAGAATCAGCACCTTCACCCCGGGAATGGTGTCGAAGATGTCCCGCAGCTGCTGGGCTGTTACGCCTTCCTCCCGGTTGCCGTCGGAAAGCAGCAGGGTCATGTCCCCGGCGGACATGCCCTGCTCCCATAGCCCGTGGGTGCTGATGTAGAAGTAATTCACATCCGCCTGGGATGCACCGTCAAAGGCCGTGCGGATGAGCTGCTCCAGCTCCGCGATACTGCTCACATCCCCGCGGCGGGCCACGAGGTTCTCCAGGTTCATCGCGCCGCCGGAGAGGGCTTGCGCCATGAGGGCCACATTGTTGGCCGAGGCAGGCGCGGTGGAGGGCTGGGTGATGAAGTCGTCACAGCCCACCAGCAGGGCCCGGTTCACGCCCTGCGCCAGCGCGGGAGCGCACCACAGCCACAGCCATGCTGCCGCCAGCAATGCCAGCATCGCCTTGCCTCTCAATGGCCGCGCCCCCCTTTCCCCTGCTTGTGATGTAGACCATTGTACACCTAATCAGACGGATTTCCCACAGGAAATGTTCGCAGGTTTTTGAAGATTTTGTGGATTTTTACTGATTTTATGCCGCAACCGGGGCAACTGTTGGTTGCCATGCCCCATGGAAGCAGGATTTGCTGGTCAACACCCCCCAAAAAGTGCTACAATAAGAGCCATCAAGTCGCACAAGGAGGCAAGAAACCATGACCCTCGAAACTGCCCAAAGGCTCACCCAGCTGCGCAGGGAGCGCGGCTATTCCCAGGAGGAGGTGGCCGACAAGCTGAACGTCAGCCGACAGGCCGTGTCCAAGTGGGAACGGGCGGAATCCTCCCCCGATACGGACAACCTGATTGCCCTGAGCCAGCTCTACGGCGTGACGCTGGACGAGCTGGTGAAAGGTCCTGCCGCAGCACCTGCCGCAGAAGAGCCTGCCGCGCCTGATGATGCCATCGACCCGGACAATCCCCTGCCCCATGGCAGCTATTTTGAGGAAAAGGCGCGCAAAAGGCGCGAAGCCGTCCCCTATCCCGTGCTGGTGGCAACGGTCTATCTGGTGCTGGGCGCGGTGTTCGGGCTGTGGCATCCATGGTGGATGCTGTTCCTGACCATCCCGCTGTATTACCTGCCCCGCTCCGAGCGGAGCTATATCCGCCTGCTGGGCAACCCGGTGATGGTGACCATCATCTATCTGCTGCTGGGGTTTGTGTGCGGATGGTGGCATCCCGGATGGGTGGTGTTCCTGCTCATTCCGCTGGTGAACAGCTGGCGTCGGTAAGGTCAGACCACGGGGCTGGAGACAGGCATGAAACAGGAAAATGCGTGAACAGTCTGTAACTTTTCAAAACCCATGGTTGCAAGGACGGACAAATCATGTCATAATGGTACACGGAGCCTGCGCGGGACGCGGGCAGAAGAAAGGAACCTGTTCTCATGAAGAAGAAAGTGACATGGATCGCCGTTGTCGCGGTGCTGGTGATTGTCCTTGCATTGCTGCTGGTGTCCAAGCTGTCCGGCGAGGACAAGACGGCCACGGTGAACACCACGCCCGAGGTCACTGCTACCGCCGAGCCCACGGCCACGGCTGAGCCCACGGCCACGGCTGAGCCCACGGCCACGGCTGAGCCCACGGCTGAGCCGACTGCCGAGGTGACCGCTGAGGTGACCGCCGAGCCGACTGCCGAGGCGACCGCCGAGCCGACGGCTGAGCCCACTGCGGAAGCTGTCGCTGAGCCTGAGACCACCGAGACTGCGGGTGAGATGACCGCAGAGACGGTGATGGCCCTCGTCAATGGCCAGGAAGTGGCCTATGACATGGTGGATACCATTGCCCAGAACCTGATTTATTCCTACAGCCAGTATTACGGCACGCTCAATGAGGAAATGACCCAGGCTGTCTATCAGATGGCCATGGAGTACGCCATCCAGCTGGAGCTGATGGATCAGAAGGCCACGGAATGGGGCTTCGACCAGCTGAGCGAGGAAGAGCGCACCCAGCTGGAGACCGAGGTGGATGAGCAGTGGGAGAACCTGATTAACACCTACATCATGTACTATGTGAATCTGGCCGACGATGCCACCGAGGAAGAAAAGGCTGCTGCCCGCGTGACGGCCATTGCCGGTCTGGAGGCCATGGACTTCACCCATGAGGTTCTGATGCAGGACGCGCTGGACAGCGCGAAGTTCGACAAGGTGGAAGCCGAGATGGTCAAGAGCGCGCAGGTCACGGACGAGGACGTGCTGGCCGCCTTCAATGAGCGTGTGCAGGAGGACGAAGCCTCCTATGCGCAGGATATCGGCACCTATGAGTACATGACCAACTACTATGGCGTGGCCTCCTATTATCAGCCCGAGGGCTATCGCGGCGTGACCCACATCCTCCTGACGGTGGATGACACGCTGCTGGATACCTATCAGGAGCTGGTTGCCCAGCTGGAGGAGCAGCAGGAAGCTACGGAGGAAGCCGCCGAGGGCATCGCCACGGGCACCGATCTGGTGACGCAGGCCGATGTGGATGCGGCCTATGCGGCCATCATGGCTTCCGTGCAGCCCACCATTGACGAGATTAACGCCAAGCTGGCCGAGGGTGTGGCCTTTGCCGACCTGATTGCTGAGTACGGCGAGGATCCGGGCATGCAGAGCGAGCCCTACAAGACCGAGGGCTACCCGGTGCATCTGGACTCCATCATGTGGGATCCGGTGTTCGTGCAGGCGGCCTTCTCGGTGGAGCATGTGGGCGACATTGCCGAGCCCATGCTGGGCAGCTACGGTGTGCATATCGTGCAGTACACCCGTGATGTGCCGTCCGGTGCTGTGGAGCTGACGGAGGAAATCAAGGCCGAGCTGCGGGAAGAGCTGCTGGCCACGGCGGAGAACGAGCTGTTCAACGCCACCATGCAGAGCTGGATGGATGCCGCTGAGGTAACCTACACCGAGCAGGGTGCGGTCTACAGCCCCGATGCTGAATAATAGGTAAATCTTACGCGCCCGGAGCCAAAGCCGCTCCGGGCGCATTGCGTACCAAGGGATCGCGCCAGCGGAAAGGGGTCAAGGGGCGATGCCTCTTGTGGGGTGCAGGGGTGAAACCCCTGCGCAGGTCTGGGCGGCAGCCCAGCGCAACACAACAGCATTGTAAAAAGGGAAAAGGAAAAGCGTGAGTTTCCAAGCAGACGACGCAGTTCGTCCGCGCCGGAAACGGCAGGTTCCG
>JBJEUL010000249.1:0-2540 GCA_051883835.1 Aristaeellaceae bacterium
GCCTGCCGCATTGAGCCGCTGGAGGAGGTCATTGATGACATGGTGGTGCTGCTCAAGGACAGGCACACCGCCCGTCTGTGTCAGGGCGTATGCTCGATCAACGCGGGCCTGATTTTCATGGACGCGCTGACCTATCTGGAGCGTGCCGCTGACCAGTGCTCCAGCATTGCCATGCTGCTGCTGGGCAAGGACAACGAGACCATCATGAAGAATCACCATCATTATTTGCAGGTGCTGCACACCGCTGGCGACCAGTCCTATCTGGCCGAACAGGAGAACCGCCGTCAGCAGTACCTTGCCCCCCTGGAGCACATCCAGTTCTAACGCAAGCAGCTTACGCTTTCCCCAAGGGACCGCGCCAGCGGAAAGGGGTCAAGGGGCGATGCCCCTTGTGGGGTGCAGGGGTGAAACCCCTGCGCAGGTCTGGGCGGCAGCCCAGCGCAACACGTTAGAACAGCAAAAAGGGAAAGGAAAAAACGTGAGTTTCCAAGCAGACGACGCAGTTCGTCCGCGCTGGAAACGGCAGGTTCCACAGTCTGCATCGGTGCGACCTCATCCCCCTTGCTGACTGTCTGTCAGGGGCTCACAAGAGTCCCTGACTTTTTATTTTCGACATAAATGTTGAAAAAAGAACAAAGTTCATGATTTGTTCATCAGTAGTTCCGGGAGAGTTCATGAAGGGGAGACACAATAAACGTGTGATGAGCGGGACGAACCCCCGCAACAGGATTGAAGGAGGAACGGAAGATGAGCAAGGCAGGCATGACGAGGACATTGAACTGGGTATGTGCGGGACTAGCACTGGTGCTGCTGGTGATGCAGTTCACCCCTTTCTGGTACATGGGTGAGGGAACAGAGCCGGTATCCATCGGCGGATATGTGTGGTTCCCGTCCGCCCATGGGGAAGTGACCAGCTATCTGCAAGAGAAGGTGAGCAGTGATTTCCGGGTGAACGATACCATCGTTGCGCCCATCCTGATGCTGCTGCTGAGTGCAGCCAGTGTGGTTCTGTGCATCGTGAAGGCGAAAGCTCCGCTCTGCGCGCTGCTGCCCGTGGCCTGCGGTGCAGCGGGCCTGATAGGCTTTCTGACCACCCCCGCCCTGCGCCTGGGTGCCACCTGGATGATTCAGCTGCTGCTGTGTCTTGCCCTGCTTGCCGTGGGCGCATGGGTGCTTGTCCAGGAATTCAGGCGGCAGGCGTGAGGCAGGGGCTCTGCCCCTGCACCCCGCCAGAGGGGCATTGCCCCTCTGGACTCCCTTTCGGGGGGGCCATTGCTGGGTTCCTCCGATGCAGGGGTCACGGCGCACGGAGGGTGCGCCGCGACGCGGAACAGGCGGCTGGGGGGGGGACGGTAGGCGACATGATAGAAAGAACCTCCTGTTTTCCGAAAATGGGGAAAACAGGAGGTTTTGTATGGGAATGGGTTATCAGGCAGTCCTCGGAACCTGCCGTTTCCGGCGCGGACGAACTGCGTCGTCTGCTTGGAAACTCAGTTTTTTCCGAGCCCTTTTTGCTGTTCTAACGTGTTGCGCTGGGCTGCCGCCCAGACCTGCGCAGGGGCCTTGCCCCTGCACCCCACAAGGGGCATCGCCCCTTGACCCCTTTCCGCTGGCGCGTTCCCTTGGAGGGGTCAGCGTTTGATGTCGTAGTTCATGTTGGCAAGGTTGCGGATGGTCTTGACATCGTCGGTGATGTTCGCGTCGCCGTGAATGGTGTGCTTGATGACAGAGGACGCTACCGCAAAGTTAATCATGTCCATGGGCTTGTAGTCGTTCATCATCGCGTAAATCAGGCCCGACGCGAATGCGTCGCCACCGCCTACACGGTCAAGAATCGTGAAGGTGAACAGCTTCGACTCGAACGTGTGTCCCGCGTACCACATGAACGCCTTCAGGCTGTTCTCCGAGCCGGAGTGCGCGTAGCGGACATGCCGGGCAATACATTGCAGGTTCGGATACCGCTCAATGAAGTGCTGGAAGATTTCATCCTGCTGCTCATAGCTGGGCTGCAGCGGCACGCCGTCCTTCCAGTCGCCCTTGCTGTGATCCTCCTCGTCCTTCCACAGGTGGTAGGGCTCAATGCCCAGCAGAATGTTCACATAGGGCAGGCAGGCCGTGCAGAAGTCCCGCGCTTCCTCCCACGTCCACAGCGTGGAGCGGAAGTTGCCGTCAAAGGAGACCGTCATGCCCATTTCGTGGGCCGTCTTGAGCATGTTCATGACCAGCTCGCGGCAGTTGGGGGCCAGCGCGGGGGTGATGCCCGACAGATGCAGCCAGTCGAAGCCCTCCAGCAGCGCGTGCAGGTCAACGCCCGAGAAATCATACTCCGTCAGCGCGGAATGCTTCCGGTCATAGATGACCTTGCTGGGGCGCACGCCGTAGCCGGCCTCCAGATAGTAGGTGCCCAGGCGATGGGAGGGCGTTTCGGCGGGGGTGGAGAGAATCATGGGCGTGCAGTGGACATCGTTGGAGCGCAGCATGCGCACGGCGGACTTGCCCAGGGAGTTGTTGGGCACCACGGAGAAGAACGTGCTGTCCAC
>JBJEUL010000250.1:0-2531 GCA_051883835.1 Aristaeellaceae bacterium
TTTTCTTTCCCTGTCCGTTGGACGGGGAACAGTCCACATCGCCCCTTGACCCCTTCGACGCTGGCGCGGTCCCTTGTTACTTGCTCGTGAGGTAGGTGCCGTATTGCAGGAGAATGGCAAGGCGGGTTTCGGTGCCGCTGGCGGTCACGATGTCCTGTGCACCGGTGACGGTGCCGTAGACGGTGATGACCATGCCTTCGTTGATTAAATCCTGGCCATAGCCGTACAGGGTCAGGTACAGGGGCGTTTTGGCATGCTTGGAGCCCTTGGAGGGGTTGTAGGTACACAGGATGCCCAGGCCGTCCTCCGTATAGGTGACTTCCTTCACCACCACGCTGATTTTGACCTTCTCCCCGATGTAGGCCTCCGGGTTCTTCGCCATCTCGCCGATGGTATGCTTCGTCAGGTTCTTGCTGAACGCCTTGATGCCGTCCTTCACCGTTTCGTACTCCGTGAGGAAGTACACAATCACCTGCGCATCGTCCTTGCCCTCGGCCATGGCGGTGATGGTCAATTGGTGGGCCTGGTCGTCCATGACATCAAAGGTGTGGGTGAAATGGCCCTTTTCGTCCGCCACCAGGTCGACAGGATACGCTCTGTCCAGCTGCACAATGACATCCGCCCCCGGCTGTGTTTCGCCGGATACCGTCTGCGGCCCCGCGTCAGCCAGCACATCCGGCGCGGCGGTGAGGCTCAGCGGCGTGCGGCTTGCGCTGGCGTTGAGGGTGTAGTGCTCCACACGGTCGGTGTTCTTGCTGTGGGTGGTGGTGATGGTCACGTCATAGTCCCCCGGCTCGTCCAGCGTCAGGGTCAGGGAGAAGGCTCCCTTCTTGCTCACCTCCACCGGCACGCTTTCGCCGTTGAGCGTGGCGGTCATGCGGCTGCCCGCGGATACCTGGCCGGTGATGGTCGTTTTCCCCACGTCCACCTGCATGGGGAAGCTGTCCAGCTCATAGTCGGGCATTTTCGGCAGCATCTTTCCCTTGAAATAGGAGCGTCCAATGGGGGTCTGCTCACGCAGCCGGTCATTCTCCCCGGAGGAGCGCACGGTGCTGCGTCCGGCCCTGCGCCCCAGCACCGCATAGGACAGGATGTATTCCTTGCCGTTGTAATAGCGCAGCTCCAGCATGCCGGATTCATACACCTGCGGCGGACGAGTGGTGAAGCCGCAGATGCAGCTCTCCTGCTGCTCGGTGCTGGAACCCCACTTGAAGGTGAAGGTATCATACTTTTCCAGCACCTCGCCTGCCTTCATGGCTTCCTTGAACTGGTTGCGCTCCTTGGTGGACAGGTGCCGCAGGTGCCAGATTTCCCGGCTCAGCTCGGTTTCCGTGCATTCCATGCGGATGCAGGCATCCTTGTTAATTCTGTCGGAGTAGGCTTCAAATATCAGGCTTTCCTGCGCAAAGCGGGCATGGATGTCCTCCTCCCGGTCGCCCCGGGCCAGCAGAAGGTCCATATGCTCCAGGTAGTTCTCCGGCGTGACAATCGTCCAGTCCGCCGTGTTGCGGAAGTACAGCTTCGCGCCGTCCAGCTCCGGGAAAATCAGATAGTTCTTCTCCGCTGTCCACTCCAGCGCGTGGGCGCACAGGGGCAGCAGGGCCAGCAGGATGCACAGCACCACCAGCAGCCATCGTTTTTTCATGTTCTCCATCCTCCCTTGGTGTTATGGACTCCGTTGCTCATCGCGGCCCGGGCGGCAGGCTCCCGGTTCGGCGGTACTGGCCCGGGGGAATGCCATACAGGCTGCGGAAGGCCGCGCTCAGCTGCGCCCCGGTTTGCAGGCCGACCCGATGGGCGATTTTTTCCAGCGTCAGGGGCGTGGTCGTGAGCAGCTGCCGGGCGTGGCCCATGCGGATGTGCAGCAGCATCGTCTTGGGCGAACAGCCGCATTCCGCCATCATCACCCGGTAGAGCTGGGAGCGGCTCAGCCCCACAAAGTCTGCCGCATCCTGAATGGACACGCTCTGGTCATAGCGGCCCTCCAGGTACCATCGGGCCTTCTCGCAGTACTGCGCGGCGGCACGGGTGCGCATGTCATCGTGCAGCGGGGCAATCAGGCTCAGGAAGCGCAGCAGGCTGCCCACGGCGGCCATTTGCAGCAGGCGCAGGCTCCGTGCATCCTCGCGCATCTGGGCAAGGGCCTGCCAGGCTTCCTGCGGATGGGTGGCGGTGAATACCCGGTGCCGCTCGTCCAGCCCGGCGACGCGGGTGACGGCCTGCGCCTGTTCCCCGCGATAGCCCACCCACGCATAATGCCATGGGTCGCGCTCATCCGCCTGATACACGGTTTCCTCTCCCGGCAGGATGAGAAACCCCTGCCCCGCCGACACCGTCTCCGTTCGCCCGCTGTAATGAAATACGCCCCGCCCCGTGTGCACAAAGTGAATCAGCACATGGTCGCGGACATGCGGGCCATAGGCATACCCCGGCGAACAGACTTCTTCCCCCATTTGAAGAATCAGCAGTTCACTGCCGCCAACCCCGGCAGCGCAGGCAAGCTCACTCATCGCACACCCTCAACATGCAAC
>JBJEUL010000251.1:0-11002 GCA_051883835.1 Aristaeellaceae bacterium
GGCCCCCGCAGCACGGCGATTGGGGACACGGAGGACTATGTGGTCAGCCGCTTCCGTGACATGGGGCAGGTGGAAAGCCCATCGGGCAACCGTGGCCTGTATGAGAACAATAACGGCAAGGGAAAAATCTACAAGCAGGAGGACGGCACGAAAATCATCCGCTATCAGGCCTTCACGGCGGACAGCCACACCTGGCAGCTGGACTACATTCTCAACACCAACGGCACCGTCACCGCCATCGACATGCTCTACATTCCCTGACCCCCCAAGGGACCGCGCCAGCGTCGAAGGGGTCAAGGGGCGATGCCCCTTGTGGGGTGCAGGGGTGAAACCCCTGCGCAGGTCTGGGCGGCAGCCCAGCGCAACACATCCGACCAGCAAAAAGGAATCGGAAAAAGCCAGAGTTTCCAAGCAGACGACGCAGTTCGTCCGCGCTGGAAACGGCAGGTTCCGGGGCCTGCACCAGGAACGACCTCATCCAACCTCGCTACGCTGAGCAGAAGCCGAACGTTTCTCCCTGCCTAACCCAAAATGAAAGTGGCTTCGGCCACTTTTTTTGCATCATCGAGATAGCAGATAAGGCAAAAGTGTCATATGAATGTCGAAAACGTCCTTCATACGAGGGAGTTTGATGGAAGTACTGTCGAATATTCAACAGTTCGCACGGAAACCACACAGGGCCAGCAGGATTTGCTATAATACACCTGCATCAACCAAAGCATGGCGGCTGATGGAGGAATCAGGCGCAGGGATGGATTCGCAAGGAAAGGGGAAACGAACATGGAAGAAATCAAGGTTATTCTGGTGGATGACAACGTGGAGCTGCGCCGTAGCATGAAGGCCTGCCTGGAGCAGCAGGGAGATATCCGTGTGTGCGCCGAGTGCGGCAATGGGCTGGAAGCCCTGGAAGCCGTGGGCAAGCATCAGGCTGATGTGATGGTTCTGGATATCATCATGCCGCAGATGGACGGCTATGCCTGCCTGGAAGCCATGAACCGGCAGCAGCTGGCGAACATGCCGCAGACAATCGTGATTTCCGCCCTGGGTCGGGATGACTTCATTGCCCGTGCCGTGGAGCTGGGTGCAAGGTATTACATGGTCAAGCCCTTTGACATGGCCGTGCTGGCCAGCCGTATCCGGGAGATTTGCGGTGCATCGCCCGCACTGGCCCCGGCGCAGGGGGTGCGCGCAGCACACAACGTCAGCATGGACGAGAAGCTGGCCAACCTGTTTCTGACCATCGGCATTCCGGCGCACATCAAGGGTTATCAGTTTCTTCGGGAGGCCGTGAAGATGGTGGTGGAGGAGCCGCACCTGATCAACAGCATTACCAAGGAGCTGTACCCCGGCATTGCCCGGCGGTTCAATACCTCTGCCAGCAAGGTGGAGCGTGCCATTCGCCACGCCATCGAGGTCGCCTGGAACCGTGGGCGTATCGAGACGCTGAACAAGGCCTTCGGCTGCCGGGTAGCGACCCGGGAGGACAAACCCACCAACGGCGAGTTCATTGCCATGATTGCTGACAAGATGGCCCTGGAACGCCGCAGCGCGTCCTGAGCACGCCCTCTTGACAAAGCGTCCGTCCCCCTGCTATGATGGAGCCAACACAGCAGGGACGAGGTGGGACGGATGCAGGTGGTGTGGATGGCACTGGCGGCAGGAGCTGCTGCGGGGCTGTGGGTGCTGCTGCGCGAGTACCGGGAGCGTCAGCGTCAGCGGCAGCTGCTGGGCTATTTCCGGCAGTCAGACCTGTATGCCCATCTGTACCCGATGATTCGCAAGATGGAGAAAATGTATGTGGAGAGCGTAGCCATCCGCCGGGAGGAGGTGCGCATCCGCACCTTCAAGCCTGCGGGGAAGGTGTATCGCTTCACCTATGAGAAGCACGGCTTTGACCCGGTGGAGGATGACAGGCTCTTTGCCCTGGCCCAGGCCGTGGGGATAGATACGCCCATTTTGCGGGACAGACGGCGGTATGACTTCGTGGTGCATGCCGATGAGCGGGGTCAGGGCGGCAAGCCAGCGTGGTATGAGTACATGATCCGCCCGGAATACAAGGATGAGATGCTCCGCGCAGACTATCTCTACAAGCATTGACACGCTCCCTTTCAAGTGGCCTGCGGGCCACTTTTCGCTTTCTCAGGGATGCACCCGCCAAAGGGGCGGCTTGCAATTTGAACAGATTTGATATACAATAGGATGAATCGGTTTGCCATCATGGAGGTGAAGGTATGCCCAAGGCTGACGGCAGAAAGGTCGTGGCCGGTGCCGTGATCCTGCTGCTGGCCGCTGTGCTGCCCTTCGCGTGGCCATGGACAGTGGCTGCGGTCTTTCTGACACCTGTGCTGGCGGAATGCTGTCGCGCTGGCGGCAAGCAGCGCATCGTTGCGGCTGCTGTGGCCGTGATGAGCCTGTCCGGCTATGTGGCAGGCACGCCTGTCCAGTGGTGTTTACTGGGCGGCGTATGGGCACTGGCTGCTGTGGTGATGGATACTCTGCCCGGGCTGAACATGCCCCTTCGGCGCACGGCGGCATGGCTGGCCATATCGGCGGTGATGGCAGGTGCGGGGGTGACGCTGCTGCGGCTGTATTACGGCGGCGCGGTCTGCCAGGGCATGGCAGAGGATGCGGTGAGCTGGCTCGCTGCCCGGGAGGATGCCAATGACATCCTGCTGGCGGCTCTTCAGATGGGCTATGCCCGGCTGTCGGCGTCGGGAGAAATGCTGCCGGGCTTCCGGTTTCTGGGCAGGACGGTGCTTTTGACCCCGGTGCGCACCGAGCTGCTCAACAGCCTGCGCACCACGCTGACCGACAGCTTGCAGGAGCTGGTGCCATCGGCGGTGGTGTTCTATCTGGGTGTGGTGGCGTTCCTGACGGCGTATCTGCCGGAGGTCATCCGGCGCAGGCGGGGCAGGGCAACGCTGCTGCCGCCCATGACCCGGTGGTACATCCCACGGGAGCATGCGCTGGGAGCGATGCTGCTGGCCCTCTTTGCGCTGGTGCGCTACATGACGGAGTATCTGGCGGTGTATCAGGCCGGGGTTATGTGCCTGACGGCCTTCTACCTGCTCTATGGCCTGCAGGGGCTGTGTCTGGCCCTGTGGTGGCTGCGCAGAAGGCGGCTTCCGCCGGGAGCCGGGCTGCTGATGGGCGTGGCGGTGTTCACCATGCTGCCCATGGCAGGCATGCTGCTGACGCTGCTGGGTGCATGCGATCAATTGCTGGATCCCCGCGCACTGCGCGGTCAACCGGAAGAAACAGATGACGATGAAGGAGGAACATAACGTATGAAGGTTATTCTTTTGGCCGATGTGAAGGAGAAGGGCAAGAAGGACGAGATTGTCACGGTGTCCGACGGCTACGCCCGCAATTTCCTGTTCCCCAAGAAGCTGGCGGTGGAGGCTACCCCCGGCGCAATGAAGGAAATCCAAAAGAAGCGTGCCGCCGAGGCTGCCCGCGAGGCGGAGCGTCGTGCTGCTGCCGAGGAAAAGGCCAAGGCCCTCAAGGGCAAGGTCATCAACATGACGGTGAAGTGCGGTGCTGCCGGTCGGCTGTACGGCTCCATCACCACGGCGGAAATTGCTGCCGAGCTGGAGAAGCAGCACGGCATTCAGGTGGACAAGCGCAAGATTGAGCTGTCCGACCCCATCCGCACGGTGGGTGATGTGGACATTGGCGTCTGGCTGTACAGCGGCGTGACGACCACCATGCGAGTCCACGTAGAACCCATCGCCGCCAAATAAGACAATCTCCCAGGGACCGCGCAGCGAAAAAGGGTCAAGGGGCGATGCCCCTTGTGGGGTGCAGGGGCAAGGCCCCTGCGCAGGTCTGGGCGGCAGCCCAGCGCAACACGTTCCCATCACCCAAAGGAAAAGGCAAAGAACGTAAGTTTCCAAGCAGCCGACGCAGTTCGTCCGCGCCGGAAACGGCATGTTCCGGAGCCTGCACGAGGAACGACCTCATCCGCCCTCGCTGCGCTGTGCATCTTTCCGGCGATTCCCCCTGTTATGACAGAATGAAGCACCCCACAGGTGCAAGCGAGGTGAGCGCATGGAATCCCGTCCTGAGCTGCGCGGCGTGACGCCGCCCAACAGCGTGGAGGCCGAACGGTCGGTTCTGGGCGCGATGCTCCAGGATACCAACGCCGTGGAGCAGGCCTGCGAGCGGTTGCAGGGAGAGGACTTCTATCAGCCCCAGCACCGGGAAATCTATGATGCCATGCGCAAGCTGCACATGGAGCAAAGCCCGGTGGACATCATCACCGTGGACACGGAGCTTGCCCGGCGCGGCACGCTGGAGGGCGTGGGCGGCACGGCCTACCTCATTGAGCTGAGCCAGTATGTGCCCACGACAGCCAACGTCAAGGCCTATATCGCCCTTGTCAGCGAAAAAAGCACCCTGCGGCGGCTCATCCGCGTGTCGCAGGAAATCGGCCAGGAATGCTACAGCCAGCAAAACCCGCTGGCGGATGTCCTCAATCACGCCGAGAAGGCTATCTTCGACATCGTGATGAACCGTGGCGGTGGCGATACGCTGGTGCATGTCCGGGACGTGCTGTACAATACCTACGCTAACATTGAGGAGCTGGCCAAGCTCAAGGGCCGGGTGTCCGGCGTGCCGACGGGCTTTACCGCGCTGGACAACATGCTCACGGGCCTGCATGGCGGCGAACTGATTATTCTGGGTGCGCGCCCGTCCATGGGCAAAACCTCGCTGGCCATGAACATTGCCGGGCATGCCTGCCTGCGGGGCGGCAAATCGGTGGCGGTGTTCTCGCTGGAAATGCCCCGGGAGCAAATCGCCCTGCGCCTGCTCTGCTCCGATGCAAGGGTCGATATGCAGCGTGTGCGTCAGGGGCGGCTGGACAGCGATGACTGGATGCGCCTGGCCCGCTCCATCGGCCCCATGGCCAACGCGCCCCTCTACATTGACGATACGGCGGGCATCACGCCATCCCAGCTGCGCTCCCGCTGCCGCCGCCTGATGATGGACAAGGGCCTTGACCTGATTGTGCTGGACTACCTGGGCCTGATGCGCTCCGACGGCAAAAGCGAGAACCGTCAATTGGAGGTCAGCGAAATCAGCCGCTCCCTGAAGGCCATCGCGCTGGAATTGAAGGTGCCGCTGCTGGCCTGCGCCCAGCTTTCCCGCGCATCCACCACCCGCGACAACAAGCGGCCTGCCCTGTCCGACCTGCGCGACTCCGGCTCCATCGAGCAGGACGCCGACGTGGTGATGTTCATCCACCGCGAGGGCTACTACAACCCCGAGTCCGAGGACAAGAACATCGGCGAAATCATCGTCCAAAAACAGCGCAACGGCCCCCTTGGCACCGTCAAGGTCGCCTGGCTAAGCGAATACACCACCTACGCCAACCTCGCCCCAGAACCCGGCTACCACAACGGTGACGCCCCCTTCTGAGCCTCGCGCCAGCGTCGAAGGGGTCAAGGGGCGATGCCCCTTGTGGGGTACAGGGGTGAAACCCCTGTGCAGGTCTGGGCGGCAGCCCAGCTCCGCACGACCGCATCCTAACAATACAGGAGGATACATCCGATGGAACAATTGACCGTCAGCATGCTGGTGAAGGACGTCCGCTTTGAGGGCTTCCTGCTGGTACGCTCCAGTGACCAGCGCACCGGCAGCAACGGCAGCCGATATCTGGACATGAACCTGACCGACCGCACCGGGGAAATCAACTGCAAGATGTGGGACGGCACAGTCACCCCGCCGCCTGCCGGGACGGTGGTCAAGGTGCGCGGCGTGGTGCAGGAGTATAACGGACGTACCCAACTGCGCATCGAGCGCATGCGCCCCGCCCAGTCCGAGGACAAGATTGACCTGTCCCGTCTGGTGCCCTGCGCCCCGGAAAAGCCCGAAGCCATGCTCAAGGAAATCACCGACACGGTGGAGCGTTTCGCCAGCGAGGATTTGAAGAAGCTGGTGCAGGAGATGCTGCGCATGGCCGGTGACAAGCTGATTTGGTTCCCGGCGGCCCAGCGGCTGCACCATGCCGAGCGCAGCGGCCTGCTGCACCACACCACCGGCATGCTGCGTCTGGCGGAGCATGTGCTGGAAGCTTATCCTTTCCTGCATGGTGATTTGCTGCGGGCGGGTGTCATTCTCCACGACTTGAGCAAAATCAGCGAAATGAAAAGCGATGAATTGGGCAATGTGACCGACTACTCCCGGGACGGCCTGCTCATCGGGCATCTGGTGCGGGGCGTGGCCACGCTGGCCCAGGCGGCGCAGAACGTGGGCGTGCAGGGCGAGGTGGTGACCCTGCTGGAGCATATGATTATCAGCCACCACGGCGAGGCCGAATACGGCAGTCCCCGCAAGCCCATGTTCCCCGAGGCCGAGGTGCTGCACTGGATTGACCTGCTGGATGCCCGCATGAATGAAATGCAGGGCATCATGGAACGGGTGCCCGAGGGCGCGTTCTCCGAAAAAATCTGGAGCCTTGACCGGCGGCTGTATCATCCCCATTATGAGGACGGTGCGCAGTAATGCCCCCGGTTCAAACGTTCTATGGACAGTGACAGGCAAGACTTGAACTGTATTGGAGGGATTCAGGATGAAAAAGCGACTGATGCTGGCTGTGACCCTGCTGCTGTGCGTTGCGCTGCTGTGCGGCTGCCAGAGCAAATCCGGCAATACCCGCTACACGCCGGTGACGACCAGTCAGACGCAGGCCAATGCCTACGCCACGCAGCATGTGGTCATGGCTCCCACCGCGGAGCCGACCCTGACCATCGACTATGACAGCGACAGCTCCGACCCCATCGCGGAGGAAAGCATGGATGATGTGTACGTCCCGGAGGAAGTGGTCGTGACAGTGGCTCCTACCATGACCAGCGAGTATGCCGGTGCCACACCCGTCATCATCGATCCCATCGACAAGCCCACTCCCTCCCCGGTGCCGCCGCTGACCTTTACCTATCAGGTGTATGACGCCACCAATATCCGCCTGTCCTTCGAGGCTCCAGCAGGCTGGATCATCGAGACCCCTTCGACCAATTCCTTCATGCTGGTGAACCCGGACACGAGCGTGAACTATGCCGCCAGCATCACCATCACGGCCTCCTCGGTGAGCAGCAACTATTCCAGCAATGACCTCAAGCAGGTCATCAACGATATGCTGGACAGCATCGGCGAATCCGGCTTCAACAGCTACAGCCCCTCCAAGACCGCCTCGCGCGCGCTGCTGGACAGCACGGGCGTGTATGCCAACTACTCCGGCACGCTGGATGGCGGCGTGGAGGTGGCGGGCCGCGTCCATGCCACCTGCGTGAACAAGGTGCTGTATACCCTGCATGTGTCCTACCCCAAGGCCTATACCGAAACCTACAAGGACAAGGTGTATGACCACCTGCGCGATACCATCATGATTAGCCAGTAACAGGGGGATGCACCCATGACAGTACGGGAGAAGAAGGCCCTGCAATGCTTTGCCGCAGGGGACAACTGTGCCCAGTCGGTCATGAAGGCCTACGGTGACCTGGCCGGACTGACGGAAGCGCAGTCCGCCCTGATTGCGGCGGGCTTCGGCGGGGGCATGGGCAGGCTGCGGCAGAACTGCGGCGCGTTTTCGGCGGCGGTGATGCTCTGCGGCGCGCTGGAAGGCCCTGATGGTGCAGACAAGGCCAAGCGCACCCAGGTGTATGCCCGGGTGCAGACGGTTTACCGCCGCTTCCTGGAGGAAATGGGAACCACCCAATGCGGGGAGCTGCTGGGCCGAAGCGCAGAAGTCCCTCAGCCGGAGGAGCGCACCGCAGCCTATTATGCCTCGCGGCCCTGCGCACGCATTATCCTGCAAGCCTGTCATATCATCGAGGAGCAGCTGCGGGAAGGGGAGGAGTGTCAGCCATGCGAGCCCTGATTCTGTCCGCCCATACCGGCGGTGGCCACGATGCCGCTGCCTATGCCCTGCGGGATGCGCTGAGTGCGCAGGGCGTGGAGAGCCGCGTGGAGGACTGCCTTGCCTTTGGGGGCAAGCAGCTGTCCAAGTTGGTGTGTGGAACGTATGTCAACATGGTGCGCTATGTGCCGGAGCTGTTCGGCAAGGTGTACAAGCTGGGCAGAAAAATCAGCAGCGCACGCTACAAGTCGCCCGTCTACTATGTGAATGCCAGCTATGCCTTCCGCATGGAGCAGCTGCTGGCGGAGTATCAGCCGGACATCATCCTGTGCACGCACCTGTTCGGCGGACAGACCGTGACCCGGCTCAAGCACAAGGGCGATTTCCGGGGTGTGCTGGGGATGGTCATGACGGACTATACCGTGCATCCCTTCAGCGAGGACGTGGAAGCGGACGCGCTGTTCATCGCCCATGAGGACAACCGCCGGGAGTGCATCGAGCGGAAGATACCGCAGGGGCTGATTCATGTAACGGGCATTCCGGTGAATCCCGCCTGCCAGCCCTGCGAGGACAAGCAGGCCGCCAAGCGCGCCCTGGGCCTGAACGAGCATGGCCGGGAGGTGCTGCTGGTGGGCGGCTCCATGGGCGCGGGACATCTGCCCCGGGTCATCGGCACCCTGCTGCCCGCACTGCATGCGGACGACCACCTGACGGTCATCTGCGGCTCCAACGCCAAGGCCAAGGCCGAGGCGGAAGCGCAATATGCCGGGGAAAGCCGGGTCAGCGTCAAGGGACGTGTATCGCCGCTGTATCCGCTGATGGCTGCGGCGGATGTGCTGGTCACCAAGTCCGGGGGCCTGACGACCTCCGAGGCCATGACGGTTGGCACACCCATGGTCATCATCAACCCGATTGAGGGCTGCGAAACGGCGAACGCCAGCCTGTTTGAATGCCATGGCTTGGCGGCATACTGCCACACGCCGGAGGAGCTGCCCGTCAAACTGGGCACGCTGCTGCACAGCGATGCCCAGCTGCAGGCCATGATTGCGGCCCAGCGTCATGAAATCAACCCCCGTGCCGCCGCCGACATCGCCGCCACGATGATTCATCTTGCCGAGCAGCAGAAGAAGAAGCAGGCATAACCCCCCCCAAGGAATCGCGCCAGCGTCGAAGGGGTCAAGGGGCGATGCCCCTTGTGGGGTGCAGGGGCAACGCCCCTGCGCAGGTCTGGGCGGCAGCCCAGCTTCCCACGTCCGAATGGCAACAGGAAATGGAAACCGCCGGGCATCCGTGTGACTGGATATCCGGCGGTTTGTTATGTGTTCCCTTGGAGGAGTTAGAAGAAAGCGGCCAGCTTGCATAGGAAAATCATCAGGAAAAGGGTTGGCATGGAGAAGATGGTGCTCATGACCACCAGGTTGGCGGCCAGGGGGGCATCGCCGCCCATGGCTTCAGCCATGGTGAAGCTGCTCACTGCTGTGGGTGCGCCAAAGAGGATGACCATCACACCCAGCTCCATCCCGCGGAAGCCCAGCGCAACGGCCAGCCCCAGCATGGCAAAGGGAATCACCAGCTGCTTGCATACCACCGTCCATGTCAGCAGCCGACGGTTATCCTTCACGCCCTTCCAGCGCAGGGACGCGCCCAGCACCAGCAGTGACAGCGGCGAGGCAATCGACCCCAAATCATTGCAGACCTTGTTGACCGGCGCGGGCAGGGTGATGTTCAGCCCCAGCACCAGTCCGCCAAGAGCCACGCCGATAATCAGCGGATTGGTTACGATGCGCTTGAGGATGGTGCGGATATCCGCCTTCCCGCCGCAGGGCACCAGGGCCAGCACCGCCAGCACGTTGTTGAGCGGAATGACCACCGGCATGCTCAGTGCCATGGCCGCCATCCCGGCAGAGCCAAAGATGGCATTCATCAGCGGCATGCCCAGCAGGGCAAGGTTGGTGCGGAACAGCGTCTGCACCACCACACCCGACTGCTTCGGCTCCTTCACCAGCCGGGATACAATGACTTGCGAGAGCAGAAACACCGCCAATACCCCGAAAAAGAGGAACGCCGCGAAGCCAATGCCCGGCGCATTGGCGATATCCAGTGCGCGGAGGTTGTTGAACAGCAGCACCGGCAAAAATACCTTGAACACCAGCTTGTTCAAGCCCTGCGTCACCTTGTCATTCATCAGGTCCAGGGTGCGCAGCAGCCATCCGAGACCCAGCATCATCAGCAGGGGCAGCATGATATCCAGCGTTACGAGAAACTCCTGCATGGGCGTCATCCTTTGTTATGCTCGTTTCGCCCGGACATCCGTCCGGACAGGGAAAGCCCCGGCCACCCGGACAGCACCGGAGGTCGGGGCAGGAAAGGGCAATCAGTCACCGAAGGAAATGCCGATGTTCTTGGCGATGGTAATCATCTGATGATCCTCGGGCACCAGCTTGGGCACACCGGCGATGTCCTTGAGCTTGTTGTGGGTGATTTCGTTGCCCTTGAGGGCCACGGTCACGCCGAAAATGCCGTCACGAATCAGCTCAGCCGCATGCACGCCGAACTGGGTGGACAGCACGCGGTCATAGGCAGAGGGCGTGCCGCCGCGCTGAATGTGGCCGGGCACCACGCTGCGGGCCTCCACGCCGACCAGGTCGCGCAGCTGCTGGGCCACATACGCGCTGGAGGAGAAATGCTCCGCAGCACGCTTGGCCTCGCGCTCCTTCTTCTTCATCTTGGCTTCTTCCTTGTCCATGGCACCCTCGGCCACGGCGATGATGGTGAAGCCCTTGTTGGAATTGGCGCGGGCCTCGACGACCTTGGCCACGTTCTCAATCTTGTAGGGAATCTCGGGAATGAGGATAACGTCCGCGCCGCCTGCCACGCCGGAATACAGCGTCAGCCAGCCAGCCTTGTTGCCCATGATTTCGATGACCATGCAGCGGCCATGGGACGCAGCCGTGGTGTGGATGCGGTCCACCACCTCGGTGGCAATGTCCATGGCGGTGTGGAAGCCAAAGGTGAAGTCCGTGCCGTACAGGTCATTGTCAATGGTCTTGGGCAGGCCGATGACGTTCAGCCCCTCCTCGGAGAGCAGGTTGGCGGTCTTGTGGGTGCCGTTGCCGCCCAGGGTGACCAGGCAGTCCAGCTTCA
>JBJEUL010000252.1:0-2508 GCA_051883835.1 Aristaeellaceae bacterium
CCCTGCACCCCACAAGGGGCATCGCCCCTTGACCCCTTCGACGCTGGCGCGGTCCATTGGGGGTTACTTGCCTGAATTGGCCGGGGGTTTCCACTGAGGCGGATAGTAGGGCTTGTTGTAGGCTTCCTCCTTGCTCACGGCGGGCTGAGCGGGCTTGTAGCGCAAATCCAGCTCGTCCTCATCATTGCCCGAAAAAAGCTGTGCAATGGCCGCTCTGGTGCCCTCGCTGACCATGCGCTTGCGCCAGGCTGTCGTGGACGGCGGCTCCGGGCGATTCATGGGAGCAGGCACATCAGGCCCCGGCATCACGGCAGGTTGGGGATAGTCCTCCAAGCCAGCTGCGGGAGGCATGGGGGCAGCCTGCTCCTCAGGCCGGGCGTATTGACGCATGTACACTTCACGGTCAAGCGGCTGCTCCGCCACAGCAGGAGCAACCTGCTGCCACGTGTCCTCCTCGGGATGGACATCCTCCACCGAAGCCGTGCGGGCCGTGCCGTCCGCGTACAGCCATTGCCGATGTACCGTCCGCCGTGGCCGCGCTTGGTGTGGCTGTTCCCTGTTCGGCTCTGCGTCCGGTTCCTCCTTCCGGCGGCCCAGACGGCGGAAGAAGCTCGCCCATACCTTATAGGGCTGCCAGCGCAACAGATAGACGGCAAAATCAACCGCCATGCCCACGCCGCAGAGGATGAGCGTCAGCACCAGCCAGTTCTCCGCCATCCATGTCAGCACACCGCCGCCCTCCGGCGTCAGCGCAGCCTGCCACAGCCAGGAAACCGCACTGCGTATCCAGCCCAGCAGTACGCTGAACATCCCTGATGCAAAGCTGCCCATGCTTGTCCTCCCTTCCAGCGAAAAGTCGGATGCCTCGCGGCAGCTCTGCGCTGACCTGCGCTGCACCCGACCCTGCTGTTATGTTCTCATTTGTCCGTGATGGTCACGGTCACGGTTTCCGGCGCGACCTCCACGCTGAAGGTCTGCCCCTCGCTGTCCGCGACCTGGCAAATCACCGGCAGCTGATAGGTACCCTCCGCCAGGCCCGAAGCATCGCACACCAGCGTCAGGGCATTGCTCTTGAGGGCCGCCACCCACAGCTGAGCACCGGTGATGGTCACATCGACATTGCGGATATCCGTGGCGGCACGCTGGCCGTCCTCCACACCGGTGACGGAGATTTTCACATTCGTGAAGATTCTGGAGCGGATGACCGGGCCAATCTCCACCGCCACGGTGATGCTGTCACTGCTCAGGTTCACCAGCTCCGAGGGCTTGCGCACCTTCACCTGCTGCTGGAAGGACTGACTCGCCCCCTCCACGCTGACGCTTCCCTCCGGGTAGAGCGTATCCAGCACAGCCAGTGCATCTTCATCGCCAGCAGCCGTCACCTGCTCCGGCGTGATGGCAACGCTCTTGACCTCATAGCCCGCAGCAGGCGTGCCGCTCACCAGTCCCAAATCGCTCAGTGCGATGGTGCGCGTGCTGTACATGGTCTGTTCCACGACCACGCTGTCCAGCAGCACGGATTGGCCGATGACTTCCAGCAGCGTGCTTTCCACGGGATTGCCCTGCTCGTCCAGCAGACGGAAGGGCACGGCGGTACGGATCTCGCCCTCCCGCTCAGGCAGAGTGCTTTGATCCAGCACCACCTCGGCACAGGCCACCTTCTCCACCAGCGAACGCGGGCCGCTCACCGTCACCAGCGGCGGATCCAGCGTGGGCAGCGTGGCATAGTAGCCCACAGGCACCGTGCCAACCGTATCCACCCGCACGGGGATGCGGTAGCGGGTGATGTATTCCTCCACCTCGATGCTCACCGTGGCGGGGCTGACCTCGCTGACACTGCCATAGGCCGTGGAGTTGCTGGTCAGCACGCGCACCTCCTGCACGCCGGTTTGTGTGATGCGGCTCAGGTCGATACGGGCATTATAATAGCTTGCCTGCGCATTCTGATACTGCATCTGCGGCACATCGGCCTTCAGCGTCGCGCCCTGCAGCAGGCTGTTCAGATCGCTGACCACCATCAGGCCGTTTCGCTTGATGGTCTCCGAGCCGGTCACATTCAGGGTCACATCCGTAAAAATCTTCTCGCGTGTCAGCGTGGGATCCTGGGAAATCAGCCCGGCCCACAGGGCAGTTGCCAGCACCAGCGCAAGCAGCTTGAAGCCCCAGTTGTGCGTCGCCACCCGCAGCACGGCCAGGGCCAGCTCCTTCCAGCCTCCCTGCTCACGGGAGGGTTTCTGATCCATCATTGCTCCCCCTCCTTTGCCTTGCTGCGATGGAGCAGGCCCTTCCAGGGCCGCGCATGGTGCTGCCGGTACAGCTCCCCGAGGACATCCCGCATGGACTTGCTGTCCAGATGCCGCGTCAGCTTGCCGCCCCGGGCCATGGAGATGATGCCCGTTTCCTCCGACACAATCAGAACCACCGCGTCCGTGGTTTCACTCACGCCAATGGCTGCCCGGTGCCGCGTGCCCAGCTCATGGCTGATGCCCCGGCCCTCCGTCAGGGTCA
>JBJEUL010000253.1:0-10856 GCA_051883835.1 Aristaeellaceae bacterium
CTTTCCCTGTCCGTTGGACGGGGAACAGTCCAATGCCCCTTGTGGGGTGCAGGGGCAAGGCCCCTGCGCAGGTCTGGGCGGCAGCCCAGCGCAGCACCTTCAACTCACAAAAAGGGACCAGAAAAAAACGTGAGTTTCCAAGCAGACGGCGCAGCGCGTCCGCGTTGGAAACGGCAGGTTGAGTCAACGCCATTGCTTGCAGCCCATCACAACATGCCCCGCAGGATTTTGTTCGTCCTACGGGGCATTGCACATGAAAGAAGGCCGCTCCCCGATGGATTGGGACAGCGGCCTTGGTTTGTGATTCGAGGGGGAAAGGGCGTTCCCTTGGGGGAATCCCAAACGGACGATTACTTCCTGCGCATCACCTTATCCGCCTTCGCGCCACAGATGGGGCAGATAAAGGTGCCGTCCGGCGCATCACCGGTGAAGTAATACCCGCAGTGCGCACAGTACCACTGCCCCGGCCCGGCAGGCTCCTCCTGCGCTTCAATGCCCATGGAGCTCAACACCGCCTGCGCCAGTGCGCACAGGGCCTCATAGTCCTTCTCATCCGGCGAGGAACGGAACGTCACCGTCTCCCCCACCTGCTCCATGCCGGGCATCGCGGTCAGCATGGCCTGCATCTTCTTCCCGGCCACGGGCGACCAGCTGCCGTTCTCGATGAGGGCAAAGTGCCGGTTTTGCAGGTTGTGGGCGGCCATGTCGGTGAGCAGGTTCTTCATGGGGGTGAACACGTCCATGTTGTAGGTCATGCAGGCAAAGACGATATGGCTGCACCGAAAGGCTTCCGCAATCAGCTCGCTGCCATGGGTGTGGGACACGTCATACATGCGCACGTTCCTCGCGCCGCCCTCGGACAGGCGGGAGGCCACCACATTGGCCGCGCTCTCCGTGCCGCCGTACACGGAGCCGTACACCACCATCACGCCCTGCGGGTCTTCCGGCTCATAGCGGCTCCATTGGTCATACTTGCCCACAAACCAGCCGATGTTCTCCCGCCAGATGGGGCCATGCAGCGGACATACCGTGCGGATGTCCACCGTCCCGGCCTTGGCCAGCACGGCCTGCACCTGCTTGCCGTACTTGCCCACGATGTTGCAGTAGTACCGCCGGGCATCGGCCAGCCATTCCGTCTCGAAGGGCACCTCATCGGCAAAGAGGTTGCCGTCCAGTGCGCCGAAGGTGCCGAAGGCATCGGCGGAAAACAGCGTGCCGTCGGTGGTATCGAAGGTCATCATGACCTCAGGCCAATGCACCATGGGAGCCATGAGGAACACGAGGGTATGGCGGCCCGTGGTCAGCGTATCACCCTCGGCCACGCCCTTGCCGTAGCGGGCCGGGTCAAAGCCGAAGAAGCGGCTGAGCATGGGCGCAGCGGCCTTGGAGTAGACCAGCTGAGCCTCGGGGTAACGCTGCATCACCTCGGAGATGGCGGAGCAGTGATCCGGCTCCATGTGGTTGATGACGAAGTAATCCAGCTTGCGGCCGTTCAGGGCATAGGCCAGGTTCTCGAAGTACTGCCCGGCCACCGCCCGGTCCACCGTGTCGAACAGGACGGTCTTTTCGTCCAGCAGCAGGTAGGCGTTGTAGGACACGCCCCGGGGCACGGGGTACACGTTCTCGAACAGCTTCAGCCGCCTGTCGCTGGCTCCCAGATAAACCAAATCATCCTTGATTTTGCGTACATTGCGCACACCTGCGAATTTCTTCTTGCCTGCAAAGGGCTCCATGGTCATGGGTGATCGCTCCTTTTGTTTGATTGTCCGTGTGAAACACGGGAAACAGTCCGTGCTTTTGGGTGTAATTAGGTAATAGTATCGCCCATTGTGCCGCCTGTCAATAGATGTAGGGAAGATTTTACAGAAGTTTGTTTTTCGGGCTGTCAGCGACATCAAAACAGGGCGCACCTGTAGCGATGCGCCCCTGCCATTGCTGTCAGAATATACTCTTCATCATCAGTCCGCCGCCGAAAATGACCATCGGGACACCCAGAATGGCCCCTACGACGGTCAGGCTCAGCAGCACGCCACCGCCGCAGATGACCAGTCCCAGCACAAAGGCTGTCACGCGGCCCACCGCGCTGAGAATCAGTCCAATCAGGCTCGCCGCCAGCTGAAACGGCCACGTCAGCAAATTCCACAGGCAACTCATGCTTGCTCCCTCCTTCATCCAGGCACATCTTACCATATTCTATCCTGTGAAAAAAGAGGAACTGCATGAGCCTTTCATGAGAATCCGATTAACGCGCATGCTCCCCGGGGATGAGCCACGCCTTGGCCAGCTCCACATCCCGGAAGAACGCCAGCGGGAACGCGCTCCCCATTGCCCTGCGCAGCCACCGCCGCGCCCGCAAGCCCGCGCCCACCACGACCACCCGGGTGAACCGCTTCCCGCCGCGCAGCAGCATGTCCGCCAGCTGCGCCAGCAGGGCATGGTCGAGCCGGGTCCGGTCGAGCATCACGCACACCTGCCCCGGGCCCGTGGGCGAGAGCATGCGCGGGGCATCCTGCGCCAGCTTCTCCCGGGCCAGTGCGGTATGCGGGCCCAGCCCGTCCAGATGCTCAAACCAAATCATGCCGCCCCGGTAGGGCAGGGCAAAGGACTGCTTGCGCCAGCCGGGCAGCTCCCGCCCTGCGTCATCCTGCCTGCGCGGCGCGAAGGGGTGCCAGCTCATGCTTCCACCAGGGCCCGGATGCCCATCACATACCCATAGAAGCCGAAGCCCACAATCTGCCCCCGGCAGGCCGAGGCCGTCATGGAGTGGTGGCGGAATTCCTCCCGGGCATGGACGTTGGACATATGGCACTCAATGACCGGCATGGGCACGGAAGCAATGGCATCATGCAGGGCCACGGAGGTATGGGTATAGCCGCCGGGGTTGAACACCGCGCCGTCAAAGCCGTCGAAGTACGCCTGCTGGAGCGCGTCAATGAGTGCGCCCTCGTGATTGGACTGCACGCAGCGCAGCTCCACGCCCAGCCTTTCGGCCTCTGCACGGCACAGGGCCAGCAGATCGTCGAAGGTTTTCGCGCCATAGACGGAGGTTTCGCGCAGGCCGGTCAGGTTGATGTTGGGGCCGTTGAGGATGAGGATTTTCTTCACAGCAGCTTCAGCTCCTTGTCAAGGGTTTGGGTCAGATTCGCGGGCATGGGATAGCCCTGCCAGATGGATTCCGCCTCCACCGCCTGCGCGATGAGCATGGTCATGCCTGTGCAGGCCGGAACACCCATGCTTTTAGCGGCACGGGTCAGGACGGTTTCGGGCGGGTTGTAGATGATATCCGCCACGCCCGTGGCCCGGCGAAGAATACCCGGCAGCGCATCCTCGCGGATGGGGCAGGTATCCTGCTGGTAGAGCATACCGGCGGGGGTGGTGTTCACCAGCACGCCGGAGAACTCGTCTGTGAGCCGGGCATAGTCGATGGTGTCGTCCCCCTTGGGGGTGCGGGACACCAGCGTGACCTGTGCCGCGCCCATGCGCCGCAGGGCTGCCACCACGGCCTTGGATGCGCCGCCCGTTCCCAGCACATAGCAGGGCTGACCGGCGGGGTCAATGCCGTGCATGCGCAGCATCGCCGCAAAGCCGGGGACATCGGTGTTGTAGCCTATGGCGCGTCCATTCAGGGCCACGGTGTTCACCGCACCGATGGTCTGTGCCGCGTCATCCACCGCATCCAGCAGGGGCATGATATCCTGCTTGTAGGGGATGGTGATATTGAAGCCGTCCACCTCGTCCATCAAGCGGCGCGCACCCTGCGCAAAGCCATCCCGGGGCAGCTCCACCAGCCGATAATCCGCATCAATGCCCAACCGCCGGAAAATGGCTTCATGAATCGGCACGGACATGCTGTGCCCCAAATGCTCCCCAATCAGGGCATAGTGCTTCATGTTCTTCAACCTCCCCTTATCGTTGCGTTTGTTCCCGATTATACACCATCGGCCGGGGCTTGTCCATGGGGAGACGGCAGGGGCTCTGCCCCTGCACCCCGCCAAAGGGGCATTGCCCCTCTGGACTCCCTTTCGGGGGGGCGTTGCCTGGTTCCTCCGATGAAGGGGTCACGGTGCGCGGAGGGCGCACCGCGACGCGGAACAGGCAGTGTAAAGGCCCCGGATGCTTCCTCCATGGAAGAATCAGGGGCCTAAGGGGGAAAGCTTTCCCCTCTGGGGAAGGTGGCCGAGCGCAGCGAGGTCGGATGAGGTCGTTCCTCGTGCAGTCCCCGGAACCTGCCGTTTCCGACGCGGACGAACTGCGTCGTCTGCTTGGAAACTCACGCTTTTGCTTTTCCTTTTGGGTTGTTCCTATCTGTTGCGCTGGGCTGCCGCCCAGACCTGCACAGGGGCCTTGCCCCTGTACCCCACAAGGGGCATCGCCCCTTGACCCGTTTTCGCTGGCGCGGTCCCTTGGGGCGTTATTCGTCCGCTACGGTGAAGCTGTCGCTGGGGTCGTCCACAAGCTCGGGCAGGGGCAGCTCGTCGGCGGTGGGCGTGAGGGTGGGGTCAGGCGTGGGTACCTCCGGCAGAGCCGCGGTCAGCTCCGGAAGCTCGAAGGCCGTGTCCCGCGTCAGGTGAATGATGACGTTCTTCCCGTCCCGAATGTCCCGCAGGGTCAGGTCGTTCTGCGCAATGGAGGATACCTTGTGCGTCAGGGACAGTGCATCCGGGGCAATACCCGTCTGCATGGCGTAGGTGTTCACGGCGTAATAGAGCCGCTCGCCGTTGAGATTGCAGGTGCCGTCGGGCAGGAAGGTGTAGGTCTGTCCGTCCGCGCCCAGCCACTGGCCCAGAATCAGGTAGCAGCTGCGGTTGAGAATGTCCTGCACGTTCTTGTAGTCGGGAATCATCTGGTACCAGGGCAGGGCCTCAAAGGGCTTCCCGGCGGCATAGAGCCGCTTGGCTTCCTGATAGCAGGCATCCTGAAGCAGCTCCGGCAAATCCTTGTATGCCTCCGGCAGGCCGGTCATGTCCACCTGCAGGAGAATCGCTGCTGCCATGGCGTAATTCCCGCTGTCCATGGCCTGCTCCGCCTGCTCCTTGGCCAGCGCATAGGCCGCTTCATAGATGGCCTTTGCCCGGCTGTCCGCATCCGCATAGCCGGGAATGCGCTCGAAATAGGCGGCAGCTTCCTTGTCCCGGCCCGCGGCCTGCGCTTCCTCGCCCAGGGCGTAATACAGGGCCTGACCCTGTGCTTTCGCATCCTGATAGTTCCCCAAAGAGAGGAACAGCTCGGCGGCTTCCTCCTTCTCTCCGGCCTGCGCCATCGCGGCGGCAAGGCCGTAGTCGCAGGCAGGCACCTGCTGCTGGGCATCGGAATACTTGCCCAGGGAGGCAAACAGTTCCCGGGCGGCGGCATACTCGCCCGAAGCCATCAGCGTGCTGGCCTGTCCATAGGTGGCTTCCTTGAGCTTGTCCTTGGTATCCTTGTAGCCCGTCAGGCCCTCAAAGATGGTGATGGCCTCCGCATACCGTCCATCACGGATGGCCTGCACACCCTGCTGATAGTGCGTCAGGCGGATGGCGTCCTGCGTGTCCTCGTCGTCCCCCAGCAAGGCGTAGAGGGCCAGTGCGCCCTCATAATCCCCGGCGGTACGTTTCTCCTCTGCCAGACGGGTACGGGCCTTGCGCAGCTGCTCCGGGCTGTCCTTGTAATCCCCCAGCTGAGCAAAGCTGTCCACAGCTGTCTGGAAATCGCCCTGCTTCAGCGCGGCGGCAGCGGGGCGATAGGTGGCTTCCAATTGAAGGGTCGCCACCTCCTCGTAGTCCTCGGGGAGGGTCGCCAGCAGGCTCCGGGCAAGGATGTACTCCTGGTCATCCAGCGCATTCACGGCCAGGGTGTAGGTTTCCTGCTGCCAGCGTTCCTGGGCATCCAGATAGGTCAGCATCTGACTGAACAGCTCGGCAGCCTTGGCATGGTCACCCCTGTTCGCGGCCTCATCGGCGGCCTGATACTGGCATTCATCCGCCTGCCGGACTGCGTCCTCATAGCTGCCTGCCTGCCGGAAGGCATCCCCGGCGGCCAGCAGGTCGCCCGCTTCCCGCAGTTGCTGGGCCTTCACATACCATGCGCGGCTCACCTGCATGTCTGCGTCAGCATAGCCGGGAATCTGGCTGAGCAGCTCCAGGGCCTGCTCGATATCTCCCGCATCCAGCGCGGCCACAGCGGGACGGTAGACGGCTTCCTGCGCCATGGTAGGCGCGTCCTCGTAGTCGCCAAGGGCTGCAAAGGCGGCCTGCGCGGCGGTGTAGTCACCCTCGTTCAGCAGGGCAGCAGCGGCAAGGTAATCGCAGCGGGTCAGCGCGGCGGTGCAGTCCATGTCAGGCTGCAAGGCGGTGAACAGCGTCCGGGCTTCCTCCACCCGGCCCTGCGCCAGCATAAGCTCCCCGCGCAGGTACTGCGCCTGCCGGGCCTGGTCGGCGGCATCCTCGTAGTCTCCCAGACCCTCCAGGGCGGCCTGTGCCTGCGAAAGGACAGCTTCATCCTCGCTCTCCAGCAGGCTCACGGCATCCAGATAGGTGCAGCGGAGGATATGCTCCGCCGCCCGCTCGTCCGTCATCCGGCTGAAAGCGGTGATGGCCTCCTGATAGCTGCCCTGCTCCATCAGCTCCACGGCGGAGCGGTAGCGCAGGTAGGGCAGGAGATGGAACACCGTGCCATAGGCGGCAGCCACGCACACGGCGGTGACGCTGGCGATGATGACGCGCTTTCTGCGCTTGCGGATCTTGTGCTCATAGGCCTGCTCACGCACGGCCTGATGGCGGGAAGCCTTCTCACGGACTGCCTTGGCCTTCATGTCCAGCTGCTGCTCCCGCTGGGCCACTTGCTGCTCCACGGCCTCGCGGCTGAGGTTGGCGAATATCTCGGTGCGGTTGCGGTGGCAGCGGATGCAGGCACGGCTTCCGTTGGCATTGGGCCGCCCGCACACGCACATCCACAGCCCGGTCTGCTCCTGCGGGAAGCCCACAGCATCCCGTCCGGCGACAAAGCGCAGGTTTTCCAGTGCTCGGCCATTGGGCAGGGCGTTGGGCGTATACTCGCTCAGGGGCACCCGGCTGCGCCGCCAGATGCTGTTGTCATCGAACCAGAGCTTCTCCACCACGACCTCGGCGGATGCGGGCGAAGCCATGGACCCCTCCACCGGCACGAGCATGGAAAAGGACTGCTCGGGCATGCCGTTCAGGGCATGGGCGCGATGGATGATCCGGGCAAGCTCCTCCCCAGCAGCATCCAGCAGGGTCAGCGTAACCTCCGCCGAAACAATAGGCTTGTCGGACAGGTTATACAGCGTCAGATTGCAGACGCTCTGCTCCTTGTCGGGCAGACCGGCACGCCACACCTCGGCCGGGCAGGTCAAGTCGATTTTCATCTTGCTGATGTACACCTCCTGTTGGACAGGTCATCTCCGAGAACGCAGCCCTGCCGCGTTCAGTCAAGGTAGAGGATCATCTCCGACAGATACATTTGCTGGAAGTACAGGCACAGCACCACCTGCTGGTCATCCACGGTAGGGAAGCCGTAGCGCAGCGTGCAGGAGGCATCCGTGCCGTATTCCGCCGTGCCCCAGGAGCCGGTACCCTCTGTGCCGTACAGGATTTCATGGGACACACCGTCAAACGCCCCTTCACCGTTGCGGAAGCGGTTGAACACGCTGGCCACCGTATCGCCCAGCCGCACACGGCGGGGGCCCTCCATGCTGTCCATGTCGATGACCAGCGCACTGGGCCGGGGATTGAGCTTCTGCGCGTCATAGATGAAGGTGATTTCGCAGGCGGCGAACTCCATCGTACGCACGAACTCGCCCGTATCATCCGCCATCCAGCTGTCCGACTGACATGCGCCCAGCGCGGCCTCCGCCTGCTCGGGGGTCAGGGTCAGGAAGTCCATGCCCTCAAAGTGCAGATCCTCCCGGTTGAATACCTCCAGCTCCGTTCCCACCAGCGAGGTCGGCACCTGCGAATACCCGGATACCTCCGCCACCTGCTGCACCGCCGCTACATTGGCCTGCACGCTGTCCAGGTCGATGCGGCTGTCCAGCCCATAGGCGCGGATGGCCACAACCAAATCATCCTGCACAGTATAAATCAGCCCCGCGTCGGTATAACCATCGCCGCCGGTGGCAGCCTGCTCCTGAATAGCGTACTGGATGGTCATGATTCTCTGGCCGTCGCGCTGCACCCAGGCCCACTGCGCCCCCGCGGGGAGCATGTTGCTCACATACAGCGCGGCAAAGCCCCTGTCGCCCTCCAGCAGGGGATTCTCATTGTAGTAGGCGGCAATAATCTGCTCGGGCCGCATGTCGATGCCGGTACCGCGGGGGCCCAGCTCCTCCGATGCTGTCACCACCAGATTGCGCACCACGCTGTCCTCGGTCATCTCGGGCCGATCCATATACAGCGTGGCAAAGTCATAGATGAAGGCATAGCCGTCCTCGGTATGGGCGGCATCCTCATGGGGATCATTCATGGGCTGGGCAGCCATGGCACGGGTCTTGTAGCTCTCCACCCAGGCTTCCAGCTCCTCCAGGGTCAGGGCTTCGCCCGCATCCTCTGCCAGCACGGGCAGGCACAGCAGCATCATCATGAGTGCACACAGCAGGCCAATCCAACGTTTTTGCATGGTGTTACTCCTTTTCTTCGCTTCGGGGCAAACCCCCTGCATACGGTTTTTCCAGCCTTATTGTACCGCAAAACCGTGCCGGTGTACAGTGCCGGAGCCGCGTGAAGGTGTAAATTTCGCGCTATCAGGAAATATTTCCCTATTCCTGACGCACCCAGGAATCGCGTCAGCGTCGAAGGGGTCAAGGGGCGATGCCCCTTGTGGGGTGCAGGGGTAAAACCCCTGCGCAGGTCTGGGCGGCAGCCCAGCGCACCACGTTTGACCAATAAAAGGAAAGAGAAAAGCGTGAGTTTCCCAGCAGACGACGCAGTTCGTCCGCGCCGGAAACGGCAGGTTCCGCGCTCTGCAAAAAAAAAACGCCCTCTGCCCTGCCAGGAAATTTTCCCCATCGCCTGTAAAGCATCCCAAGGGCCAGCGCAGCGACTTTTTCCAGCATGCGGCAATTCTACGTTCCAGCCGCTGCGCTGGGAAAATGCACCAGCAATGCAGCCCCCTGCCGACTGCGTTTGCTTGTTGCAGGCGGCTCACCGTGCCGCCCAACAAGCAAAGGAGGACATTCCCCATGAAGTACATGAACCTCAAGAAGCTGGCCGGTCTGACCGCTGCCGCTGCCCTGTCCCTGACCCCCCTGGTCTCCCTGGCCGCCACGGCCCCTTCCGCGCTGGTGAAGGGCGGTGCGCTGAACCTGCGCGAGACGGCCTCCCTCACCGCCAAGGTGCTGGGGCAGTACCCCACCGGCACGCTGGTGGAGATTATCGAGAGCGGCGATGAATGGCACAAGGTCATGGTCAACGGCAAGACCGGCTACATGATGGCCAAGTACCTCAACACCAGCGCAACCGGCACCTCCTACAAGGCCACCGTGCGCACCAACACCGGCATTGGCCTGAACCTGCGGGAGGAGCCGCGCCTGTCCGGCACGATTATCACCAGCTTCAAGCCCGGCACGGAGGTCACTGTGCTGCAAAAGGGTGCGGACTGGTGCCGTGTAATGGCCGATGGTCAGGAGGGCTTCATGGCCACGCGCTACCTGAATTTCGGCACCGCCCCCGCCACGCCCGCTGCCGGCAAGGTGGCCGTGGTCAACAATCCCAAGGACACGCAGGTGCTCAACCTCCGTCAGGAGGCCTCGCTGGATGCCAAGGTGCTGGCCTACTACCGCAACGGCGCGAAGGTGACCATCATCAAGTCCGGCTCCACCTGGCACAAGGTTCAAACCGAGGACGGCAAGGTGGGCTACATGATGGCCAAGTACCTCAAGCTCACCGATGAAACCGCCAATGTCCAGCCCTACACGGCCAAGCTCATCAACGTCAACGGCGGCAAAATTGTCAACTTCCGCAAGGGTCCCAGCCTGAGCAGCAGCATCATCCGCACGGTGCCCGTGGGCACCAAGGTGACGGTGCTGGAGCATGGCACGGACTGGTGCAAGGTGGATGTGGACGGCACCACCGGCTACATCAGCACCTGGTTCATGACCCCTGTGAACGAGTAAGTTTCCCGACTCCCTACCAAAGATAAAGCCCTTCCGCGCCCGCACCGCCACGCTCCCTTCGGCGGCGCGGGCGGCATCTTTTTTGGGGAGGAAGGGGACTGTCAGCGCAGGGGATAGCGCAGGGTCAGGCAATCAGGCGTGGAAGCATCCGTATAGCCGGTATCGGTGAAGCCTGCCTGCATGTACAGCTTGCGGGCGGCCTGCGCATCGCGATGGACACACAGCTCCACTGCATCATAGCGGCCCTCCTGACGCAGCAGGGCCAGCAGCTGCTGCAGGGCTTCCCGTCCATAGCCACGCCGCTGATATGCCTGCCCGATCATGAACTGCTGTAAATCATAGCAGGCAGGACTTTCGTTCAGGTCGCGCACCATGGTCAGGCCCACGACCGTATCCCCTGCCGTGATAGCATACACCCGCGCCCGGTCATGGCGATAGACATATCCCCGGGCCAGAATGCCCACGGGTGGCGCAACGAACCGCTGCTGTTGCTCATCAAGGTGCAGGCGGCAGGCGGACAGGAAGTTGGACGGAGTGATTTCCTCCAGGCGAATCATGGGTATGGCTCCTTTCTGTTCATGGGCATAACGCAATGCGCCCGGAGCAGTGCTGCTCGGGGTGCGCAGCAGCCTTTCCCTGCTGGAAGTGGCAGAGCACGGCGAAGGCGGATGAAGGCGTTTCTTGTGCAGTCCACGGAACCTGCCGTTTCCGGCGCGGACGAACTGCGTCGTCTGCTTGGAAACTCACG
>JBJEUL010000254.1:0-2489 GCA_051883835.1 Aristaeellaceae bacterium
TGATGATGTGCATTTCTAAATCATCGGGTATTTCTGCTGGATTTTTTCGGGTATTTTCTACGGATTGAGCAATTTATAATGAAATTCAAGCATAGCAGAGGGCAATTCATCTGCTAAATACACCGAAAGAGGGAGTTGTATGCGTTCAACAAAGGTCATGGGCGCGCCTGCTGCCCATCCGGCAGAGCGGCTCTACTACCCGCTGCGCATCGCCGTGATTGCGGCGGTGGTGTTCCTTTTCATTCCGGCGCTGAATCCGGCCAGGATCAGCGGCATGATCAACCAGAACATGTCGCTGTTCACCTCCGGCACGGCGTATGGCAGCCTGATCAACGAATTCGGCCGGGCCTTCCGCAAGGAATGGGTCAGCGAGAGCAGCTTCCGGTTGCTGTTCGCCGCATCGCTGATCGGGTGCCTGGGCATCTGTGCCTGCGTGGCGGCAGGCTGCATGTCGCTGGGCAACCTGAAGCTGAAGCGGCTGGGCAATCTCTTCGGCATCGGCGGCAGCGCGGTGCTGCTGGGCGGCCTGGGCGGGATTTTCGCCGCCTACAGGCAGGTGGCGGCCACCTCCAACCCCGACCGCATTGAGCCGATGCTGCCCACGGGCTTCACGCTGCTGCTGGTGGTGGCGGCGGTGATCCTGGGCATCAGCGCGCTGCTGCAGGCGCTTCTGCCCCGGGCAGAAAAGACGGACAGGTACGAGATCCCCGTCAAGTTCCAGCTGTTCCTGATGCTGCTGCCCTTTATCGCGCTGGTGGCGGTATTCGCCTATCTGCCGCTGTGGGGCTGGCGCTACGCCTTCTTTGACTACAAGGTGGGCGATACGCTGTCGATGAGCAACTTTGTGGGCTTCAAATGGTTCACGGAGCTGTTCAAGAACCCCGCGACCGTCCGCGACATTGTGCGCGTGCTGCGCAACACCCTGGCCATGAGCGGCCTGGGCATCGCGACAAGCTGGCTGCCGATGGCCTTCGCCATCTTCCTGTGTGAAATCAAAAACATGCGCTTCCGCCGCTTTGTGCAGACCTTTACCACCGTGCCCAACTTCATCAGCTGGGTGCTGGTCTACGCCATCGCGACCTGCATCTTCTCCACGGACGGCTTCATCAGCAGCATCATGGTGAGCATGGGCGTATGGGATCAGGGCGTGAACATGCTCATGGGCGAGAGCCACACCTGGCTGAAGATGCTGGCCTGGGGCCTGTGGAAGGGCATCGGCTGGAGTGCCATCGTGTATGTGTCCTCCATTTCCGGCATTGACCAGCAGCTCTACGAGGCCGCCACGGTGGACGGCGCGGGCCGCTTCGCCCGCATGTGGCACATCACCGTGCCCTCCCTGATGCCGACCTTCTTCGTGCTGCTGCTCATGTCCGTGGGCAACATTCTCTCCAACGGCATGGATCAGTACCTCGTCTTTGAGAATGCCACCAACTCCAACGCCATCATGGTGCTCGACCTGTACGTGTACAAGCTCGGTATCGGACAGGGGCAGATTCCGCTGTCCACCGTGATCGGCATGACCAAGTCCCTTGTCAGCGTTGCGCTTCTGTTCACGGCCAACGGCCTTTCCAGGAAGCTGCGCGGCGAGAGCATCATGTAAAGGAGGCAAGCCGTCATGGAACAGCTGAAAGTCATCAGGCGCAAAAAGACCAGGGGCGATGGCGATTCGCCGATGTACCGCGCAACGCCGGTGGACGTTGTCTTCAACATCTTCAATTACCTGTTCTTCATCGTCTTTACAGCGGCATGTCTTTTCCCGTTCTACTACCTGTTCATCAACACCATCAGCGACAACGATCTGGTGATTCAGGGCGCGATCAACTTCATCCCCCGGGGGCTGCACCTGGACAACTACCTGGCGCTGCTCAATGTGGGCGATCTGTCCGCAGCGGTTCTCGTCTCCGTGGCGCGCACGGTGCTGGGCACGACGCTGATGGTGGTCGCCTCCGCGCTCATCGGCTACCTGGTGACCAAGAAGGAGATGTGGGGCCGGAGCTTCTGGTACCGCTTCATCCTCATCACCATGTACTTCAACGCCGGCACCATCCCCTGGTTCATGAACATGCAGATGCTCGGCCTGACCAACAGCTTCTGGGCGTACATCATCCCCGGCATTGTCGCCCCGTACAACATCATCCTGGTCAAGACCTACATCGAGTCCATCCCCGCCGCGCTGGAGGAGAGCGCCATGCTGGACGGCGCGCCCCACTTCACCATCTTCTACAAGATCATCCTGCCCCTGTGCAAGCCGATTCTGGCCACCATCGCCATCTTCGGCGCGGTGGGACACTGGAACTCCTTCACGGACTCCCTGATCCTCATGCAGTCCAGGCCTGATCTGTACACCCTGCAGCATCGCCTTTACATCTACCTCAACCAGGCCTCCAACCTGGGCGCGATGATGCAGTCCGGCGGTGCGGTCAGCGATGCGGCGCTCAAGTCCGCCATGAGCGGCAAGGTCATCAAGTACACCATCTCCATGGTGACGG
>JBJEUL010000255.1:0-10808 GCA_051883835.1 Aristaeellaceae bacterium
GGCTTGGTGGTCACGTCCAGCACGACGCGGTTGACGTGCGGCACCTCATTGACGATGCGCGCCGAAATCGTCCGCACCACGTCATAGGGAATCCGCGCCCAGTCCGCTGTCATGAAGTCGTCCGTCGTCACGGCACGCAGGGCAATGGTGTAGTCATAGGTGCGCTCGTCGCCCATCACGCCAACACTGCGGATGCCCGTCAGCACCGTGAAATACTGGTGAATGCTGCCCTCCAGACCAGCCTTGGCGATTTCCTCCCGGAGAATCGCATCGGACTCCCGGACAATTTCCACCTTCTCGGGGGTCAAATCACCAATCACGCGGATGGCCAGACCAGGCCCCGGGAAGGGCTGACGCCACACCAGGTCATGCGGAAGCCCCAGCGTCTCACCCAGCGCGCGCACCTCGTCCTTGAACAGCATCCGCAGCGGCTCAATCAGCTCCGTGAAGCCCAGCTCCTTGGGCAGGCCGCCCACGTTGTGGTGGCTCTTGATGACCGCCGCGCCCGTGCCCTGGCCGCTCTCAATCACGTCAGGATAAATGGTGCCCTGCGCGAAATAATCCAGCTTGCCCAGCTTCTCCGCTTCCTGCTTGAAAACCTTGATGAAGTCCGCACCGATGATTTTGCGCTTGGTTTCGGGGTCCGTCACACCCGCCAGGTCCGCAAAATACATATCCGCCGCATTCGCACGGATGAAGCGCACCGGGAACAGCTTGGTGAACACCTCCACCACCTGCTCGCTCTCACCCTTGCGCATGAAGCCGTGATCCACGTACACGCAGGTCAGCCGGTCACCGATGGCGCGGTAAATCAGCGCGGCAGCCACGGAGGAATCCACGCCGCCGGACAGGCCCAGCAGCACCGTGCCGTCCTCCCCCACCGTGCTGCGGATGGCTTCAATGGCGGTCTGTGCATAGGCGGCCATCGTCCAGTCACCCACGCAGCCGCACAGGTTCAGGAAGTTCTGGATGACGGTGCGGCCCTCGTCGGAATGGGTCACTTCCGGGTGGAACTGCACGCCGTAGATGTGCCGGACATCGTCCGCCATGGCCGCCACAGGGCAGTTGTCCGTGTGGGCAATGGGATGGAAGCCCTCGGGGCAGACCTTCACCTGATAGGTGTGGCTCATCCAGGCGTAGGAAGCATCGGACATACCCGCCAGCAGCGTGGCCCTGTCATCCATGGACACGGTGATGCGGCCATACTCGCGCTGCGCGGCAGGCTCCACCTTGCCGCCCAGCAGATGCGCCGTCAGCTGCATGCCGTAGCAGATGCCCAGCACCGGCACGCCCAGCTCATACACCTGCGGGTCACACTGCGGTGCACCTTCGTCCAGCACGGATGCGGGGCCGCCGCTGAGGATGACACCCACAGGATGGACAGCCTTGATGTCCTCCATGGGGGCATGGTAGGGCAGCACCGCCGAGTAGACATGGCACTCGCGCACGCGCCGGGCAATCAGCTGCGTATACTGACCGCCAAAGTCCAGAATGACGACCTTCTGCGTATCGTTCATGATGAAATCCTCCTGTTTTCGTAGAAAAAGGCGGTTCTATCGCTCCCTGCAGCAGAAAACCGCAGGGGACGACACAGCATTATTGTGCCACAAAACCTCCGCGCATGCAATACAAAAAATCGCCGGGAACGAAAGATTCCCGGCAAAAATGCGTCCATGATCCATCCGAAGGCAGGAAAAGCTCCATCAGGTCGTTCTGTCCTTGTCGGGCATGGCCTTCATCTGCCGGAGAATGCTGCCCACAATGATGATGGCCATCACAAAGGTCAGCACGTCCGCCACCGGCTGGGCAACCTGCAAGCCCAGCAAGCCCAGCACCCGGGGCAGAATCAGCAGCATGGGAATCAGGCAGATGCCCTGCCGCGCCGCCGCAATGATGGTGGCCCGCACGCCGTAGCCGATGGACTGGGTGAACATGTTCCCCATGATGATGAAGCCCCACAGCGGCATGGTCATCAAATGCAGCTGCATCGTCAGCGTACCAATGCGGATGACCTCCGGGTCATCCGGGCGGAACACGGTCACGATGGTCTGGCTCAGAGGCAGGAACAGCGCAACCAGCACCACCAGAATCATGGTGGCGACCTTCACCGCAAAGCGGAAGGCCTCCCGCACCCGGCTATAGCGGCCCGCACCGAAATTGAACCCGCACACCGGCTGGAATCCCTGACCGAAGCCAATGACCGCAGAGTTGATGAACATCACGAAGCGGTTGACGATGGACAGGGCTGCAATGGCCGCGTCCCCATACACACCGGCGGAGGTGTTCAGCACGATGGTGGCCACGCTGGCAATCCCCTGACGGCCCAGCGAGGGCAGGCCGTTGTACAGCATGCGGCTATAGATTTTGGCGGTCGGCCGGAAGCGGCGGGGACTGATGGTGATGGCATCGGGCTTGGTGTTGCACATGACCAGCAGAATGGTGAAGCTCACCACCTGCGAGATGGCCGTGGCAATGGCTGCGCCCGCCGTACCCAGCCCCAAGCCGAAAATCAGGATGGGGTCAAGGAGCATGTTCAGGATGCCGCCCGTGGTAATACCCACCATGCCGTACATGGCCAGCCCCTGAAAGCGCAGGAGATTGTTCATCACAAAGGAGGCCATCATGAAGGGCGTACCATAAAAGATGTAGGTCGCGTAAGCCTTGGCATAGGGGGCGATGGTCTCCGTTGCGCCCAGAAAGCGCACCAGCCCATCCAGACTGCTCAGCCCCAGCACAGCCAGCACAATACCCGTCAGGAACGCGGTCATCACGCCTACGCTGCAAAAGGTACGGGCTTCCTCATCCCGTCCCGCGCCCAGCAAACGACTGACGTTGGTGCCGCTGCCCATGCCGATGGTGAAGGAGATGGCCTGAATCATGGCCATGGCAGAGAAGATGACACCCACCGCGCCGGAAGCGGAGGTGCCCAGCTGGCTGACGAAGAAGGTATCCGCCATGTTATAGATGCTGGTGATGAGCATGGAGATGATGGAAGGCATGGCCAAACGGCCAATCAGGCGGCTGACAGGCTGGTTGAGCATCATTTGGGTACGCTGCTGCTGGGTCATAGTTTTCATCGTGCAGGCCATCCTTTGTTCAAAAATCAATCATAGCTTTCATTCGACACCCCCGCCTGTTCATCCTTCCTCCAAGGAATCGCGCCAGCGGAAAAGGGTCAAGGGGCGATGCCCCTTGTGGGGTGCAGGGGCAAGGCCCCTGCGCAGGTCTGGGCGGCAGCCCAGCGCAGCACGTTCACACAGCAGGAAGGGGCAGAATGACGCAGAAGCAGCTCCCGCCCTGTTCCCGGTTGCTCACCGTCACCTTGCCGCCGCAGCTGTCCAGCACGCGCTTGACCAGTGCAAGGCCCAGCCCATTGCCCTCCTGACGATGGGAGCTGTCCGACTGATAGAATTTATTGAAGATAAACTGCTGTTCCTTCTCGGGAATCCCCGGGCCGGAATCCTCCACCGTAAAGACCGCATGCTCCCCTGCCCGGTGCAGACGGATGCGCACCAGGCCGCCCTGCGGGTCAAACTTGATGGCGTTGCCGATGAGGTTGTTCCACACATGCTGCATCAGGTTCTCCACACCGGTGAAGGTGATTTCCTCCATGTCCACGTCAAACTCGATATCCTTGTTCGTCCATTCCGGCTCCAGCAGCACCACAGCCTGACGAATCTGCTCATCCAGCCGGTAGGTGGTGGGCGTGGCGCGGATGGTCTGATTGTCCACGCGGGAAATCAGCAGAATATTGCCCACCAGCGTGGACAGACGGCGGGTGTTGAGCAGAATGCGCTCCACATAGCCTGCCTGCTCCTGCGGCGAGTGACTGCCCTGCAGGAGCATGGCATAGCCCTCAATGGCATTGATGGGCGTCTTGAACTCATGGGACACGTTGGACACAAAATCGCTTTGCAGCGTTTCCGTGGCCGCAAGGGCCTGCACCATCAGGTTGAAGCTGTGATAGCTGTCGCGTATCTCCGCAATGCGGCTGTCAGCCTGGAGCTGCACGGAGAAATCCCCCTGCGCAACCCGTTTCATGGCGCGGCTCAGGCGCACCACGGGCCGCAGCATGAAAATGTTCACCGTGATGGAAATGGCCATGCCCACGCCAATGCTGCACAGAATCAGCCACAGCAGCGGATGCACCTGAATGGTGGTGTTCAGCAGATGCCCCAGCAGCGCAGACAAAATCGCCGCCAGCACCAGCGTTGCCATGATTTCCAGCATGGTAACGAGGATGAAAATCAGGCGCAGATTCATGCCGCGCCGCTTTTTTGTGTCGCTCATTGCTTAACCACCTTGTATCCCACGCCCCGCATGGTAACAATGCGGAAGTCCGGGTTGTCGCGGAAGCGGTCCCGCAGCCGGCCAATATGCACATCCACCGTATGGGCATCGGTTTCCGAGCCGTAACCCCAGATTTCGTCCATCAGCTGCTGACGGGTGAATATCTTCCCGGGGAAGGACGCCATCTTGTACAGGAGCAGGAACTCCTTTTGCGGCAGGGTGATGGACTCGCCGTCCCGGGTGGCGGTGTAGGAATCGCATTCCAGCACCGTGCGGCCCAGCGTTTGCCTGCGCTCGGCAATCATCTGTGCCCGGCGCAGCAGCGCGCCCACCCGCAGCACCATTTCATTGACATTCACGGGCTTGACCATGTAGTCATCCGTGCCGGACAGGAAGCCCTGGCGCATGTCGTCAAAGCCATCCTTGGCGGTAATCATCAGCACAGGGATGGTGAATTTCGCCTCCCGCAGCTGGCGCACCAGCTCATAACCGTCCATGACGGGCATCATCACATCGGAAATCATCAGGTCATAATAGTCATTGTCCAGCGCGTCCAGAGCCTGCACGCCGTCCGCCACACCCACGGCATGATACCCGTTCTTGCCCAGCACCTGCCGGAACAGCTCCCGCAGCTCAGCGTCATCCTCCACCACAAGAATCCGGAACATGATTTCTCTCCTTTGATCGCATGATTTCCGGGAAGCATAGCACAGCTTCGTCAACACTGCATCAACAGGCCCTTATTTTTTCAGGTTCACCACACCGGCGCGGCAGGCCGCCAGCAGATCCTTCAAATCCTCCACCCGCTCCTGCAGCCGCTTGCCCTGATCCGTATCCCGGATGCGCAGCCGCCGGGGATAGGTGGCGAACTGGAAGGACTGGCTGTGAATGTCCCGCCCGGAGGCCAGTGCATCCTGCAAATCGGAGAAAGGTTGGTGGCTCATCAGGCGCATGCAGTGGCTGTTGGCAATGAGGGTGTAGCCCGCAATGCCGGTGGTCTTTTGGTAAGCACGGCAGAAGCCGCCGTCGATGACAATCAGCCTGCCCTCGCCCTTCAGCGGGCTTTCCCCGTGGGTGACGCGGATGGGCGTATGACCGTTGATGATGTGGCTCTGCGCATCGGTCAGGCCAAACTCCGCCAGAATACGGATGCACACCTGCTCGTCATGGTAGTGCCGGTAATAGGGATTGCGCGGCTCCTTCCATGCCCCTTCATCCTGCACGAAGAAACGGGCGAAGGTCTGGATGTGCCGTCCGCACAGGGGGCTGTCATCCCCGCACCACAGGTACCACATGAAATCCAGCGCGGCCTGGTCGCCCTGGTAGTAGGCCCGGCGGGCAATGCGGTCAGCGGCGTCCATCAAGGCCTTGCCGCGCAGCTTCTTTCCTTCCACATCCCGGGTCAGGAATTCGCCGTCCTCCGTCATGGGCACACAGCCGTGGAAGAGCAGATTCCCGTTGTAGCAGCGGTACAGGCGGCCCACTGTATACAGGAAGTCGATATGCGCCCGGAGCCGGGGGCTTTGCCGGAAGGCATCCTGCAATCCGTGCATGACCTGCTCCTCCTCCGGGGTCAGGGCATAGGCATCCTCCGGGTCAACGGTGGGCAGGGCGCGGGGGATGACCGGCCAGCATTGCCCGTCAATGACCACCGTGCCGTTTTCCCTGTCCAGCTTGTCCAGCAGCAGCCGTCCGTCCATGCCGAAGGCGGGATTGCGGCGAATCAGCTGTCCCTCCAGCTTGAACATCATGATGGTGATGGCTTCCAGCGCAGCCTGCTCGGGGCGCAGGTCAGGGTAGAGCTTCTCGGCAAAAAGGGCCAGCGGGCGCAGGGGAATGCCGTAGCCGTTTTCCAGAATCTCGGTGTTGTTGTAGCTCAGGGAATTGCGCACCACCGCTGCCACGCAGGGCAGGGAACCGGCGGCTGCGCCCATCCACAGGATATCGTGGTTGCCCCATTCGATGTCGATGGAGTGATGCGCCATGAGGATATCCATGATGCTGTCCGCCCGGGGGCCGCGGTCGAAGATATCCCCCACTACATGCAGCCTGTCCACCGCCAGATGCTTGATGAGGGCCGCCAGAGCCTGCAAAAAGCCGTCCGCGCTGCCGATGTCAATGAGGGTATCCATGATGGTTTGATGGTAATGCTGCTGGTTGTCGTCCTCGTCGCTCTGGGCATGGAGCAGCTCATCGAGAATGGAAGCGTACTCCTCCGGCATGGCCCGGCGTACCTTGTTGCGGGTATACTTGGAGGAGAGCATGCGCGCCAGATACACCAATTGCGTCAGGCGGGCCATGTACCAGTCATGGGTCAGCACGCCCTGGGCGCGCAGGAGCTTGAGCTTCTCCCGGGGATAGTAGATGAGCGTGCACAGCTCGGAGACCTCCCGCCGGGTCAGTGCATCCCCCAGCCACAATTCGACCTTTTCCCGCACCACGCCGGAGCAGTTGTTCATGATGTGGCAGAACGCCTCGTACTCACCATGCAGGTCGCTCATGAAATGCTCGGTGCCCTTGGGCAGGCTCAGCACCGCGCTGACGTTGATGATCTCGGTATACAGGGCCTGGCGGGTCGGGAACTGCTCGGCCAGCAGGGTCAAATACTTCACGCGCTCGGGCGAATAGCTTTCAGGCATGAAAAACGCCTCCTTATTTAGGGGAAGAATGGTAGTGCTTCCATTATACACCCCCTCCCCGTCCGGGGCAATGGACGAAAACTGCATTTTCTCCGTCTCCTGGCCCTGCGCAGGCTGTCAAATTGGGTGTTCGCCGTGTGAAATTTCGGTCAGGCTCTTGCTCTTTTCACCAAAATGCTGTATCATTAAGTACGGTGGATAACACCTGCGCATTCGTTTGCCGGGGCAGCCGAGAAATTTGATATTTCTCCCTGAAAGCTGTTTCAGCAGCCGGGGAGCCGGGTATATTCCACTTGCAAGCAGACAGCAACGCGGCGCGGCTCACACCCCCGCGCCACGTCCTGCAAAATATAGCACAGGAGGATGAACCCCATGATGAATTTTGAACAGTGGAACGGCTTCAAGGGTTCCATTTGGAAGGAAGAAGTCAACGTCCGTGATTTCATCCAGAACAACTACACCCCCTACGATGGTGACGAGAGCTTCCTGGCTGGCCCCACCGAGGCGACTGACAAGCTGTGGGGTGCCCTGCAGAAGCTGCAGAAGCAGGAGCGTGCTCAGGGCGGCGTGCTGGACATGGACAACTCCATCGTGTCCTCCATCACCTCCCACAAGCCCGGCTACATCAACGAGGAGCTGAAGGATCTGGAGAAGGTCGTTGGCCTGCAGACCGACAAGCCCCTGAAGCGTGCTTTCATGCCCTATGGCGGCATCAAGATGGCTGAGGGTTCCCTGACCGAGAACGGCTATGAGGTCAACCCCGAGCTGCACAAGATCTTCACCGAGTATCACCTGACCCACTCCGACGCCGTGTTCCAGGCCTACACCCCTGAGATGCGCGCTGCCCGCAAGAGCCACATCATCACCGGTCTGCCCGACACCTACGGCCGTGGCCGCATCGTGGGCGACTATCGCCGCGTGGCCCTGTACGGCATCGACTTCCTGGTGGCTGAGAAGCAGAAGGACTTCGCCAACTGCGGCGACGGCACCATGACCGATGACATCGTGCGTCAGCGTCAGGAGATCACCCAGCAGATTCTGGCCCTGAAGGAAATGAAGGTGATGGCGCAGTCCTACGGCTACGACATCTCCAAGCCCGCCTCCAACGCCAAGGAAGCCTTCCAGTGGCTGTACTTCGGCTACCTGGCTGCCATCAAGACCCAGAATGGCGCGGCCATGTCCGTGGGCCGTATCTCCACCTTCCTGGACATCTATGTGGAGCGCGACCTGGCTGCCGGCACCCTGACCGAGTCCGAGGCGCAGGAGCTGGTTGACCACATCGTCATGAAGTTCCGCATGGTCAAGTTCGCCCGCGTGAAGTCCTACCAGCAGCTGTTCTCCGGCGACCCCGTGTGGGCCACCCTGGAGGTCGCTGGCACCGGTCTGGACGGCCGCTCCATGGTCACCAAGAACGACTTCCGCTTCCTGCACACCCTGGAGAACATGGGCCCCTCTCCCGAACCCAACATGACCGTGCTGTACACCTCTCGCCTGCCCGAGAACTTCAAGCGTTACTCCTCCAAGATCTCCATCATCTCCTCCTCCGTGCAGTATGAGAACGATGATGTGATGAAGCCCGTGTGGGGCGACGACTACTCCATCTGCTGCTGCGTGTCTGCAACCCAGACCGGCAAGGAGATGCAGTTCTTCGGTGCCCGCGCCAACCTGCTCAAGGCTCTGCTGTATGCCATCAACGGCGGCGTGGACGAGAAGCTGAAGATGCAGGTCGCTCCCGAGTACCGCCCCATCACCAGCGACGTGCTGAGCTGGGACGAGGTGAAGCCCGCTTACCTGCGCATGATGGACTGGCTGGCTGGCCTGTACGTCAACGTGCTGAACCTGATCCACTACATGCACGACAAGTACTACTACGAGGCTGCTGAGATGGCCCTGATCGACACCGATGTGAAGCGTTCCTTCGCTACCGGTATCGCCGGCTTCTCTCACTGCGTGGACTCCATCTGCGCCATCAAGTATGCCAAGGTGAGCGTTGTCCGTGACGAGGACGGCATGGCTGTCGACTACGTCACCGAGGGCGAGTTCCCCAAGTACGGCAACGACGATGACCGCGCTGACGAGGTTGCCAAGTGGCTGCTGAAGACCTTCATCGACATGATCAAGAAGCACCACACCTACCGCAACTCCGAGCCCAGCACCTCCATCCTGACCATCACCTCCAACGTGGTGTATGGCAAGGCCACCGGCAACACCCCCGACGGCCGTCGTGCCTGGACTCCCCTGGCGCCCGGTGCCAACCCCTCCTACGGTGCTGAGCAGAACGGCCTGATCGCCTCTCTGAACTCCACCGCCAAGCTGCCCTATCACTGGGCTCTGGACGGCATCTCCAACACCCAGACCATCAATCCTGACGCTCTGGGCCACTCCGAGGGCGAGCAGATCACCAACCTGGTGCAGGTCATGGACGGCTACTTCGACCAGGGCGCGCATCACCTGAACGTGAACGTGTTCGGCACCGAGAAGCTGATCGACGCCATGGAGCATCCGGAGAAGGAAGAGTATGCCAACTTCACCATCCGCGTGTCCGGCTACGCCGTGAAGTTCATCGACCTGACCCGTGAGCAGCAGCTGGACGTTATCGCCCGTACCTGCCACAAGGCCCTGTAATCCCAACCCATCCGGCGCGGAGGAGCAATCCTCCGCGTCTTTTTAATGGGGGAGCTGGGCTGCCGCCCAGACCTGCGCAGGGGCGTTGCCCCTGCACCCCACCAGAGGGGCATCGCCCCTCTGGACTCCCGTTCGGGGGCCTGTTCTTGGTTTCTCCGATGCAGGGGTCACGCCGCGCGGAGGGCGCGGCGCGACGCGGAACATGCGGGGTGAGGGCGCGAAAATGGTGGGGAGGAGGACTGTTTACATTTGCGAAAAATCGGGTATAATAGAAGTAGGGGGCAGACCCCAATAAGCCGATGAGGTACACTGAGATGAACGATATGAATAAAATCGGTTATGTCCATTCCCTGGAATCCTTCGGTCTGGTGGATGGCCCCGGCGTAAGGTTTGTTGTTTTCCTGCAGGGGTGCGCGCTGCGCTGCCAGTTCTGCCATAATCCTGAGACTTGGCATAGTGGCGGCACGCCCTGGACGGTCAGCGACCTGACGGCCAAGCTCCTGCGCTACCGTCCCTATTGGCGTGAGAACGGCGGCGTCACCTTCAGCGGCGGTGAACCGCTGCTGCAAATGGACTTCATCACCGAGGTATTTACCCTGCTCAAGAAGGAGAATGTGCATACCTGCATCGACACCGCCGGCCAGCCCTTCCGCCCGGATGACCCCGAGTGGCTTGCCCGCTTCGACAAATTGATGGCCGTCACCGACCTGACCATGCTGGACCTGAAGGAGTTCGATGAGCAGAAGCACATTGCCCTGACGGGCCGTACCAATACCAACATTCTGGCCATGGCCCGCTATCTGTCCGACCACGGGCATGACATGTGGATTCGCCACGTGCTGGTGCCCGGCCTGACTGACGATGAGGAAGGTCTCCGGCAGATGAGCGACTTTATCGCCACGCTGGATAACGTGGAGCGGGTCGAAATCCTCCCCTATCACACGCTGGGCCTGTTCAAGTGGAAGAACCTTGGCATTGATTATCCGCTGGAAGGCGTTCGCACCCCCACCGCCGAGGAAGTGAAGAAGGCGGAGGACATTCTTCGTGTCACGAACTACCGCCCCCTGGACTAACAAGGGATCGCGCCAGCGGAAAGGGGTCAAGGGGCGATGCCCCTTGTGGGGTGCAGGGGTGAAACCCCTGCGCAGGTCTGGGCGGCAGCCCAGCGCAACACCTTCACATCACTCAAAGGGAAAAGAAAAAAACGTGAGTTTCCAAGCAGACGACGCAGTTCGTCCGCGCCGGAAACGGCAT
>JBJEUL010000256.1:0-10781 GCA_051883835.1 Aristaeellaceae bacterium
CCGCCCAATAAATGCATTTTGACGGTACATCGGCTGACAGCTCATCGGGCGCCAAATTGGCCGTCCCTCCGCATTGATGCCGCTGATGGCCTCCAGGATCTCCGTCGGGCAGCTCTTCCCATGCTCGGCCAAATACAGTGCCTCCGTCTCGCTGCGCACCTGCTTGCACATGGCTTTCGCATCAATGATCAGCGCAGACAGCCAGTAGTTGGGCGAGCAGCCCTCCACAATCGGGTTCATCCTCACCGGCAGCCCCCGCAGACCCTTCTCATACCGCTCGTAGATCGCCTTCTTCTGTTCCAGATGCTCCGCCAGATACGGATACTGGCCTCGAATAACACCGGCAATCACATTGCTCATGCGGTAGTTGTAGCCGACTTCCTCATGCAGGTACCATGCTGCATTTTCTCTCGCCTGAGTCGACCATTTTCTCGCCTTGTTGGCTACCTCAAGCTCATTGGTCAGCAGACACCCGCCGGAGCTGCCGGTAATCATCTTGTTGCCGTTGTAGCTGATGGCTGCGTAATCGCCATAGCTACCGCAGGGCCGCCCCTCGTAGCTCGCGCCCATGGCTTCTGCCGCATCCTCAATGAGCAGCGCACCATGCTTTTCGCAAATCTCTTTGATTTTGCGGATGTTGCCCGAGAAGCCGTACAGCTCCGCGCACACCACCAGCCTCACGTCCGGGTAAATCTCGAACGCCTTCTCCAAGGCTGCCGGATCCATGTTCCAGCTTTCTGCTTCCGTGTCAATGAATACCGGAATCGCACCCTCATACACCACAGGGTTCAGCGTGGCGGCGAAGGTCATATCGGAACAGAATACCCGCTTCCCTTCCAGCGCACCATGCCCGATGTCCGGCTTGCCGTAGAGCTTCTCCCCAGCGAACTTCGCGCACAGATGCAGGGCCGCCGTGCAGCTGGACAGCGCAACGGCGTACTTCACACCGGCCTGCTCCGCCGCGATACGCTCCACCTCGTTGATGTTCGCGCCCACGGTGCTCATCCAGTTGGTCTCATAAGCCTCGGCCATATATCGCATTTCATCGCCGTGCATGGTGGGCGAAGCCAGCCATACCTTCGTTTTGAACGGCGCGAATTTCCCTTTGTTTGTGAACATGAATCCTTATCCCCTCTATCCTCATCCGTACTGGCCCATCAGAAGAAGCTGATTTCATTGCCGGTTTCGCGCTCGGTGTCCTTGACCCAATCCTCGCTGGTATCGTTGAGAATCACGGTCTTGCGGGTGATTTCCACGCCCACCTTGCCCTTGTTGGCATAGATGCGCTTGACCGTGTACTTGCCCGGATAGGCCATCAGGGCCTGTTCGCCATTGGCGAAGTCCTGCGTCTGTCCGTCCAGCATGATTTCTACCGGGCCGCTGGTGTATTCCATCAGGTTTTGCAGGGTTACGCTTCGGCCCTCGTTGGTCAGGTAGCCGGAGAAGTCCTGCACCTCCACGCCGGCATCCTTGCAGATTTGCTTGATTTGTACGCGGATTTCAGGCGGCATAATGGAGTCCGCCAGAATAACGCACTGCACGGCGTACTTCTTCAGATAGTCCTTCATGCGCTCCATGCCGCTGACAACGGGAATACCATCCAGCAGGTCATTCCCGCTCTTGCTGTCGCGATGGGAGAACACGCATACCGGACGGGCGGCATTGTTCGGGTCATGCTCAATCTGGCGGCGAACCACCCGACCAGTCTCGCCTGCGCCCACAATCATCACATTGATATGGGTCTGTCCCGGCTTGCCGAGCCTTGCGCCCTCCAGCATGACCAGACGGTAGGCAAAGCGACTGCCGGCAATCAGAATGAACTGAATCGCCGCGCCAATCAGATAATAGGTAATCGGCATGCGGCGGGTGAAAATCAAGGTTCCGACCACCTGCACCGCCACTGTCACCAGGTTGGCAAGAAAAATGCGGTTCAGGTCGTTCAGACCGGCGTGCTTCCAGCGTCCGTCATAGAGCCGGAAGGCTACAAAGACACCCAGGCAAATCAAGGTATACCATGGCGCGAACGTATAGAAGGAAGGAAGGTATTCATCCGCAATGGGCCGGAACTGGTTGGCAGTGGTAAAGCGGATGACCAGTGCCAAATAATAGGAAAAATAGACCGCCAGTCCATCAAAGAGCATCAGTGCAAGGCGTTTGACCGCCCAACCGACATACATCTTTGCGCTGTCTGGCTTTCTGGTGTCTGCCATGATGAGTCCTCCCTGGCTGCGATTGTGCCGCCCATGCAAGCGGCGTTTTGCCCAGTGCTGTGTTGACTGGCTGTCCGCTGAAGGATACGCTGCGGCGCGGCTTACCCCGGGCAGACAACAGCCCTGCTGGCCCCTTCGGCCAGCAAGGCATGCTCTGTTGCCGTCAGCTGACGGCGCGATTCACTTCTTCAGGGCTCTTGTAGGTGGGAACCGTGACGCGAATAGCATTGCGCATGGCTTCATCGCTCGTGCAGGCCGCACGCAGGATGGCCAGCTTGCCTTCCAGCTCCGCCATGGTGACGGGCTCTTCCCGCTCCACAAAAATCAGGTTGTTGTCCGTCTTTTCCAGCGTGTCACTCTTGACCAGCAGCTCCTCGTAGAGCTTCTCGCCGGGGCGCAGGCCGGTCTCGATAATCTCGACACCTTCCACGCCGCTGAGCTGAATCATGTTCCGCGCCAAATCGTAAATCCGCACCGGCTTGCCCATGTCCAGCACGAACAGCTCGCCATTCCTGGCCATCGCGCCGCTGGTCAGCACCAGCTGGCTGGCCTCGGGGATGGTCATGAAGTAGCGGATAATCCGCTTGTCCGTCAGCGTCACCGGGCCGCCTGCGGCAATCTGCCGCTTGAACAGCGGAATGACGCTGCCCGCGCTGCCCAGCACGTTGCCGAACCGGGTCGCGGAGCACCTCACCTTGCCCCGGGTGCTGTAGGCCTGCATCACCATCTCGCACAGACGCTTGGTCGCACCCATGATGTTGGTGGGGTTCACGGCCTTGTCGGTGGATACCATCATGAACCGCTTGCAGCCGTACTCCTCGCACAGCTGAATCACGTTCATGGTGCCGAACACGTTGTTCTGCACAGCCTCAATGCAGTTCTTCTCCATCAGCGGCACATGCTTGTGCGCCGCCGCGTTGATGCAGATGTCCGGGTGATACTCCTCGAACACCCGCGCCAAGCCTTCCTTGTTGGTGATGCTGACAATCTCCACCCGGATGTCCACCTTGCCCTTGTAGGCAAAGTTGAGACTTTGCTGGAGGTCATAGGCCGAGTTCTCGTAGATGTCCACCACGATGAGCCGCTTGGGCTCCATCTTCGCCAGCTGCCTGCACAGCTCCGAGCCAATGGAACCGCCGCCGCCGGTAATCAGGATGACCTTGCCCTTGTAGTAGGCCCGGGTGCGGCTGTCCAGCAGCTCCTTCTGCTCCCGCATGAGCAGGTCCTCAATGTTGAACTCCCGCAGCTGCCGCTTCTTCCCCGGAATCTCCATGGCGGGGAAGTCGAACACCTTGATTTTGAAGCCCGCATGCTGATATTGCTCGTACAGCTCCAGCTTGCGCTCCTGCGGCATGGTGGGCACCGCGAATACCACCTCCTGAATGTGGTGCTCGCGCAGGCTCTCCATGGTGGCATCGCTCTCGCTCATGACGGTCACGCCATGGATGGAGCGGCCCACCTTCTGCGGGTCGTTGTCGATGAAGCAGCGGGGAACGTACTTGGCCTGCGGATTCGACCAGAGATCCTCCGCCAGGCTCACACCCACGGTACCCGCGCCGATGATGGCAATCTTGATTTTCTGGCTGTCGGGGTCGGCCTCCGTCATCACGCGCCCGCCGGTAAAGACCCGCAGCAGCCAGCGCAGGAACTTGCCGATTCGGTTGTCCTGATAGCCGCACTTGTAGGCATAGCGGTACATCATGCGCATGGACAGTGAGCCCAGCAGATTCATGCTGCAGAAGGCCAGCTTCCGCACAAAGGCAATGGTCTCCACCGGCAGCACCAGGGTCAGCAGCAGGTACAGCACAAAGGCAGCACTGTCCGATGCCAGCAGCCGGATGTAGCACTGAATGCCGCCGTATCGCCAAATCTGCCGGTAAACCTGCGCTGCCTGCCGCACACCAAAGATACACGCGCCCGCCAGCACGCTGTGCTGCACCACGCCCCATGTACTCAGGCGGCCGCCGCCCTGATACAGCATGAACAGCAGAAAATCTATCAATAGGAAGATGAACGCATCATAAAGAAACAGGGAGAGCTTGACCTTCATCTGCTTCCCTGTCTCCGCGTTCTTCTCCACGCCTCGCTCAATCATCTGCGCTTACTCTCCATCCTCCATCATTTTGCCGATAGGAAGCGGTGGCCGTGTCAGCTCAGGCCGGTCAGGCGTGCCGCTTCCTCCTCGCCGTACTGGGAGACCAGTGCCGCGTAGGCCTTGCTGAGCTGGAAGGGCCGGGTGCGGACATTGTGCGCATCCGATGCCACATGATCCACCAGTCCTGCCCGGAACCAGCTCCGTATCTTCCGTGCTGTGAGAAAGCCCCGCTCGTTCAGCACTGTGTTGGCGTTGACCTGGTACAGCACATCATGGTTCGCCTTGACCTTCTCGGCTGTGTTGCCGGCCAGCAGGCAGGCGTAGCGTTCAATGTGCGCCAGCATGGGCGTATAGCCCCGCCGCTCCAGCAGGTCAAGAGCCCCTTCCAGCTCCTTGAGCGCGATGCTCGGGGAGAACTCCAGCAGCACCTGCTCTGTCCCGGCCAGGCTCGGCAGCGTGTGATCCACCACATACTGCGCCAGCGCAGGGGTATAGAGCAGCTCCGCCCCAGGGTACAGCGTTATCGGATAACCCTGCTGGATACAATAATCCTGGGCCTGCTGCAAATGCCGCTGATACCTTTCGCTGTCAAATGGCCTGAGCCCTGGGGTAACATGGGGCGTAGCAATCAGGGATGTGATGCCGTCGGCATAGGCGGCATCCAGCATGGCCTCCATGTCCTCCCGGGTCTGGGCACCATCATCCATGCCATAGACAAAGTGGGCATGGATATCGGCAAACCCGGTTATCATTGCCTCATGCTGTTCGCTCATCGCTTATCGTGCTTACCCGTCTTTTCGTTGCCCTTGCGGTAGTAGCCATCACGGGAATAGTAAGATTTGTAGTAGTACTTCTTGCTCAGGTAGCTGTCGTACTCCACCATGTTGAGCGCGGTACCCAGAATGGGACAGCCGGTCTGTTCCAGCTGATCCTTCAGGTCAATCAGCTCCTGCCGGCGAACGGTGTTGTAGCTCACCACCAGCAGCGTGCCGTCGCAGTACTTGGCAATCTGCGCACCGTCAATGACCGTACCCACAGGCGGCGCGTCCACAATCACATAGTCCGCACGCTGCGCCAGGTCATCCATCAGCGTCTGGAACCGCTGGGAGTTGAGCAGCGGCAGGGGGTTGGACACCTCGCGGCCAATCGGCACGAAGTACGCACCCTCCATGTTGGTGGCGTAAATCACCTCATCCTGCCCGACCTTGCCGGCCAGATAATGCGCCAAGCCCCACTTTTCCTCGCCCTCGGGGAATTGCAGGCCATACTTTCTGTTGATTTCGCTGCGGCGCAGGTCAGCATCCACCAGCACCACGCTGCGGCCAAACTTAGCCATGGTGCGCATGATGTTCATGGATACGAAGGACTTGCCCTCCGATGCATGAGAGCTGGTCACCATGATCTTGCGAACATTTTCACCGGAGAAGGACAGGTTGGTGCAAAGGGTATTGACCGCCTCGGCCACGGAATAGCCGATGGAGGGAAAATTGGTAATATTCAGACTTCTCATACTTCCCTCCTGCTGTGCTTCTTCGTCTTTTTCTTCTGGTTGTCAGCAACAGATTCTTCAATCGGGATGACCGCCAGCGTGGCCAGGCCCGTGTAGCGGCGAATGTCCTCCGCCGTCTTGTACTTGTCATCCAGCAGTGTCTGAACGACCACAATGCCGCAGGCCAGTGCGCCGCCCAGAATGAAGCCCAGCAGGATGTTGCGGGTTCTGTTGGGGCTGATAGGATTGCTGGGTGTCAGCGCAACGGACATGATGTTGGGCTTGTCCGTGGACATGGTGTCCGCGATAAACTGACTGGCCACCTTCGCATACTCATTGGCCACCGCCGCTGCCTCCTGCGGGGAGGGCGACTTGAAGGTGATGTCCAGCATGCGGGTGTTGTTATCGTTGGTCACCGTCAGGTTCTTGCGCATGTAGGTGTAGGAGTACGGGAGGTTGAGGTTGCTGATGACCTCCTCATGCACCTCCCAGAGCTGAAAGACCTTGATGTAGTCGTTGGTCAGTGCGGTACCGATTTGCAGGTCCGCCATGTTGATGGCCGAGTCGCTGCGGCTCAGCACATAGATGGTCGAGGTTGCCTCGTAGATGGGTGTAATCTGATAGGTCGTATACAACCCTGCTCCCACCGCCAGCAGCACAGCAAGACTGACAATCAACTTCCACCGGCTCAGGAGCCGGAAGAACAGCTCCACCAGGTCAATGGTATCCGTGTCTGTCACCTGAGATTGCGGGGTGGTCGCCGGCATCCTGACAGGCTCCGTTGTCCTCGTCTGCCCATTCCACTGCTCTGACATAGTCCTAATTCTCCGATCTGTTGTGCTTCTTGCTGTTGTGCTTCTTGGCGTATGAGATGAGAAAAGCGGGAGGGGGGGCTTGCACCCGCCCCTGCCCGCAGGGTTTCTGTGCGGCGATTACTTGCTGACAATCGCCATCAGGGCAGTGCCGTTCTGGATGGCCACCAGGATCTCAGCGGGGAACTCCACCTTGATGGAGCCGTTCACCGCCTCGCCCTTGAAGGCATTCCAGGCAACGGTGCCGTCCTCGGCCACCAGACCGATCATGACCACCACGTCGGTGTCATAGGGGGTAGCGAAGGACAGGGTAACAGTAGCCTTGTCGTCTTCCATGGTGAAGCCGCTGGCAGCCACAGGGCCGAACTCATGCACGTTCAGCGTATCGCCGGCCTCGGCGCCCAGCAGTTCGCGCACGTCAACCACTTCGCCGCCCTCGCCCGCCACAGTGCCGAAGTAGGTCTCGGGGGTCGTGGCATTCAGCAGCTTGCTATACTCGTTCTGAGCAGTCGCAGCAGCAGCAGCGTCCTGGGAAGCAGCCATCGTCGCGCCCGGGACGGACGTTTCGGCGTCGTTCAGATCCACGACGGTCTTGCTGGGGGTGGCCATGGCGGTCGTGGCGAACAGCAGCATGGCGAGAACAAGGCAAACAATCTTCTTCATGGTAGGGGTTCTCCTTTCATTGTCCAGTGATGGATGTAGTATCGAAAAGGCCCTGTTGGCAGAGCCTAATCTTTGGGGTTACTCGATTTTCTGATAGAACAGCTCCAGCACGGTTGTCTGGATCATGCTCTCATCAGGCAGGAATTCCATGAAGCCGTCCGTGCCAATTTGATGGACACCCTCCAGCTTCATGACGGTGGTCGTGTAGTCCTTGGCCGCCCAGGCCGTGTTGATCATCAGGCCCCGGCTGAGGCTTGTGACCATGTACGGCTCCAGTGCATCGTAGAGCGTGCCGACAAATGCCTTGTCTTCCTTGATTTTCTCGCCCAGCAGCTGGGCCAGGGCGGACATGTACACCTGCTGACGCACCATACGGGCCTCATTGGTGCCCACGCCCACACTCATGCGGCTGCGCACGAACAGCTCCGCCTGCTCGCCTTGCAGCGTCAGGGTGGTGCCGGGGGTCATGGCCGGGTCAAGGTGGGAGAAGTCATCCTCCAGCGTGACGGTGACGCCGCCCACAGCATCGTTGAGCACGGAAATGCCGTCCATGCTCACGGCAATGTAGTCGGCAATGGGCGCACCCATCAGCAGATTGGACACCGCCTCCACCGTCAGCTCACAGCTCTGGATGCCGCCATCGCCGAAGCCATGGGACAGGCAGATTTGCAGGGTGCGCACGCCGGAACGCTTGCCCAGCACGCCCAGCACCGTGACGGGCGTCATGGTGTCGCGGTCAATTTGCAGCCGGGTCATGGTCTTGTCGGTGTCGTTGAACACGATCAGCTCCAGGAAGTCCGCCTGTCCGCCATTGCGGTAGCCGATCGGCTGACTGTCACTGGCCTGGTCAATGCCCATGAGCAGGATCGCCTTGACATCCTTGCGCTGCCGGTAGCGTACGCCGTCCACCTCAATGGCAGGCTCGTAGCTCAGCCGCTGCTGATAGTCGCCGCGCGCCTCAGGTTGATTATTGCGGGTTTCCAGCCAGCGTCCCGCCTGATAGCCGCCAATGAGCAGGATCAGCAAAATCAGCAGTCCTACCGCCGTTCGCAGCCGCAGGTGCATACCGGTTCGCTTTCTTTTCTTCACGCCCTCACTTCCATTTCTTACGCCTGACCCTCCGCCCTGGAAGGTGTCCCCTCCCCCGGCGGCTGCCCTAATGGTCAGGTTGCCGTTTCCTCGCCTGATTTTTCCACAATTTCATAGGCCAGCCAGAGCTGCTTGGGTGTCCCCTGGGTATCCAAGGCCACGCACACGGTCTTGCGCCGCCGATCCATGCGAATGATGGTGCCGTGCAGCTGCCTGAACACGCCGTCGATGATTTCGACCCGGTCGCCCACCTTCACGGCCTTCATCATCCCAACGCATCCGTCCAGCGACCACAGCCACTGCGCAAAGTCCAGGTCATGCCCGTAGAGGATATCCGTACCGTCATCATAGGTCAGCACGCGCAGGACATGGGTCAGGTCGCGAAAGGGCTTGCGCTCCGGGTCGGTTTCAGCGGCATAGACAAAGACATAGCCCGGCAGCAGCGGAACAAGCTGTTCCGTCCACACGCCGTTCTTCATCACCGTCTTGATGCGCTGTGGGAAAATCGCCCTGCCCCAGCCATGCTCATGGATGAGGCGCACGATTTCCTTTTCCTTGCCCGTGTTGCAGAACAGGCAACGGACGCAGCTGTATTCGGACAAGATGCCCACCGCCTCTCCTGATGCCCTCAAGGCATAGCTCCGCCCTCCGCGGACGATTGCGGCTTCCGTTCCAGCCTATGATCGAGGTCATGTATCGCTACGCCTTCTACAGTAACCGATACCTTCACTCTTCTTGTGTACCTCCCCCGCTCCTGCAACGCTTTCAGCATACAACATAGATACCCCCCCCCCATCCAAAAATTTCCTTTTTGTGAAGGGGTCAGGGGGTATATTGACCCGACTGTATCTTCATGCGTTTTCCCTGCATCCATGCGGCCCGCGAGGTTTCGGAGCGCATGCGGCACGGGAGACAGGAGCCTGCTCCATGCGGCTGTAGCGGCCATGGGCAGATTGAATCCGCTCGCAGACTGCTACGCTGCTATTATACGATGTTTCTCAGACAAAGTCAATGACTTCCAGCTGTCCACTTAACAATTTACTAATATTTTGTTTCCATATATGGGATTATCTGGGCGTTCATTCTGTTCTTGTAGTTCACATTCTGCTGCATCAGCTGTACAGGAAACGCTTGGCAGCTTGCCGGCTGACTGCCTCTAACAAGCCATCCAGCATGTGCCCGTTCAGCCGTCATGCAGCAGCGGATTATTCCTTGGCCATGGGCAGCGACCTGTGCAGCATATCGGATTTGCAGAAGTCCTGCGGGGTCATCCCGGTTTGCTTGACAAAGGCCCGATAGAAGCCTGCATAGTCGCCAAAGCCGCTGGCCCGGGAGGCTGCGCCGGGGGACATGCCCTCGCGCATCAGCTGCTGGGCTATCATGATGCGCTTGCCTAGGATATACTGGTAAACGGATAGATTGGCATATTCCTTGAAGGTATGCAGCAGGTAGGACTTGCTGATATAGAAGTGCTCCGCCAGCTCATCCAGGGTCAGCGGCTCGGTGATATGCTCATTAATATAGGTAATGATTTCCCGCATGCGGCTGGGCGTGCTGCTCGATGCCTCGACACCCTGGTCAATCAGGCGGCAGAAGGCCGCTGCCAGAAGGTTGACGCGGCAGCGGGTCATCAGCTGATCCGCCGGATTGGTCAGAACAGAGGAATGGAGGGCTTCCTTCGCCAGGGTAGCCAGCTCGGCACCGGCATGCACATCCAGGTGGAAGCTGTAATCATGGCATCTGGCCGCGCTGTTCAGAACCTCCAGCATGTCAAACCCGGGGATGGACATGTTCTTCAGGCATTCGGGCGTGATGTAGAAGTACATCCGCTCATAACGCCCCACCGGCGGCTTGGCCACCCATCGGTGCATGATGCCTGGCGGAATCATGAACATATCGTAGGGCTTGGGTGCATACAGCTTTTCTTCGATGGCGTAGTCGATGCCCCCGGAGATGTACAGATAGCATTCGAAATACTCATGGCTGTGGAAGACGCTCATCGGCGGAGGATTGTCCGCAATTCGATAGTGAACCTCATATTCCCGCTCTTCCGGCATTTCCGGCATCATTTCCCACAGGGACTTTTTCATAACGGCTCCCCTTTCTGTCGGGCAGAAGGCTGATATGTGCAGCCATGCAGTCATGATACAGCAACTTTCACAAGAATTCAAGTACGATTAGCAATTGTCACAAGGAAACCCGGCATGTACAATATAGATATGTTTCCACCATATCGGACACATTCGTAGGACAAGCATTCGGCATACAAGGTGCCGGACGCTTTGTTGAACATGTGTTGGTGGATTGCAATAGTTGTATACAAAAACCAACGAAGCGGAGGCGATGGCACGTGGAATCCCAGGTCAAATTCAAACGCAACGTTTGGAAAGACGTGGCAAAGTGCAAATGGCTGTATGTCATGC
>JBJEUL010000257.1:0-2473 GCA_051883835.1 Aristaeellaceae bacterium
CCAGGAACGCGGGCACCTTGCGCTTGGTCAGCAGGTGGAACAGCAGCGTGCCCAGGCCAGCGAACAGCAGCGTCGCGCTGACGCTCAGGCCGGTCAGGGTGGGCACCAGCACCGTCGCGCCGAACATGGCGAATACGTGCTGGAAGCCCAGCAGCAGCATTTTACCGGGTTGAAGCTTCTCCTTGGTGTTGCTCATGTGGATGATTCCCTCTTTCCCCTCGTCGGTCGGTCAGAAAAGCTACATGCATCTATGTGCACCGGACATGCCCGGCGATCACCTGTGGTAAGGGTTCTCCCTGTCTCAGCGGTTGCGGCGGCCCTCATACAGCGCCACGCCGTCGCCGCCGTCGATTTCCTCCATCTGCACGCCGATGCGCTCGTTCTGGGAGGTGGGCACGTTCTTGCCCACAAAGTCCGGGCGGATGGGCAGCTCCCGGTGGCCCCGGTCGATCAGCACGGCCAGGCGGATCTTCGCCGGACGGCCCTGGTCCAGGATGGCGTCCATGGCCGCGCGGACGGTGCGGCCGGTGTGCAGCACGTCGTCCACCAGCACGACGATTTTCCCGGTCACATCCACAGGCAGGTTCTTGCTCTGCACGGCGATTTGCAGGTCGCCGGGATCCCGGTCGTCGCGGTACATGGCGATGTCCACCTCGCCCACGGGCAGCTTCACCTGCTCATACCTGGCGATAATGTCCGCCAGGCGCTGGGCCAGGGGCACGCCCCTGCGCCGGATGCCCACGAACACCACGTCCTCCAGGGGATCCAGCTGCTCCATCATCTCATGGGCCATGCGGATCAGCGCGCGGTTCATCGCGTCGCCGCCCATCAGCTGCGCCTTGGGAATGCCGCCTGTCATCATGCTGATTTCCTCCTTCAACACAACCTGCCCCTGCGGGCAAAAAGAAAACGCCTCTCCCATCAGGCTGGGAAGGCGCACACGTCTGCGTATGGTTGAATCACTGCGCAGCCTTTTCAGCCTCTCGGTGCTGTCCTTAAAGGATTGCTCGGATTACCACGCGGTAGTATAGCATGGTTTTTTTCATTTGTAAAGCGGAACGGGCGAACTTTTTTCATTCTTTTTCGCGAATAATTCGCTGCGTCCGCCAATTTCCGCTTGACATGCGGGGAGCTTTGTACTATTCTTGTATACAAAGTGCAAACAGTAGACAGGCCTGTACGCTTTTGATCCGCCCCATGGCGGATCCCCTCTTTCCCCGACGGACCCAGAAAAGGAGCTGTTTTGCCATGACCAACCTGACCTTCCAGCCCATGATGGAAAGCCGGCCCATCCGTGAAATCGCCTATGAGGTGCTCAAGCACGCCATCATCACCGGCGAGATTCCCGCAGGCGAGCGCATCGTGGAGACCGACTACGCCGAGCGCCTGCACATCAGCCGCACCCCCCTGCGCGAGGCCCTGCGGAAGCTGGAGCGGGACGGTCTGGTGGAATATGTGCTGCGGCGCGGCGTGGTGGTGCGGGCCTTCACCATCGCGGACGTGGAGGAGATCTACACCATCCGCAACGCCCTGGAGATGCTGACCCTGCCCGCCATCATCCGCAACGCCACCGACGCGGACATCGCCGACCTGCGCAGCCGCCTGGGCGAGATGGATCTGCTGATGAACGAGCGCAACTTTGACGAGCTGTCCCCCATCACCCGCGCGTTCCACCGGCAGCTGACCAGCCTGTGCGGCCAGCAGCGGATCCTGCGGGTCATCGAGGGGCAGGACGAGTTCATCACCCGCTTCTCCGCCATGGCCATCCGCCAGGAGGATCGCCTGGCCCAGGCCCATGAGGAGCACTACAAGCTGGTGGAGTTTGTGGAGCAGAAGGATCTGGAGCACTTCCAGAAGCTGATGAACCGCCACATTGAGCGCAGCAAGGAATGCTGCCTGCAGGCCCTGGCCGCCCAGCGCGCCCAGCAGAATCTGTAAGAGGCGAAGCCGTCATGAAGAACAACTACCATACCCACACCACCCGCTGCTTCCATGCCGTGGGGCAGGACGAGGACTACGTCCAGGCCGCCATCGACGGTGGCTTTGACCTGCTGGGCTTCGCGGATCACGCGCCCTGGCCCTTTGAGAGCGGGTTTGTCAGCAACATCCGCATGGGGATGGACGCCCTGCCCGGGTATCTGGCCTCCGTGCGGGATTTGCAGGCCCGCTATGCCGACCGCCTGCCCATCCTGCTGGGGCTGGAGAGCGAGTACTTCCCCCGCTACCACGACCATCTGCTGCGCATGCGGGACATGGGCGTGAGCTACTACATCCTGGGCCAGCACTACGCCGACAGCGAGGAGGACACCCCCTACACGGGCCTGGAGTGCCGCAGCGACGAGGGCGTGCTGCGCTACGCCGAGTCCACGGTGCGGGCCATCCGCACGGGGCTGTTCATCTATGTGGCGCACCCGGATCTGTTCATGCGCCACCGCACGGACGAGCAGTTCACCCCCGCCTGCATGGAGGCCGC
>JBJEUL010000258.1:0-10720 GCA_051883835.1 Aristaeellaceae bacterium
AAGCGGCTGTAGAGCAGGTGCAGGGTGGTATGCTCCATGCCGCCGTTGTACCAGTTCACGGGCAGCCAGTAATCAAGGGCTTCCTTGCGGCCAATGCCCCCGTCAAAGTGCGGGTCGCAGTAGCGCATGAAGTACCAGGAGGAACCGGCCCACTGGGGCATGGTGTCCGTTTCGCGCTGGGCAGGGCCGCCGCAGCAGGGACAGGAGGTATTCACCCAGTCGGTCATGACGGACAGGGGGCTTTCGCCGGAATCGGTGGGCTCATAGTGCTCCACATTGGGCAGCACCACGGGCAGCTGATCCTCCGGCACGGGCACCGTGCCGCACTTGTCGCAGTGCACCACGGGAATGGGTTCGCCCCAGTAACGCTGACGGCTGAACACCCAGTCGCGCAGCTTGTAATTCACCTTGCGCTCGCCCACGCCCATTTCCACCAGACGGTCGATGATGGCCTTCTTGGCCTGGGCCACCTTCATGCCGTTGAGGAAATCGGAGTTGACCATCACGCCGTCCTGAATGTCGGTGTAGGCTTCCTTGGTGATGTCGCCCCCGGCAACCACCTCCACCATGGGCAGGCCGAAACGGGTGGCGAACTCCCAGTCACGGGTATCATGGGCAGGCACGGCCATGATGGCACCGGTGCCGTAGCTCATGAGGACATAGTCGCTCAGCCAGATGGGGATTTCCTTGCCGTTGACGGGATTGATGGCCCGCACGCCCTCGACTTGCACGCCGGTCTTTTCCTTGGCCAGCTCGGCGCGCTCGAAATCGCTCTTCTTGGCGGCCTCGGCGCGGTAGGCCATGCAGGCGTCAAAGTTGGTAATCTGGTCGCGGAGACGGTCAATGAGCGGATGCTCGGGGGAAAGCACCATGTAGGTCGCGCCAAAGAGCGTATCGGGGCGGGTGGTGTAGATGCGCACCTTCTCGCCCGCGGCGGTCAGGGCGAAGTCAACCTCCGCGCCCTCGCTGCGGCCAATCCAGTTGCGCTGCTGAATTTTGACCTTCTCGATGAAGTCCACCGTGTCCAGACCGTCCAGGAGCTTCTGCGCATAGTCGGTGATGCGCAGCATCCACTGCTTCTTCACCTTGCGGACGACCTGGCTGTGGCAGCGTTCGCACTCACCGCCCACGACCTCCTCATTGGCCAGGCCGCACTTGCAGGAGGGACACCAGTTGATGGGCATCTCCGCCTTGTAGGCCAGGCCGTGCTTGAACAGCTGGAGGAAAATCCACTGCGTCCAGCGGTAGTAGTTGGGGTCGGTGGTATCCACCTCGCGGGTGTAGTCGAAGGAGAAGCCCAGCCGCTGGAGCTGTCCGCGGAAATGGTCGATGTTCTCCCGGGTGACGATGGCGGGGTGCACCTTGTTCTTGATGGCGTAGTTCTCCGTGGGCAGGCCGAAGGCGTCCCAGCCGATGGGGAACAGGACGTTGTAGCCCTCCATGCGCCGCTTGCGGGCAATGATGTCCATGGCGGTGTTGGAGCGGGGATGGCCTACATGCAGGCCCTGGCCGGAGGGATAGGGGAACTCAATCAGCCCGTAGAACTTGGGCTTGTCGTAGTCCTCCTGCGCCTCAAAGGCGTGGGCATCAGCCCAGAGCTTTTGCCATTTCGGCTCGATGGATGCCGGATCGTATGCCTGGATAGCCATGGGAAAAAACCTCCTCCTTGCGGATGGGTATCAAAAAGCCGTCCCATCCCTGCCATAGCGCAAAGACGAAACGGCTTGTTTCGCGGTACCACTTTGCTTGCCCGGCCGACTTGCCGGACCCCTCAATTGACGCGCTGTAACGGGCGCAGCCGATTCGCTCCGGGGCGAGCGGTTCCCGTAGGCCACGCCATGCTTCCACCACCGCACGGCTCTCTGCGCAGGCCCAGGAGGGAACGTTCCCTTTCACTGCGATTGCATCATAGTATAGCACACTCCCTTCCCTTGTGTAAAGACATGCCATGAATTTTTGTTTTGCCTACTCCAAGGGACCGCGCAGCAGAAAAGGGTCAAGGGGCGATGCCCCTTGTGGGGTGCAGGGGCAAGGCCCCTGCGCAGGTCTGGGCGGCAGCCCAGCGTCCCACTGCGGCATTGCCACTTCTTTCCCAAACCGTGCAGGAGGAACTCCGTTCTCCGCCGAATATGAAAGCATTGGAGGTTATTCTCCAACATATCGACATGACAGGAGGACATACAGATGAAGGATTTGAAGGGTACCCGCACGGAGCAGAACCTGTTGGAGGCTTTTGCCGGGGAGAGCATGGCCCGCAACAAGTATGATTATTTCGCATCCCGCGCCCGCAAGGACGGCTATGTGCAGATTGCGCAGATTCTGGAAGCCACGGCCCTGAACGAGAAGGAGCACGCCAAGATGTGGTTCAAGTACCTGGAGGGCGGCTCCATCCAGCAGACCGCTGTGAACCTGCTCCACGCTGCCGAGGGCGAGAATGCCGAGTGGACGGACATGTACGCCCGCATGGCCCGTGAGGCCCGCGAGGAGGGCTTTGACGAGGTGGCGGAGAAGTTCGAGCTGGTGGCAGCCATCGAGAAGGCCCACGAGGAACGCTATCGCCGCCTGCTGGCCAACATCGAGGGCGGTCTGGTGTTCTCCCGCGAGGGCGATGCCATCTGGGAATGCGCCAACTGCGGCCACATCGTCGTGGGCAAGCAGGCTCCCGATGTCTGCCCCACCTGCAACCATCCCCAGAGCTATTTCATGCTCAAGCCGGAAAATTATTGATGGATATCCTTGACAGGGGCGGCAGTCTGCCAAGGTGCCGCCCCTGTCTGCAAGCAAAGGGAGGAACGACCCATGGAGAATGAATCCCTGCGTTTGGGCGCATTGGAAGCTGGCGGTACCAAGATGGTCATGAGCATCCTGGACGCTGCGGGCGGCATGCTGGAGCGTGTATCCATCCCCACCCGCACGCCGGAGGAGACCATGCCGGAGATGATTGCCTTCTTCCGGGCGCATCATGTGGACGCACTGGGCGTGGGCTGCTTCGGCCCCCTCGACCTGAATCCTGCTTCCCCCACCTACGGCTACATCACTGCGACCCCCAAGCTGGCATGGCGGAATTACCCCCTGCTGCCGGAATTCGTCCGGGCATTGAATGTGCCTGCCCGGCTGGACACGGACGTGAACGGCGCAGCCCTGGCGGAAGCCACCCTGGGCGCGGCCAAGGGGCTGGGCAGCTGCCTGTATGTGACCATCGGCACGGGCATCGGCGGCGGTCTGGTCATCGGCGGACAGCCTGTCCACGGCCTGATGCACCCGGAGCTGGGGCATCAGCTGCTGGGCACCCATCCGGATGACCCCACGCCGGACGGCTTCTGCCCCTATCACAAGCACTGCCTGGAAGGTCTGGCGGCAGGCCCGGCCATCGAGAAGCGGTGGGGCGTGTCCGCCAAGGAGCTGCCGGAGGAGCATGCCGCGTGGACGGTGGAGGCTTTCTATCTGGCACAGATGTGCCACAACGCCATCATGGCCTTTTCCCCGGAAAAAATCATTCTGGGCGGCGGCGTGATGCACAAGGACTTCCTGCTGCCCATGGTTCGTCGGGAAACCCTGCGGCTGCTGGGCGGCTACATCAGCAGTCCGGCGGTGGAGGCTGGGCTGGAGGATTACATCGTTGCACCCGGCCTGGGCGAGAACAGCGGCGTCATGGGCGCGTATTTGCTGGCCCGCAGGGCGTATGAAGAAGGAGGCGACCGGTAATGGCACTGTTTCCCATCAGGATGCACCCTGCCTACCGCTGCGGTCTGGCCACCCCCTGGGGCGGCAGCCGTCTGGGCAGTGTGTATCACAAGGATATTCCCGACCCCCGCACGGGCGAGGCGTTGGAGCTGAGCGCAATCCCCGGCCTGAACAGCGTGGACGATGAGGGCACGCCCCTTTCCGCGCTGCTGGACAAGCACGGCGCGGCCCTTGCCGGCACGAAGGTGCAGGGGGATTTCCCGCTGCTGCTCAAGCTTCTGGACGCAGACGACGCGCTGAGCGTGCAGGTGCATCCCGGCGATGACTATGCCCGCCGCGTGGAGGGCAAGTTCGGCAAGACGGAGGCGTGGGTCATCCTGAAGGCGGAGCCTGGCGCGCAGCTGATTTTCGGCGTGAAGCCCGGCACCACCACCGAGGAGCTGCGGGAAGCCTCTCGGCAGGGCGGCGCGGTGCAGGCCCTGCTGCAGCGGGTGGATGTGGCTCCCGGTGATGTGCTGTACATCCCCTCGGGCATGGTGCATGCCATCGGCAAGGGCATCATGCTTTATGAGATTCAGCAGTCCTCCGATGTGACCTATCGCTTCTACGACTGGGATCGGGTGGATCAGGCCGGAAAGAAGCGTGAGCTGCATCTGGACAAGGCTCTGGACGTGGTGGACGTGACGCTGCCTGCCGCCAAGGCTGTGCCGGAGGTGCTGCAGGAGGATGCCACGGGCCGCCGCAGTCAGCTGCTGCGCAATGATTTCTTCGGGCTGGAGCGGCTGGAGAACTGCGCGGACATGGAGCTGCTGCCCACGCCGGAGCGGTTCGGTATTTTGACGGCCATTGAGGATGGCGCGATTGCCTGGGACGGCGGGGAGATTCCCATGCCTGCCGGGCAGACGGTGATGCTGCCTGCGGACGGCGTGCCGGTACGCTTGACGGGCGGTCATTTCCTGCTGAGCTACCCCATGTAAGCGGACAATTGGATACAGGCCGGTGCGGAGAGAAAATACTCCGCGCCGGTTTTCTTTTCAGGGATGCGTCGACAGTAAGCCTTCCCCTCTGGGGAAGGTGGCCGAGCGTAGCGAGGTTGGATGAGGTCGTTCCTTATGCAGTCCCCGGAACCTGCCGTTTCCAACGCGGACGAACTGCGTCGTCTGCTTGGAAACTCACGTTTTTTCCTTTCCCTTTTTGCTGTTCTAACGTGTTGCGCTGGGCTGCCGCCCAGACCTGCGCAGGGGTTTCACCCCTGCACCCCACAAGGGGCATTGCCCCTTGACCCCTTTCCGCTGGCGCGGTCCCTTGGGGTTGGTTGCAAAATGTCCTTTTGTGCTGTATAATGAACGAAAAGGCTCCAAATGGAGATCGGAAGGAGATCATTGGATCATGAAAGCAGCCCTTGTGTATACAAGCACCACCCCCGAGCTGATTGAGCTGGTGGAACGTGAGGTTCGCGCCAACATCGGCCCGGAGGCGGAGCTTATCAGCCTGCAAGACCCCACCATCCTCGCGCAGGTGCGTGAGGCCGGCTATGTCACCCCTGAACCCGCCGCACGGCTTATCGGCATGTACATGGAGGCCATCCAGCAGGGCGCGGACGCAGTGCTGAACATCTGCTCCTCCGTAGGCGAGGTGGCCGATTCCGTGCAGGCGACTGCCGCATACATCGGCGTGCCCATCGTGCGCATTGATGAGGACATGTGCCGCGAGGCCGTCCGTCTGGGCAGCCGCATCGGCGTGCTGGCCACCCTGCCCACCACCCTGGAGCCCACCAAGGGCACCATCAACCGGGTGGCCCGTTCCATGGGCCGCCATGTGACGCTGGTGGACGGGCTGATTGACGGAGCCTTTGGGCTGGATCAGGCCCAGTTCCGCCGCCTGCTGCTGGATGCCGCCGGGAAAATCATCGACCAGGTGGACGTGATTGTGCTGGCGCAGGGCTCCATGGCCTATGTGGAGCAGGATATCACCGCCGCCTATGGCAAGCCGACCCTGTCCTCGCCCCGCTTCGGTGCTGTCGCGCTGAAGAAGGCGTTGGCGGAGAAAGGACTCCTTTGATGCTGACGGATACCTCCCGTTCCCCCTATGCCAAGGCAAACGGCATCCCCTATCAGGACATCCGCTGGACGGGCGGACTGTACAAGGAACGTTTTGACACCTGTGCCAGCGTGACGGTCAAGCATCTGCAAAACATGTTTGAGAGCAAGGACATCAGCCATGTGGTGGAAAACTTCCGCATCGCGGCAGGCGAGGCGGAGGGCGAGTTCGCCGGGACGGTCTTTGGCGACGGCGATTTCTACAAGTGGATGGAGTCCGCCATGTATACGGCTGTCCGCACGGGCAATCAGGCCCTGCTGGATCAGCTGGAGGAATACATCGCGCTGTTTGCCCGGGCGCAGCTGCCCGACGGTTATCTGTCCACCAAGCAGATTATTGGTGAAAGGCAGGGCAACGGTGTTTCCCGGCAGGGGGACATCAACGACTTTGAGGTGTACAACATGGGTCACATGTTCACCTCGGCCAGCCTGTATTACCGTCTCACGGGCCGCGACAGCTTCCTGAAGGTGGCTTCCAAGGCTGCCAACTACCTGCGCGACCTCTACGACACCGCCGCCCGTACCGGCGAGGTGCAGACGGCGGTGTGTCCCTCCCATTATATGGGCCTGATTGAGCTGTACCGCGCTACGGGCGATAAGGAATATCTGCGCATTGCAGAGCTGGCCGTTCGCCTGCGCGATTCCGTGAAGAACGGCATGGATGACAATCAGGACAGCCTGCCCCTGAAGGAGCATCGGAAAATCATCGGCCATGCCGTGCGCGCCAATTACCTCTACGCCGGTGTCGCTGACCTGTACATGGAGGAGGGCGACCCGGATTACCGCACGGTGCTGGATGCGGTGTGGAACCATCTGGTGACGCAGAAAATGTACATTACCGGCGGCTGCGGTGCGCTGTACAACGGCGCGTCCCCCTATGGGTACTTCTTCAAGCACCAACTGGTGCATCAGGCCTACGGCTACGAGTACCAGCTGCCCAATGTGACCGCCTACAATGAAACCTGCGCGTCCCTGGGCGGCGTGTTCTGGGCGTGGCGCATGTTCCTGATGAACCCCTCCGCTCAGTACATGGACATGCTGGAACGCATGATGCTCAACGTGAATCTGGCGGGCATCAGCCTGGACGGCAAGCGGTTCTTCTACGAGAACATGCTGCGCCGGGCCAAGGAGCTGCCCTATGAGCTGATTTGGGGTCAGGAGCGCAGCGAGTATATCCTGAGCTACTGCTGCCCGCCCAATCTGGCCCGCACCATCGCCCAGACGGCGGAATATGCCTATGCGGTGGACGACACCGGCCTGTGGACGGGTCTGTACGGGGCCAATGAAGCCCGTTTCACCCTGAAAAACGGCGCGGCCTTCACCCTGACCCAGCAGACGGAGTATCCCTTTGACGGGCGCATCACCTTCACCGTGTCGGGGAGCAACGGCAAGCCCTTCGCGCTGCGGCTGCGCATTCCCGCATGGGCGGAACAGGCTGTGCTGCACTGCCCGGCCAAGACCGTGCAGTTCACCGCCGCGGACGCTGGCAGCTACTATACCGTGGACGTGGTGCGGCCCGAGGGCTTCACCATGACCCTTGACCTGCACATGGCTCCCCGTGTCACCGTGGGCCACGGGCTGATTGAGGAGGATCGCAATCAGGCAGCCATTGAGGTTGGCCCGCTGGTGTACTGCGTGGAATCCCCGGATGCCGATGTGCCCAGTTTGGAGGATCTGCTGCTGCCGCTGAATCCGGCCTTCACCGTGCTGGACGGCGAGGTGGCCGGGCGGCCCATGAAGGTCCTCGAAACCACCATGCTCCGTCAGGCGGTGGCGGAGGATGACCGGGACAAGCTCTACCGCACCATGCAGGTGCCTGCGCTGGAACGGGTGCGGGTGCGCATGATTCCCTATTACGCATGGGACAACCGGGGCCGGGGCGAAATGCTGATTTGGCTGCCGCTGGCCTGGCGGGAAGCGTAAGGGAGGCGCGCGTATGGACAAGGAGCTGAACCGCCTTAACGCGGCCGAAACCTTCGCCGCCTGCGAGAGCCTGTGGGCCTGCGCCACGGCCCGGGAGGACATTGACCGCCTGTTTGCCGAAAGCTATCCGACTTTTGACCAGAAGGTCATCGTGCTGGATGACGACCCCACCGGCGTGCAGACCGTGCATGACGTGGCGGTGGTCACGGACTGGGCCGAGGATACGCTGTACGCCGAAATGGTGCGCCCTGACCCCATGTTCTTTGTGCTGACCAACTCCCGCAGCTTTTCCGCGGAAAGGACGCAGGAAGCGCACCGAGAGATTGCCGCTCATGTGCTTGCTGCTGCGCGCAGGGCGGGGAAGGACTTCCTCATCGTCTGCCGTGGCGACTCCACGCTGCGCGGGCATCTGCCCATGGAGGAAGCCGCGCTGAGCAGCGTCATCGAGGAAAACGGCGGCGCGGCCTTTGACGGGGAAATCCTCTGCCCCTTCTTCAAGGAGGGCGGACGCTACACGCTGGACAGCGTGCACTATGTGCAGGAGGGCGACATGCTCGTGCCTGCCGCGCAGACGGAGTTTGCCCGGGACAAGACCTTCGGCTATGGGCACTCCTTTTTGCCTGCCTACATCGAGGAAAAGACCCACGGGCAGGTCAAGGTCGACGATGTGCTGACCGTGACCCTGCGGGAGCTGCGGAGCCTTGACCTGGACGCCATCGAAGCCAAGCTGACCGCTGCGGAGGGCTTCCGCTACATCGCCGTGGATGCCATCGAGGAAGCGGATGTGAAGGCCTTCGCGGTGGTGCTGATGCGCCTGATGCGCCGTGGGCGGCACTACATGATTCGCTCTGCCGCCGCTGTGCCCAAGGCGTTGGGCAACGTATCCTCCCGCCCGCTGCTCAGCCGCGAGGAGCTGATTGGCACCCATGCCGAGGTGGGCGGCATGGTGCTTGCCGGTTCCCATGTGAAAAAGACCACCGCGCAGCTCAACTGCCTGAAGGCATCCGCCTGCCCCATGGTGTGGATTGAGTTCAATGCCTCCCGCTATGCCGAGGAAGGCGGTCTGGAAGCCGAAACGGCCCGTGTCACCGCGCTGGCGGAGGAAGCCATGCAGGCCGGCAAGACCGCCGTGGTCTACACCAGCCGCACGCTGATTGCCCCGGAGGGTGCCTCCGCCGAGGAAATGCTGGCCATCTCGGTGCGCATTTCCAATGCTGTGACCGCCGTGGTGGCGGGGCTGCATTTCCGTCCTCGCTTCCTCATCGCCAAGGGAGGCATCACCTCCAGCGACGTGGGCGTGAAGGCCCTGCAGGTGCGCCGGGCGTGGGTGCTGGGTCAGGCCCAGCCGGGCATTCCCGTGTGGCAGACCGGCGAGGAAAGCAAGTTCCCGGGGCTGTCCTACATCATTTTCCCGGGGAATGTGGGTGCGGAGTCCACGCTGCGCGCCATCGTGGAGGCACTGGCGTAAATGAAGGAAACAACGATTCTCTTTCAGGGGGATTCCATCACCGATGGCCTGCGGGAGAAGAACAGGGACAGGGCATGGGATTTGAACCATCAAATGGGGCATGGCTATGCCTTTGTGGTCAACGCCGTCTGGGGGGCCCAATACCCCCAGCGGCACCTGTCCTTCATCAACCGGGGCATTTCGGGCAACCGCATTGCCGACCTGTACGGCCGCTGGCAGGAGGATGCCGTAAATCTGCGCCCGGATGTGCTGAGCGTGCTGGTGGGCATCAACGATGTGGCCTATACCCTGTGGGAGCAGTCCGGCTCGGGGCCGGAGCGGTTCGGGCGCATCTACCAGCTGATGCTGGACGAGGCCCGGGCGGCGAACCCGGATTTGCTGGCCGTGCTGATGGAGCCCTTTGTCCTGCCGGTGGGCGACAGGCAGGCGAATTACGCCGACTGGCTGGCCCTGATGCGCCCCTTGCAGGCGCAGACGCGGCTGATTGCCCAGCGCAACGGGGCCATCTTCATCCCCTTGCAGGAGCGGTTCAACGCGCTGTGCAGCGTGCGGGAAGCGGCCTATTGGGTGTGGGACGGCATCCATCCCACGGTCTGCGGGCATCAGGTCATCGCGGATGCGTGGATGCAGGCCGTCGGCCCAGCCCTGGGCCTTGTGGACGAATGAACGAAAGGATATGAAAGCATCATGCGCAAGGTGATTATTTCTCTGGCTCCCGTGCCTGCGGGGAAGCCCATTGACCGGGCCGCGCTGGTGGAGGACGTGGTGCGCTCGGTGGAGGCTGGCGCGGGCATGTGCCATCTGCACAGCCGCTTGCCGGACGGCTCTCTGACCCCGGACACCACGGAGCTGATTGCAACCTTCGAGGGCATTCTGGCCCGGACGGATGTGGTGGTGCAGGCCTCCACCGGCGGCGTGTCCAACATGACCATCCAGGAGCGGTGCAATCCCCTCCAATACTGGCGGGTGGAAAGCTCCTCCCTCAACGCTGGCAGCACGAACCTGAACGGCGGCATCTACATCAATACGGACGCGGATATCACCTACTGCGCCCGGCAGTCCTACGACCACGGCATCATCCCGGAGGTCGAGGTGTTCGACATCGGCATGATTTACAACATTGAGCGGGACAGCCAGCTGAACCCCTACCGCAAGCCGATTTTCTACAATCTGGTGTTCGGCCACAAGGGCGGCATGCAGCCGGACATGACCTGCCTGCAAGCGTTCCGCTCAGCCGTGCCTGCGGACGCGAAATGGGGCGTGACGCACTATGGCCGGGACAACTGGACGTTCCTGGCAGCCGCCATCGCCATGGGGGCGAGCGTGGTGCGCATTGGCTTTGAGGACAGCGCGTACATGGCCCCCGGCGTACAGGCAGAATACAACTATCAGGTGGTTGAACGGCTGGTGCAGCTGATTCGTGCCATGGGTCTGGAAGCGGCAACGCCTGCCGAAGCCCGCGCCATCATGGGCACCCTACCCCGCCACCCCTAACCTCCAAGGGAACGCGCCAGCGTCGAAGGGGTCAAGGGGCGATGCCCCTTGT
>JBJEUL010000259.1:0-2431 GCA_051883835.1 Aristaeellaceae bacterium
CATGTTCGTAATGGGCCGCGTAAGGGCCGACATCGTGGCCCTGTGCGCACTGGCGCTCCTGCTGCTGTGCGGCATCCTCACGCCGGCCGAGGCACTGGCCGGATTCTCCAACCAGGTAGTGATAATGATGGCCGGCCTGTTTGTGGTGGGCGGTGCCATCCTGCAGACCGGGCTGGCCAAGGCCGCCAGCCAGCGCATCATGCATGTGGCCGGCAACAATGCCACCGCCATGTTCCTGCTGGTGGTGCTGGTGACCGCGGCCATCGGTGCCTTTGTGAGCAACACGGGCACGGTGGCCCTGATGATGCCCATCGTGGTGTCGATGGCCGCACAGACGGGCCGAAACGCGTCGGGCCTGCTCATGCCCTTGGCCTTTGCCAGCAGCATGGGCGGTATGCTCACCCTCATCGGTACACCCCCCAACCTGGTCATCGACGAAACCCTTCAGGGCCATGGCATGGAGGGGCTTTCGTTCTTCTCCTTCCTGCCTGTGGGCCTCATCTGTCTGGCCGTGGGTATTCTGGTGATGCTTCCGCTGAGCCGCATCTTCCTCAACAAGAAGACGCACGACAAGGCCGAGCAGGGAAAGACCGCAGAGCAGCTGGTGGACGAATACAAGCTGGCGGGCAACATATATGCCTTCCGGGTGAATGCCCGCAGCAGTGTGGTGGGGCGCACAGCACGGCAGCTCAACCTGCGCGCCAAGCACGGCATTTCCATCATCGAAATCCGGCAGGACTCGTCGCGCCATGGCAAGCTCCTGCGCAACATCACCCAGCAGATGCCCCTGCAGGACCAGCAGATGCAAGGAGGCGACATCCTTTATCTGCAGGGGGCCGAGGAGGATGTGCGGCAGTTCGCATCTGCAGCCAGCCTGCATCCGCTGTCCCATTCGGGCCTCGACTTTTTCGACATCGGCATTGCCGAGATTGTGGTGATGCCCGAGTCGAGGCTGGTGGGCCTGACATTGCGCGACTCCCAGCTGCGCGAGCAATATCAGATAAATGTGCTGGGTGTGAGGCGCAGCCATGCCTACATATCCGACCAGCTTCCCGAACTGCGGCTCAAGGCCGGAGACACCCTCCTGATCCAGGGCCTGTGGACCAATCTGGAGAAAATCGACCAGGAGGAAAACGGATGGGTGCTGCTGGGCAAGCCCAAGGAGATGGCCGAACGGGTGACCATCGGCTACAGGGCACCGCTGGCTGCACTGATAATGGTATTGATGGTGGCGGCCATGGTGTTCGATTTCATTCCTGTGCAGCCTTTCACAGCCGTCATGGTGGCCGGCCTGCTGATGGTGGTGACGGGATGCCTACGCAGCGTGGATGCCGCCTACAAGACCATCAACTGGGAAAGCCTTGTGCTCATTGCCGCCATGATGCCCATGGCCACAGCACTCGAAAAGACCGGCGTGTCGGCCATCGTGAGCCATTCGCTGGTGGCCGCGCTGGGAAGCCTGGGCCCCACGGCATTGCTCTGCGGTGTGTATTTCACCACCTCGTTGCTCACCATGTTCATCAGCAACACCGCCACTGCCGTGCTCATGGCCCCCATTTCCATGAGTGCCGCATCCGAACTGAGTGTCAGCCCCCTGCCCTTCCTGTTTGCCGTCACGCTGGGTGCCAGCATGTGCTTTGCCTCGCCCTTTTCCACTCCGCCCAACGCATTGGTGATGCAGGCCGGCGGCTACAGTTTTGCCGACTACGTGAAGGTGGGCCTGCCCCTGCAACTCATCATGGGTGTGGTGATGACACTGGTGTTGCCCTTGCTTTTCCCCTTCTGATTGCGTAACATCCATAACCATCATCCATGCGTTTCCCTCTATTGGTGTTCTGGCTGTTCTCCCTCGTCCTGCTGCTGCTCCCCTGCCTGGCATTCCTGGCGGCCAGAGCGGCAGGATGGGTGTTGGGGTTCGGCGTGTCCTGCCGGGGCTTCGTACTGGCGGCAGTCTTGTTGGTGGCCGGATGGTGGCTGCTCTATTTCTATGGCCACTGCATCGGCCGTTTCCGCTGCGAGGTGAGGCGTGTGGAGATAGCCATGCGTGTGCCCCGCTCCTTCCGGGGGTATCGCATTGTGCAGATTTCCGACCTCCATCTCGACGGCTGGCGCGGCCATGCCGACGTGCTCCGCAGGCGGGTGGAGGAAATCAACGCCCTGTGCCCGGACCTCGTGTGCTTCACGGGCGACCTGGTGTCGCTTTCTGCTCAGGAGATTGAACCGTTTGTACCCATCCTGCGCGGCATCCGTGCCCGCGATGGAGTGGTTTCGGTCCTGGGCAACCACGACTATCTGCCCTACGCCCGCCAGCTCACTCCCAAGGAACAGATGCAGGAGGTGGAGCGCATCATCAGCACACAAAGGGAACAGCTGGGCTGGACGCTCCTGCTCAACGAGCATATCACAGTGGCCCGCGGGAAGGACAGCATTG
>JBJEUL010000260.1:0-10582 GCA_051883835.1 Aristaeellaceae bacterium
CGCCTCGCACCTCCGCAGAGCTGCAAAGGAGCCGTCAACCTCCACCCCCAAACAAAGCCCCACCTCCGCAGAACTGCAAAGGCGCATCCCCTCCCCCACAAAACCTCTCATTTTCAATGAAAATTCTACTTGAATTTTCCCGGAAAGTGGCTATAATAAAAGCCATGCCAACGTTCACAGCGATGGGGACGGCGGCGGATATCCCCCTTCAGCGAGCCGGAGCATGGTGCAAGTCCGGCAGGGCGGAACCGCTTGCAGATCACCCCGGAGTGAGACGGCCCGAACCCTCCGCGTCAGGGCCGCCCGGGTGCTCCCGATACAGAGCCGCAGGAGGATTCCTGCACCGAGCGGGCGGCGAAAGCCGTCAACATGGGTGGTACCGCGGATCGTTTCATCCGTCCCAGCAACAAGCGTGGGACGGATTTTTTTGCGTCCCTGCATCATCAGTCAGGAGGTAAAGCATGTACAGCAAGGTTCCCACAGACATGAACTTCCCCGCCCGGGAAGCCGACATCGCCCGTTTCTGGAAGGAGAAGGACATCATCCGCAAATCCTTCCATCACCGCGAGGGCGGCGAAACCTTCACCTTCTTCGATGGGCCGCCTACCGCCAACGGCAAGCCCCACATTGGCCATATCGAAACCCGCGTCATCAAGGACTTGATCCCCCGCTACCATACCATGAAGGGCAAGAACGTCCTGCGCAAGGCCGGCTGGGATACCCACGGCCTGCCCGTGGAGCTGGAGGTCGAGAAGCTCCTTGGCCTGGACGGCAAGCCCCAAATCGAAAGCTATGGTATCGAGCCCTTCATCGGTGAGTGCAAAAAGAGCGTGTGGAAGTACCTGCACGAGTGGGAGAAGATGTCCGAGCAGGTGGGCTACTGGGTGGACATGGAGCATCCCTACATCACCTATGAGGACAACTACATCGAGTCCGAATGGTGGAGCCTGAAGAAGATTTACGACAAGGGCCTGCTCTATCAGGGCCACAAGATTGTCCCCTACTGCCCCCGCTGCGGCACGGCCCTGTCCAGCCACGAGGTGGCGCAGGGCTACAAGACCGTGAAGGAAACCTCCGCCTATGTCCGCTTCCAGGTCAAGGGCGAGGAAAATACCTACCTGCTGGCCTGGACGACCACCCCCTGGACGCTGCCCTCCAACCTCGCCCTGTGCGTCAATCCCCGGGATACCTACGTCAAGTTCGTCCTGGAGGGCAAGACCTGCATCATGGCGCAGGCCCTGGTGGAAGCGGTGTTCCCCGGCAAGGAGGTCGAGGTGCTGGAAACCATGCCCGGCGAGCAGCTCAAGGGCATGGAGTATGTCCCGCTGTTCGACTTCGCCGTGGGCAAGCTGGACAAGCCCGCTTGGCGCGTGGTCTGCGATGATTACGTCACCATGACCGATGGTACCGGCATCGTGCATATCGCCCCTGCCTTCGGTGAGGATGACAACCGCGTCTGCCGTGAAAACGACATGCCCTTTGTCAACTTCGTGGACAATCAGGGCTGCATGACGGCGGATACCAAGTGGCCCGGCGTGTTCGTCAAGGAAGCGGACAAGCTGGTGCTGGCCGACCTGAAGGAGCGCGGCCTGCTGCTGGCGGCTGTCCCCTTCACCCATGACTATCCCTTCTGCTGGCGTTGTGATACCCCCCTGCTGTACTACGCCCGCCCCACCTGGTTCATCAAGATGACCGCCGTGCGCGACCAGCTGGTGGCCAACAACCGCACCATCAACTGGATGCCTGACAACATCAAGGAAGGCCGCATGGGCACCTGGCTGGAGAACGTCCATGACTGGGGCCTGAGCCGCGAACGCTACTGGGGTACGCCCCTGCCCGTGTGGCAGTGCGAGGACGGCCACATGCACGTTGTCGGCTCCCGGCAGGAGCTGCGGGACATGGCCGTGGAGGATCCCGGCGAGAACATCGAGCTGCACCGTCCCTTCATCGACGCGGTGAAGCTGCGCTGCCCCCAGTGCGGCAAGGAGATGACCCGCGTCAAGGAGGTCATCGACTGCTGGTATGATTCCGGCTCCATGCCCTTCGCGCAGTGGCACTATCCCTTCGAGAATCAGGACAAGTTCGAGCAGAATTTCCCGGCCAACTTCATCTCCGAGGCCATCGACCAGACCCGTGGCTGGTTCTACACGCTGGAGGCCATTTCGACGGTGCTGTTCGACAAGGCTCCCTTCAAGAACTGCATCGTCATGGGCCATGTGCAGGATGCCGAGGGCCGCAAGATGTCCAAGCATCTGGGCAATGTGGTGAATCCCTTTGACGCGCTGGACAAGTTCGGCGCGGACTCCCTGCGCTGGTACTTCTACACCACCTCCGCGCCCTGGCTGCCCAAGCGTTTCTCCGAGGAAGCCGTGCAGGAGGGACAGCGCAAGTTCCTGGCCACGCTGCAAAACGTGTATGCCTTCTTCACCATGTACGCGCAGATTGACGGCTTTGACCCCGTGGCGCATCCGCTGGAGCAGGTGGAGCTGAGCCTGATGGACAAGTGGATTCTCTCCCGGCTCAACACCCTGATTGCCCGCGTGGATGATGACCTGGCCAACTACCGCATTCCCGAGCCTGCCGCCGCCATTCAGGACTTTGTGGACGAGCTGTCCAACTGGTATGTGCGCCGTGGCCGTGAGCGTTTCTGGGGCAAGGGCATGGCCGGTGACAAGGAAGCCGCCTTCGCCACCCTCTACCATGTGCTGGTGACGCTGAGCAAGGTCATTGCACCCTTTGTGCCCTTCATGGCCGAGCAAATTTATCAGAACCTGGTGGTCAACAATGTGCCCGGTGCCATCGAGTCCGTGCATCTGTGCGACTTCCCCGTGGCAGACATGAGCCGCGTGGACAAGGACATGGAGGAGCAGATGGAGGGCCTGCTGGAGGTCGTGCAGCTGGGCCGCGCCTGCCGCAACGCCGCCAACATGAAGGTTCGCCAGCCCTCTGCCCGGCTGTTCGTCAAGGGCGTGACCTTCACCGAGGCCTATCAGGCCCTGTGCGAGGACGAGCTGAACGTCAAGCAGGTCATCTTCACCGAATCCGCCCGTGACTTCACCACCTACAAGCTCAAGCCGCAAATGCGTACCCTGGGCCCGCGCTACGGCAAGCTCCTGGGCAAGATTGGCCAGCACCTGCTGACCCTGGACGGCAACGATGTGGTGGATGCCTTTGCCCGGGGCGAGAAGGTCAGCTTTGTGCTGGACGGCACTGCCGTGGAGCTGTCCGGCAGCGATGTGCTGACCGAGCCGATGCAGAAGCCCGGCTTTGTGGCCCTGGAGGAAAAGGGCGTGACCGTGGTGCTGGACACCAACCTGACCCCTGCGCTCATCAACGAGGGCTATGCCCGCGAGGTGATTTCCAAGCTGCAAACCATGCGCAAGGAGACCGGCTTTGAGGTGACGGATCGCATTGATGTGTGCTACATCTGCGGGGACGAGCTGCACGCAGCCATTCAGGCTGGTCTGGAGATGATTCAGCGCGGCACGCTGGCCCTGAGCGTGGAGCGCACCAAGGCTGACGATACCTTCACCGCCAAGGAATGGAACATCAACGGCCACCGTGCCGTCCTTGCCGTGCGCAAACACCAATAACTCCCAGGGAACGCGCCAGCGTCGAAGGGGTCAAGGGGCGATGCCCCTTGTGGGGTGCAGGGGTGAAACCCCTGCGCAGGTCTGGGCGGCAGCCCAGCGCACCACGTAAACACAACCCAAAGGGAAAGGAAAAAAGCGTGAGTTTCCAAGCAGACGACGACGTTCGTCCGCGTCGGAAACGGCAGGTTCCTGGGCCTGCACAAGGAACGACCTCATCCGCCCTCCCCCAAGGTGACGGCTTTCCGCAGGATATGCTGCGTGTTGCCCCCAGCCCTCTCCCCTACTCCTTTCACAAAATGAAGCGCGGTCTGCACACACCATGCAGACCGCGTTTTTTGATAGGTTCTCATCCTCAGTCGCAGCGAACCACACCATCCTTGGTAATAACAGCATACCACAGCGGCGGAGCCTTGACCGGCTCCGTGGAGAAGGTTATCGCGCCGCGAATGGCCGCTTCCGCCCTGTCCGCGTCCTCCTCACTGCGCGCATACAGCGTGCAGAGCATATCCTCCGGCTGCACACAGTCACCAATGCGCACCGGCAGCACAAAGCCCACGCTGTAATCCAGCGCGTCACTCTTGCGCACACGTCCCGCGCCCATGGCCTGCGCCGCCAGCCCCAACGCCATGGTGTCCATCGCCGCCACATAGCCAGCACGGCCCACCTTCACCTCACGGACGACAGCACTCTGCGGCAGCCGGGTCACATCCTCCACACAAGCCGGGTCGCCGCCCTGCGCCACAATCATCTCCCGGAGCTTGGCAAGACCCCGGCCCGATTCAAGGGCCTCTACCAGCAGGGCGCGGCCTTCCTCCAGCGTTTCACAGCGGTTCGCCAGCAGCAGCATGTGACTGCCCAGCAGCAGCGATACCTCCAGCAACGCCCCCCTGGTACGCCCGGACAGCACGTCAATGGCATCCTTGACCTCCAGCGCGTTGCCCACATGGGTGCCCAGCGGCTGCTCCATCCCCGTCACGATGGCCGACACAGGCTTGCCCGCCAGCGTGCCAATCTCCACCATGGCCTTGCCCAGCGCAATGGAGTCCTCCAGCGTCTGCATGATGGCCCCGGAGCCGGTCTTGACATCCAGCACAATGGCATCCGCGCCGGAAGCCAGCTTCTTGGACATGATGGAGGACGCAATCAGCGGCAGGCTGTCCACCGTGGAGGTCACGTCCCGCAGGGCATAGAGGGTCTTGTCCGCCGGAGCCAGACTGCCCGTCTGCCCGATAACGGCCACGCCGATGTCCTGCACCTGCCGGATGAAGGCTTCCTCCGCCATTTCCACCCGCAGGCCCGCAATGGATTCCAGCTTGTCAAGGGTTCCGCCGGTATGCCCCAGCCCGCGCCCGCTCATTTTGGCCACCGGCACGCCGCAGGCCGCCACCAACGGGGCCAGCACCAGCGTGGTGGTGTCGCCCACGCCGCCGGTGGAGTGCTTATCCACCTTCACACCGGGAATGGCGGAGAGGTCGCACACATCGCCGGAATCCCGCATAGCGAGGGTCAGGGCCGTGGTTTCCTCGGCATTCATGCCGTTGAGACGAATGGCCATCAGCAGGGCAGCCAGCTGATAATCCGGGATGGTATTGTTCGCTGCGCCCTGCACAAAGGCATGGATTTCCTCCTGTCGCAGCGCATGCCCCAGCTTCTTGCGGGTAATGATGTCAACCATATTCATAGGCAAAGCTCCTTTGCTTTCTCATGGAAACGGCTGCCTATAGTATACCACACTCGCCGGAGGGGAACAAGCCAAATTGCAGCATCCAGCAGGACAGCATCACCTTCGCACGAAAAAACGCTTGACTTCTGCTGCTCCATGCGGTATACTATTCCCAACGGTTAAATGATTGTTTAATCGTTAAAATGAAAGGAGCTGACAGCATGAAAAAGACGTACAGGATTGAAGTGGACTGCGCCAACTGTGCCAACAAGATGGAAGAAGCCGCCCGGAAAACCCCCGGTGTCCGAACCGCTGTCGTGAACTTTATGACGCAGAAGATGATTGTGGAATTTGAGGATGGTCAGGATCCTGCCGCCGTGATGCAGTCCGTTGTGAAAAGCTGCAAGAAGGTCGAGGACGACTGCGAAATCTACCTGTGATGTTCAAGCAGGCATCCTTGCGCAGCAGTAGGACGCGGATGCCTGCTTTTCCCATCATCCATGGCACAAGTGCCTGACTTGGGATGCAATGGAGGTTCGACGATGAACAAGAAGCAGAAAAAAATGCTGTTCAGAATTCTCCTGGCAGCGGCATTGATGATTCTCCTGGCGTTGCTGCCGGTGGAGGGCGTGCTTCGCCTGGTGCTGTATCTGATTCCCTATCTGGTCATCGGCTATGACATCCTGCTCAAGGCGTGGAAGGGCATTTGCAACCGGCAGGTCTTTGATGAGAATTTCCTCATGGCCGTGGCCACCATCGGTGCCATGGTGATTGCCGTGACGCACAATGGCGATTATGTGGAAGCCATTGCGGTCATGCTCTTTTACCAGATTGGCGAGCTGTTCCAGAGCTATGCCGTGGGCAAGAGCCGGAAAAATATCAGCGAATTGATGGACATCCGCCCCGATTACGCCAATGTGGAGCGCGACGGCAGGCTGGAGCAGCTTGACCCGGATGAGGTTGCGGTCGGCACCATCATCGTCGTCCAGCCCGGTGAAAAGGTTCCCATTGACGGCATCGTGACCGAGGGTGCCTCCAGCCTGAACACCAGTGCCCTGACCGGCGAAAGCCTTCCCCGGGATGTGCAGGCCGGTGATGACATCATCAGCGGCTGCATCAACATGACCGGCGTGCTGAAAATCCGCACCATCCGGGAATTCGGTGAATCGACTGTGTCCAGGATTCTGGATTTGGTGGAAAATGCCAGCTCCCGGAAATCCAAGTCCGAGGACTTCATCGCCAAATTTGCCAGGATCTACACCCCTGCCGTGTGTTACAGCGCGCTTGCCCTGGCCGTTCTGCCGCCCCTGTTCAGCCTGCTGGTACTGCGCATCCCTGCCAACTGGGGGCAATGGCTTTACCGGGCCCTGTCCTTCCTGGTGGCCAGCTGTCCCTGTGCGCTGGTTATCAGCATCCCCCTGAGCTTCTTTGCAGGCATCGGCGGAGCCAGCAAGGAGGGCATTCTGGTCAAGGGCTCCAATTATCTGGAGGCCCTGTCCCAGACCGGCTGCGTGGTCTTTGACAAAACAGGCACCTTGACCCAGGGCGTCTTTGAGGTCAGTGCCATCCACCACAACACGCTCCCGGAGGAAGCCCTGATTGAGTACGCCGCACTGGCCGAGAGTGCCTCCTCCCATCCCATTAGCAAGAGCCTGCAGCGGGCATACGGGAAGGACATTGACCGCAGCCGTGTGACGGACATTCAGGAAATCAGCGGCCATGGCATCGTCGCCCGGGTGGACGGCAAGGCAGTTGCGGCGGGAAACAGCAAGCTCATGCAACGCCTGAGCATTCCCTGCACGGCATGCCATACGGTGGGCACCATCATCCATGTCGCCGTGGATGGTCAGTACGCCGGACACATCGTCATTGCCGACCTTGTGAAGCCTACCGCCTCCAAGGCCATGACAGCCCTGAAAGCCGCCGGTGTGAAAAAGACGGTGATGCTCACGGGCGATGCTGCGCCGGTGGCCCAGCAGGTCGCCGCTTCCCTGGGCATTGACACGGTGTTCAGTGAATTGCTGCCTGGTGACAAGGTCGCCAAGGTGGAGGAGCTGCTGGCTGAAAAGCCCGCCAGAGCCAAGCTGGCCTTTGTGGGGGACGGCATCAACGATGCGCCCGTTCTGTCCAGGGCCGATATCGGCATTGCCATGGGGGCCATGGGTTCCGATGCAGCCATTGAGGCCGCCGATGTTGTCCTGATGGATGACGACCCCATGAAAATTGCCAAGGCCATCCGGATTTCCCGCAAATGCCTGCGGATTGTCCATCAAAACATTGTCTTTGCTATTTCCATCAAGGTGTTGGCACTGCTCCTTGTTGCGCTCGGTGCTGCCAACATGTGGATTGCCATTTTCGCCGATGTGGGCGTGATGATTCTTGCTGTCCTGAATGCCATCCGCGCACTGTTTGTTCCCAAGGGGTAATACGACCCTGCCTGTATGGAAGCCAAGGAGGTTTGTCCGTGCCTGAAATCAAGCTCCCCCACAATCATGGTCAGGCCATGGAGCATCATTTCGACCACATGCCCAAGACAGAGGATTTCAGCATCATTGCCGATATTTTCAAGCTGCTGGGGGACAGCAGTCGAATCCGGATTTTCTGGCTGCTGTGTCACTGCGAGGAATGCGTGACGAACATCTCTGTCATGATGGACATGAGCAGCCCTGCCGTTTCCCATCACCTCAAGCTGCTGCGCGCCAACAGCCTGATTGTCAGCCGGAGAGAAGGCAAAGAGGTGTACTATCGGGCAGCGGACACCGAGCAAGCCGAGATGCTGCATCATGCCATCGAGCAGCTGGTCCAAATCAGTTGTCCGGGGCAATAGCACGGGCGGCTGCTCCATCAAGGCCCCATTGCATCTGCCATGCGTCATTGTGCGCAGCGGATTGTTTGTTCTGGCCAAGCTGAGGGAAGCGCGGCCGGGACGGAAAAGACGCTGCGTGCATGACGCATTTTCGCATTCCTTCGCCATCCCCTTATCGCCACTGCTGAAGCTGTTCCCGCATCCACTGGTACACATCCATGCCATAGACAGCTTGCAGATGCTCCGGTGTCATGACCTGCTCCATGGTTCCCTGGGCCGTGCATGCTCCGTGGTGTATCAGCACGGCATGGGTACCGTATGTCCGTGCAAGGCTCAAATCATGCACGACGGACAGAATCGCCCGGCCCGGCTGTCTGAGCCATGCCTGAAGCAGCAAGAAAGTCTGCTTCTGATAGACCAAATCCAAATGATTGGACGGTTCATCCAGAATCAGCACTTTGGGATTCTGCGCAAACACCTGTGCCAGGAACACCCGCTGCAATTCACCGCCGGAGAGGGTCAGCACGCTGGCATGGCGAAGTTCGGTCAGACCGGCCTGCGCCAGGGCTTGCTCCACAAATTGCTCCCTGTCAGCATCTCTGCCGGCCAGGAAGCCGCCGGCATGCGCATAGCGGCCCAGACTGACGACCTCCTCCACCGTGTAGGCATAGCCTACGGCATTCTTCTGGGACAGCACCCCAATCTCCCGCGCCAGCTGCGCGGGCTTGAAGCTGCGGATATCCTTGCCATGCAGCACGAACCTGCCCGAATAGGGTACGCCCTGTACAATGGCTTCCACCAGCGTGGATTTTCCTGCTCCGTTGGGGCCAAGGAGCATCAGCCATTGCCCCTCCTGGAGGTCAAAGGAGAGGTCATCGACAATGACGGTATGTCCGTATTGCACATGAATGTGCTCTGCCCTCAGCATGCTGTTCCCCCTCTTTTCCTGCATCATCGAAGGCGGCCATCCAAGCCACCGGCAAAATCATTGTACACCCGCATGCGGCAGGATGCAAGCCTGCTCCAGCCCGCGTGCATCGCCCCATGAGGATGGAATGGGGCTGTGGCAGTTGACGGCGAAGCATTTCCATGTATAATCATGGGTAAAGGAATCCTCATGACAGGAGGTAACAGCATCATGATTTCCTATTCGTTCGCGCCTTTTGTGCTGCGCCATCCCAACGGCATGGCTGTGCGTGGCCTGCACTATGCTGCCCGGGTGGCTGGCAGGCATCCGGCGGTCATCCTGAGCCACGGCTTCAACAGCTGCTGTGCTGACCTGGTCAGCCGGGGTGAAGCCTTTGCCGCGGCAGGCATCGACTGCTATCTGTTTGATTTTCGCGGTGGTGGGACACGCACCACCAGCGACGGCAGGCTGTCAGAGATGATGACCCTGTCCACCGAATGCGCCGACCTGGAGTTGGTGGTCGGGCACGCCCTTGCGCAGGCGGGAACCGACCCTGACGCGCTGTTTCTCATGGGCGAGAGTCAGGGCGGGCTGATCAGCGTGCTGGTGTCACAGCACATGCCCGGTGCATTTCGCGGGCTGCTGCTGTTCTTCCCGGCCCTGATGATTCCGGAAGCATCCCGGGAGCGGCTGGCGAAGCATCAAACGAGTGTATTCGGCATCGAGCTTTCGCCGGATTTTGACCGGGAAGCCGCGCAGCTTGACCCTTGGTGCGCCATGCCGGACTATGCCGGAGAGGTGCTGCTGCTTCACGGTGACAGCGACATGATTGTGCCGCTGGCCATTTCCCAGAAGGCGCAGGAGCTTTTCCCTCATGCGACGCTGCATGTGGTTGCCGGAGCCGGTCATGGTTTTGACGGGGATGACCTCCGGTTTGCTCTTGAGGCCTGCGTGGCCATGGTGCGGGGTGCTGTCCATGCTGGTGCTTAAGCTGCGCATTCATGTGCTGGGCCAGCAGGAGGTGGCCTCGGCGCAGGCCCTGATGCGTATGATTCTCTTTGACGGATACTGCGAGGGGCCATTTTTCTGCGGTGAGATTGAGCCGGGCGGCGTGGACACGCAGACCATCCATGCGGACGGCAGCGGTACGCTGTCGGCGCGGTACATGCTGCGCGGTACGGACAGCGCGGGGAATCCTTCCCGTCTGTTCATTGAGAACAACGCCCTGCTTGGGGACGACACCACCACGCCGCGCATTTGGGTGGATAGCCCCTCCCTGCGCTGGCTGGAAACAGCGTCACTGGTTGGGCGCATCACCAGCGAGCAGGGGCAGCTGGTGATTCTCATCGAAACACAGGATGACCCGATTTGATGGCAAAGAGAAGGGATGCACTGGCCAAATCAGTGCATCCCTTTGCTGTGGGAAGATAGCCGCATGCAGCGAAGTCGGAGGAGGTCGTTCCTTGTGGAGTCCTCGGAACCTGCCGTTTCCAACTCGGACGAACTTCGTCGTCTGCTTGGAAACTCACGCTTTCTGCTTTTCCTTTTTTGTTATGTGAATCTGTTGCGCTGGGCTGCCGCCCAGACCTGCGCAGGGGTTTCACCCCTGCACC
>JBJEUL010000261.1:0-2423 GCA_051883835.1 Aristaeellaceae bacterium
GCTGGAAATAGCTCTGGATGGCTGCGGCGTCCAGCTCGATGCCGTCCCCATTAACGGCGCTATCCTTCGCTGTCGTTACACCCTCGGCAAAGTAATAACCTTCGCCCAGCACCCTGAAGGCGGAAACCGATTGGTTAAGGGCTTCGTCCGTCAGCTCCGTGAAAGGAAGATTCGTGCCGTAGTAGCAGTTTTCCACAATGCCCAGGCCGTTCTTCACGTCAAACTGGAAGGTGAAGTTGTGCAGGGTGCCGCTCATGGTGGAGTACCAGGCGTGCTGCAGGGAGATGGACTCCGGGTACTTGAAGGCCTTGGCAAAGTCGACAAACAGCTTCTCCGCAAAGGTCTGGGCTTCCTGCTGCATGTCCTTGGCAGTGCTCAGAAGATTCTGGGCTTCCGTTAGTTTGTCGGCATTGGAAATCTGCTGCTTCTCCTCGTCGGTGAGCTGGTTGTACAGGTTCCCAGCCTTGGCAATCGCGCTCTCCTTGGGCAGCGTGGCTATCACGCTGAACTCGGAGACATAGCCGATTTGACCAATGGCTGCTTCCGTCTGTGCCATCAGCAGGACGCGGTAGTTGGTCACCTTGGCCTTCTGCCCGTCCGACAGCTTCTCGTAGAGGGCCTCGGCCTCCCGCAGGGCGGTGGTCTTGTTCTCCGCAGTGGCAATGCCGTCAATGGCCGTGATGGTGTCGTTGACGGCGGTGGAGCAGCCCGTCAGCAGCAGGGCACAGGTCAGCAGCAGGGCCAGAGCCAGTGTGCGCAGGGATACCTTGTTCATGGACACATTCTCCTTCTTCCCGTGTGATGATAGGGCAGGCCCGGCGGCAGCTGTGTCCGCCGACATGCCTGATACCATGATTGTACTGCCACAGGGGAAGATCTGTCACGCTCGTATCCTGAGCGTTGGCCCCTTCGGGATGCTCATTGGATGAGCATGGCCCGCCAAAACGGCTTATCGTTCTTCGCCGGAAAAAGCAGAAAATGTACCCATCCCGCAAATATTGTACGCTCCCTTACCGTACGCACACGGTGCGGATGTACTCGCACACACGGGCGGAGGGCTGGCCGTCCACGCCGGAGAAGGTGAGCGGGATCAGACAGTAGTGGTTTCCGCCATGGAGGAAGCCTTCCGCGGCAGCGGCCACCTCGTCGGGAATGGGCACGCTCACCGGGTATTCCGCATCCGCACCGACGTAGCGCAGCGTGCGGCTCATCAGCACCGTATCGCCGCTGGCGATGCGCAGGGACTGCCCGTTGTCCTCCTGGCGGAGCAGGAACCGCAGCTCGTTGCCGCCCTCGGGGTTCACGGCCATGCGGTAGGTGAAGGAGCCGCCCTGCAGCGCCCGTCGGCAGGAGCCGTCGTCCGTGCTGGCAGACGTGTGATGCTCCTGCATGGCGTGCAGCGCGTCGTTCTCATACTGCCCGTAGCCGGGCTGAACGCTGTCCAGCAGCGTGCCCTGGCTGCGGTGCAGGGCCTCCTCATGGGCGGCTTTTTCAGCAGGGGTCAGACAGGGGATGTAAATGGCGTATCGCTCCCGGTAACGACGGCAGTGGGGGGTCAGGACAAGTCCCGTGTCAGCCAGGGTGAAGCGCACCGCATCCCCATCCCTGTGCAGGTAATCCTCCAGGTGGGCCATGAAGGCCTCCCGGCTCACACCCTCCGGCAGGGTCAGCATGGCCTCGCCGCCCATGGCCCTGGCGGGAATCAGCACATCCACGCCGGTGTAGGCGGTCTTCATATTTTCCATGCCCAGGCCCGCGCTGAGCACCAGAGGCCCGTAGCGGAAGGCCATCACGGAGATATTGTCCGGCAGCGGCTCGGCCTGCAGATGCAGGGGAAGCTCGGCTTCAATCCGGCTGCCTGCCGTCAAGTGGGGCAGAAGGAGCCAGCCGCCCCCGATGGCTTCCACCGTACGTCCGTCCATTGTGGCTCTTATGCTGCCTGCTCAACGGGGGATGCGCAGCCGAAGCTCGAAGGGGCCGGCGGCCTCCTCCACGGTGATGAGCACCCGGCCTTCCTCAGGCAAATGCGAGGTCAGCTGCAGGGAAAGGCCCTTCTCCGGCCAGCGCAGCGTGGAGGACAGATACAGGTTGACCAGCACCGCGTCCTCCGTGTGGGCGTAAACGGCGGCGTTCAGCTTGGTGAAGTTTTCCATGCCGGAGCCCGTGCAACACCAGAAGCTGTCATAGGGGGTGCCGAACACCTTGAAATATCCCGAGGCCATGGGCTGGAAGTAGGTGGTCATGCCGGTTTCCGGATTCTGGGAGGAGAGAATGGTGTTGTACAGCGCATTCTCGTAGTAGTCCATGTACTTCGCTTCCCCGGTGGCCTCGAAGAGCCGCAGAGACAGCTTCATCATGTTGTAGACATTGCAGGTTTCGTTGTTGCAGCTGGTGCGCTCGGCGTCCAGGATGCTGTCCATGCC
>JBJEUL010000262.1:0-2415 GCA_051883835.1 Aristaeellaceae bacterium
GCGGCGGTCTGCTCGTCCAGGGTGGTCTGCTGGGTGGCCAGGAGGATGGTCTGCTCATCCAGGGTGGCCTGCTTGGCCTCCAGCTCCGCCTGCTTGGTCTCCAGCATGGTGAAGTACTGGTGCAGGCTGATGGACAGAATCAGCACGAACACCAGCAGCAGCGCGGCCATCATGTCCGAGTAGCTGATCCAGCTGGCGCCGCCCCCGGAGGAGCCCCGTCCGGCCCGGCGGTTGTGTACCCGCTGACGTGCCATGGTCAGCCCTCCTTCCGCTCATCGTACCCGACGGCCTGGGTGAGGGCCTTTTCCATGCTGGCCAGCAGCCGCTGGATCTCGCTGGCCTGGGCGGCGGTCATGCCGCTGACGCCGCTTTTGTCCAGCGTGGCGATGCGCTCCGTCAGCGCGCTGACCATGCTGTTCATGCTCTGGTCAAACATGCCCAGCGCCCGGGAGAGGGCCTCCACCACATTCTCCACAAAGCTGCCGTAGCTGCGGGAAAGCTGCTCGCCGGAGGTCTCCATGGTCTTGCCCACCTGGGCCAGGCGGGCGGCGTTGTCCTCGCTGGACTGCTGCAGGCTGCCCACCGCTTCCCGGCTCTGCTGGGCGAAGGCGGACTGCGCCCGGGTCAGTTCATCCTGATAGGCGCGCAGGGCGTTCAGTGCCTCCTGCTGGCGGGCGACGGCCTGCTGCAGGGTGCCCAGCAGCTCCGCCGAGGTCTGCTCGAAGCCCTCGTCCCGGCGGCGTGCCTCGCTCAGCTCCTTGATGTAGCGCTCGAAGTGGGTGATCACGTCCTGGCTCACGCCCTGGAGGCGGCCCACATCCTGGGCGATGGCGGAGGCGGAGCGCAGGGTCTGCTCCACCTGCTCCATGGTCACCCGCTGGTGCTGGTTGATGTCCGTCAGGGTCTGACCCAGGCTCAGCAGCTGGCTGCCCAGGGCGTCGTTCATCTGCTGGACGAAGTTGTTCACAATGCGGCCCACGCCGTCCACCTGGGCCCGGGTGGCCCCGATGAGGAAGTTGTCCATGCTCTTGGCCACGGGCTGCATGGCCCGGGTCATGGACAGCTCAATGGAGCCGGCAATCTGCTGGGGCAATCCGTCGGCCAGGGTGGAGAGCATGTGGTTGGCGTCCTGGTTCTGGCAGATCAGCTGCACGTCGTTGTCCAGGGGGCGCTGCATGGCCAGCTGGGTGAAGGACTCCACGAAGTCATCCACCGCCCGGTAGCTGGAGCCCTGGGCGATGCGGTTGAGCATGTTGAACACCAGCGAGCAGCTGATGCCCGCCACCGACGTGCCGAAGGCGAACTGCATGCCCGTCAGCAGCGTGGGGATGCCCGCGATGATGTTGGCCGAATCGGAGAAGTCCAGGCCGCCCAGGCCCCGCATCATGCCCATGAAGGTGCCCAGGATGCCCAGGGAGGTCAGCAGGTTGGGGATCAGCTCCGCCAGCTGGGCGTTGCCGGGGCCGTGGGTGACGGTATCGTCGTTGATGTAGTCCTCCACGTTGCAGGGCAGACCCCGGCGGTCCAGCTGCTCGGCGTTCTGCAGGAAGCGCAGCCAGGAGCCCCGCAGGCGGCGGCCCATGAAGCGGCTCTCCTGCCAGACGGGCTTCTCCCGGGTGGTGTTGCCCGCGTCCTGCTGCAGCCGGCGCACGGCCCGGCGCAGGGCGTGGGTGGTGTTCCACAGGGGGAGCAGGCACTTCACCACGCCGATGATGGTCACCACGGCAATGGCGGCGTAAACAAGATAGTCGCCCAGGCTGGGCAGAAGGTTCTGCGCGGTTTTCAGCATATCACCCATGGTGCGTTCCTCCTTGGCGGATTGATGGTCTTGCGCGTAAACGCCTGCCCGGACGGCAGACGGCTGAAGTCAGGAAATGCGTAACAGTATTGTAACAGAATCCGCCGTGAATGTAAATGGATACAATGTAAACAATGAAGGAACAGGCCTGGGTGGTTGACAGCCTGCTGCATCCGTGATATGATACAAGCGGTTTATCCCAACAGCATAGGATGGAATCAGAGGCGCGCTGCTCAAGAGTACCCCGGCGGAGGATGAGGCTCCTGCGAGGCCGGGCGAAAGGGTGCAGCGCCGAAAGGGCGCGGCACGCCCCGGTGCGCTGCCCTTGGGCGCAGGCTGAACAGGTGTGCGACTGTCATCGGGCGTTGGCCCGGCGGAGCGCTGGTTCATACGGAGATGGGTCGCGGTGCCATGCAGCACTGGGCTTTTTCCGCAGCGCACCGCAGGCATTTGGCTTGGGGTGATTTTTTACGTCCCCCGCGGATACACTGAGCATGAAGGAGCGTAAAGACGATGGAGAAGTATCGCGTTGGCATTGTTGGCGCCACGGGCATGGTGGGCCAGCGGTTCATTTCCCTTTTGAAGGATCATCCCTGGTTCGAGGTGACGGCGGTGGC
>JBJEUL010000263.1:0-2408 GCA_051883835.1 Aristaeellaceae bacterium
TGACCCTGGGCTACGAGACTGCCGTGAACGTGTGCACCGACGCGGTGCGCGCCATTCGCGCCACCAGCCGCTCCCACGACCGCCCCCATGTGGTGGAGTGCATGGGCCGTCACTGCGGCGATATCGCCCTGAAAACAGCCTGCGCCACCGGCTCGGAAATCGTCATCGTGCCTGAAGTGCCCTGGTCTGTGGACGAGATTGCTGCCCGGCTGAACAAGCAGCTGACCAAGGGCAACACCCGTGCCACCATGGTCATCGCCGAGGGCTGCTGGGAATCCATGGCTCCCTTTGACCACTACACCTTCCTCAACAGCCACGGCAAGGAGTGCTATCCCGGCGAACCCATCAGTGCCAACCGCTTCGCCTCTGTGATGAAGCGCAAGTGCGGCATGGTGGAGGTTCGTTCCACCGTGGTGGGCTACACCCAGCGCGGCGCGCTGCCCTGCGCCAAGGACAGCGGCTTCGCCTTCGAGGCGGGCAATCTGGCGGTACGTCTGCTGCGCGACGGCGTGAGCAATCAGGTCATCGGCGTGAAGCAGGGCCAGGTGTTCTACATGCCCATCGAGGACGCGCTGAAGGTGGAAAAGCACTTCCGCCGCGACCTGTATGAGCTGGTGAACTCCCTGTAATCCCCTGGGACAGAATGAATGGAGGATAGCCTGCCCTATGACACAAATGCTTCAGGAGCTGTTTTCCGGCGTGATGTTCCTGTTTACCGCCGAGGGGCTCAAGACGCTGGCCATGTTCGTCATCGCCTTTGCGCTCATCTACCTGGCCATCAAGAAGGAATACGAGCCCTCCCTGCTGCTGCCCATCGGCTTTGGCTGCATCCTGGCGAACCTGCCGCCTGTGCTGGAAACCGGTGTACCCTCTGCGCTGGGTGACGCAGGTTTCCTGACGGTGCTGTTCAATGCCGGGATTGCCAACGAGCTGTTCCCCATCCTGATTTTCATCGCCGTGGGCGCGATGATTGACTTCTCTCCCCTGCTGAAGGACCCGAGCATGATTTTCTTCGGCGCGGCGGCGCAGTTCGGCATCTTCGCCACGTTCCTGCTCTCGCTGGTGCTGATTCCCGTGCTGCTGCCCGGTACAGCAGGCGACCAGGATTTGGTGCTCAAGCTGGCCAGTGCCATTGGCATCATCGGCGCGGCGGACGGCCCCACCACCCTGTATGTGGCCAATCACTTTGCCCTGAAGGATTACATGGCCCCCATCTCCGTGGCTGCCTACAGCTACATGAGTCTGGTGCCTGTGATTCAGCCCCCGGTCATTAAGGCTCTGACCACCCGCGAGGAGCGCATGATTCGCATGGACTACCACGAGGACCGCTGCTCCAAGACCACGCTGATTCTCTTTCCCATCATCGTGACGGTGGTAGCGGGCATTCTGGTGCCCATGAGCGCGCCGCTGGTGGGCAGCCTGATGTTCGGCAACCTGATTCGCGAGTGCGGCGTGCTGGAGCGGCTGAGCAAGACCGCGCAGAACGAGCTGGCTAACCTGGTCACCATCCTGCTGGGCCTGACCATCGGCTCCACCATGGTGGCCGAGAACTTCCTGCGGGTGGATACGCTGCTCATCATGGGTCTGGGCCTGATTGCCTTCGTGTTCGACACGGCGGGCGGCGTGCTGTTCGCCAAGTTCCTGAACCTGTTCCGCAAGAACAAGGTCAACCCGATGATTGGTGCGGCCGGTATCTCTGCCTTCCCCATGTCCTCCCGCGTCATCGCCAAGATGGCCCTGAAGGAGGATCCCAGCAACTTTATCCTCATGCAGGCCACCAGTGCCAATGTGTCGGGCCAGCTGGGCTCCATCGTGGCCGGCGGCATGGTGATTACGCTGGTGAGCATGATGCTGGGCTGATAAGGAGGACATGACAATGATGAAGCTGCTTTCCCTGCTCATGGCATCTGCCTCCGCCGAGGTCATCGGCGGCGCGGATGCGGCTACCGGCATCGTGGTCGGCGGCTCCACGCCGCTGCTGGTCAAGGGTCTGCTCGTCACGGCGATGGGCCTGGCCGGCGTGTTCCTGGTGCTGCTGCTGTTCTTCCTGACCATCAAACTGATGCAGAAGGTTCTCAAGTAAAGTCGATTCGTTCCCCCGCGCACATCGCAGCCTTGGCGGTGTGCGCATTTTTCTTGACCATCCTGTTGACAAGACTGATTATTGTGTATATACTGTTCATGTCTGATATATACAGACAAGGAGGCATTCCCTGCATGACCATTATCATCAGCAACGCTGACGGCAAGCCCATCTATGAGCAGATTGCCGCGCAAATCAAGCATGCCATCCTCACCGGCGAGCTGCAGCCCGGTGAGATGCTGCCCTCCATCCGCGCACTGGCACGGGATTTGCGCATCAGCGTCATCACCACCAAGCGCGCCTATGACGAGCTGGAGGCGGAGGG
>JBJEUL010000264.1:0-2399 GCA_051883835.1 Aristaeellaceae bacterium
CCCCATTGCAAAGTTCAAAAAAATATGTATAATGTAGATACCAATGCCGCACAGCTGCGGCATGTGAAAGGAGTTGTGCTCTATGAGAGAGACTGTTTTTAAGAAAGCAATGTCCCTGCTGCTCTGCGCGGTCCTGATCCTGGGGGTTCTGCCTCTGGACAGCCACGCCGCCGAGTACCAGGCAAGCGAGCTGCTCAGCTGCTATTTCCCGCTTCCGGAGGAATTCTTCGACGACATCGTGGACTTCGCCGGATGCCGGGGCGCCAATGACGACGCCCTGTATGGAACTCCGAACTACAACTGTGCCGATGAAGAACACGCTGCCCTTCCTTACGGCAGCGCTGCGCTGCTCGTGAATGTCAGTTCCACTCAGCCGGTATATGCCCCGATCGGCGGCACCCTGTACCGTTCCTCCCAGCCGGATTCCAAGTGGGGAGATGTGGCTGTGCTGGAGCTGCCGGTGGAGTCCGGATTATCCTACTACATCCTGATGGGCAGCGTCAGCGCCGATGCCGCGGTTCCCTCCGGCACTTATGTGGAAGCCGGTACCACCATTGGCTACACCAGCGGAACCTTCCGCTTTGCAGCTGTGATGGACTACAGCGGCATGGGCGCTCAGGTGGCCGAAAATTTGACTGGGGAGCTCAATGTGATGGAGAGCATGGGCTGGCTGACCAGCGGTGTGGGCACTGGCCTGGTGTGCGTGAATCCCTCCGCCTCCACTTCCACCCAGTATCCCAATTCCCTGGTCTATGACCACAGCGGTCCCATCCTCTATGGATTTGTCCCGGGTCAGGCGATCATTGAGACCCCCACGGAGGCTCCTACCGAGGCTCCCACCGAAGCACCCCACACGGAGCACGTTTGGGACGGCGGCACGGTGCTCCAGGCTGCCAGCCACACCGCCGAGGGCATTATGCGGTATACCTGCACCATCTGCGATGCCACTATGGACCAGACCATCCCCGCTGACGGAAACGCCCATGTGTTTGACCAGCAGGTGGCCAGCGATACTTACCTGGCAGCCCCCGCCAACTGTGTAAGCGGCGCTCAGTACTACTACAGCTGTGTCTGCGGCGCGGTCGGTACCGAGACCTTCGTCTCCGGTGATGCCACGGGTGAGCACGTCTGGGACGGCGGCACGGTAACGGTTTACCCCACCCACACCACCCAGGGCAGCACCCACTACACCTGCACCATCTGCGGCGCAAGCTACGATGAGCCCATTGCCGCGGATGTGAACGCCCACGTGTTTGACCAGCAGGTGGCCAGCGATGCTTACCTGGTAGCCCCCGCCAACTGCGCGGGCGGCGCTCAGTACTACTACAGCTGTGTCTGCGGCGCGGTCGGTACCGAGACCTTCGTCTCCGGTGATGCCACGGGTGAGCACGTCTGGGACGGCGGCACGGTAACGGTTTACCCCACCCACACCACCCAGGGCAGCACCCACTACACCTGCACCATCTGCGGCGCAAGCTACGATGAGCCCATTGCCGCGGATGTGAACGCCCACGTGTTTGACCAGCAGGTGGCCAGCGATGCCTATCTGGCCGCTCCCGCCAACTGTGCCAGCGGCGCCCGGTATTACTTCAGCTGCGTCTGCGGCGCGGTCGGTACCGAGACCTTCGTCTCCGGTGATGCCACGGGTGAGCACGTCTGGGACGGCGGCACGGTTACCGTTCCCGCTACCCACACTTCCGAGGGCAGCATCCACTACACCTGCACCGTCTGCGGTGCAGGCAACGACAAAGCCATTCCCGCCAGCGCGGAGCATGTGTTCGACCAGGAGGTGGTGGATGACAAGTACCTGGCCTCTCCTGCCACCTGCTCCAGCGCAGCTACTTATTACAAGAGCTGCATCTGCGGCGAAAAGGGGGCCGAAACCTTTACCTATGGTAACCCCGCGCCCCACACCTATTCCGACCAGTGGAGCAGCAACGAAACCGACCATTGGCGCGCCGCCACCTGCGGCCACAACGGCGAGACCACGGACTTCGGCCCCCACAAGTGGGACGACGGCAAGATCATCAAGGATGCCGGCCACAATGTGAACGGTGAGAAGCTGTACACCTGCACCACCTGCGGTGCCACCAAGACCGAGACCATCACCGGCCAGCCCCACGAATACAACCAGATGGTGATTCTGGATCAGTACCTGGCCAGCCCCGCCACCTGCACCAGTCCCGCCACCTATTACTTCGCCTGTGTCTGCGGCGAAAAGGGCAGCGAGGTCTTCTCCTACGGTGAGGCCAAGGGACACACCTACTCCGACCAGTGGAGCAGCAACGAGCTGCAGCACTGGCATGCCGCCACCTGCGAGCACACGGGAGAAAAAATCGATGCAGCTGACCATGTCTGGAACCCCGGACAGATCACCACCCAGCCCACCGCCACCACCA
>JBJEUL010000265.1:0-2399 GCA_051883835.1 Aristaeellaceae bacterium
CTGGGTGGACACATACAGGTGATAAACCGCCACCGCGTTGCCCGCGCCGTCATAAGCGGTGATCTCCACGGGCAGAATGGTACCGTCGATGGTGGTGCCCGCGTCGAACACACCCGTCAGCACATCGCCGGTGGGCGTGGTGTAGGTATACGTGCCGGTGGGATCCGTCACCGACAGGGTCATGCCCTGGGCCATGGCCTCCGGCGTGACGCGCACCCAGTAGGCCTGATCCTCGCTCCAGCTGACCGGGGCTGCCGTGGCGGATACGGGGTTCCCCGCCCCGTCCGTCCAGCTCAGGATGACGGACAGCTGCTGCCAGTCCTCCGCCTGAGCAGGCAGGGTGAAGCCCGTCAGCAGCATCATGAGCGTCAGCACCAGTGCCAGGACGCGCTGCCAGCGTTGTTCGCTCAGATATGTCATGGATGATTACCTCCTCCAAAAATGGGTCTTGTGGATCAAGTATATTGTATAACGCGCCGGCCCGCCTTGTCAATGAAAGCACGCTGACGCATTCTGGCGAATTTGGCTGCCAGGCAGGATTTCGCGCCCCGCCGTCGAACAATGTTCGCAGCACACCCGATGAGTTTTCACTTCATCTACATAAGGAGGCTGCAGCCATGAACGATACCCAGCTGACCGAAACCTTTCTGAGCAGCGAAGTGGTCTACCCCGGCGTGATCATCCGCCTGGAGCACTGGCAGGTGAAGCTCCCCAACGGCGAAACCGCCCTGCGGGAGGTAGCCTGCCACCCCGGGGCCTCCGCCATCGTGGCCATTGATGACGAGGGCCAGGTGATCCTGGTGCGCCAGCACCGCATCGCCGTGGGGCGGCTGACGATGGAGATTCCCGCCGGCAAGCTGGACGGCCCGGATGAGGATCCCTTCCTGTGCGCCCAGCGGGAGCTGTCCGAGGAAACGGGCCTGAGCGCCGAAAACTGGCGCAAGCTGACTGTGCTGGAGACCACCCCCGGCTTCTGCAATGAGCGGATTCACCTGTACCTGGCCACGGGGCTGAGCCAGCACGCCTCCCATCCCGACGAGGACGAGTTTGTGGCGGTGACCCGCATGTCCCTCAGGGACGCTGTGGCCCGGGTGATGGACGGCACCTTCCGCGACGGCAAGACCGCCCTGGGCATCATGATGGCCGCCGCCCTGCAGGGTGCATCCACCTAAGAGACGAACCGGGCATGGCATTTCATCCCGGAAAAATTTGCATTCATTGCGAAAATATTGCGAAAATATTTCATTCTCCACAGAGAGGGGCGTGACCATCCGTGTCAACAGCATACAAGGTCTTTCTGGCCGTGATGACGCTGATCCTGCTGCTGGGGCTGGCGGTGCTTGTGTACGGCCTGACGCACGAGCCCGAGCTGCCCCGGCTGACGCCGCGGAACATGCACGTGGCCGGGAGGCTTATGCATGGCTGAGAAGCGAGGGCTGCTGAGCGCGCTGTCCTGGCGGGAGCTGATGAACACGCCCCGCACGCCGGCGGACATTTTCTCCAGCCTGCCCGTGCTGACCACGGAGCGGCTGACCCTGCGCCCCATGTCCATGCGGGACGCGGCGGACATCTACGCCTACTCCCGGGATCCGGAGGTGGCCCGGCATGTGCTGTGGGACGCCCACAAGTCCCTGAACGAGAGCAAGGCCTACCTGCGCTTCATCATCCGGCAGTACAAGGAGGGCACGCCCTCCAGCTACGGCATTGTGCTGAACGATACCGGGCATCTGGTGGGCACCATCGGCTTCATGTGGTACAGCCAGGAGAACAGCACCGCCGAGGTGGGCTACAGCCTGGCGCGGTGGCTCTGGGGCAAGGGGCTGATGACCGAAGCCCTGGCCGCAGTGCTGGACATGGCCTTCCGGGAGCTGGGGCTGCACCGGGTGGAGGCCCAGCACGAAACCGACAACCCCGCCAGCGGCCGGGTGATGCAGAAGTGCGGCATGCGCCGGGAGGGCACGCTCCGGGGCCGCATCCTCAACAAGGGCCGCTATGTGGATGTGGATCTGTACGCCATCCTCCGGGAGGACTGGTCGAGGATCCACCCCTACCCCTGACGAACGCCAACGGCATAGAAACGCCTCCGTATGCACCATGCATACGGAGGCGTTTTGCTGCGCTGCCTTACAGCCTGCGGATGGGGAAAAGGATGTAATTCTTCCCCGTCGCGGGGCAAGTGAAGTCCTGGGCCGCACCGGCCAGGGACAGGCTGCTGCGCTTCATGTGATCGAACATCTCGGCAAAGGTCGCGTCGCTCTCCCGCTCCGCGCAGAGGTACTCAAACCCGGGCACCAGCCACCTGACCCAGCCCTGCGGCGGCTGCGCGTCCGGCGCGCACTCCACGCCTGCCAGGTACAGCCCCCGGGTGAAGCCATCCGTCCAGGGCCGGAAGCTGCGGG
>JBJEUL010000266.1:0-10416 GCA_051883835.1 Aristaeellaceae bacterium
TCATGACGATGATGGTGTTCTTGAAGGACACCACCCGGCCCGTGTTGTCCGTCAGGCGGCCGTCCTCCAGAATTTGCAGCAGGATGTTGAATACCTCCGGGTGCGCCTTCTCCACCTCGTCCAGCAGCACCACGGAATACGGGCGGCGGCGCACGGCCTCGGTCAGCTGGCCGCCCTCCTCATAGCCCACATAGCCCGGAGGGGAACCCACCAGACGGGAGGTAGTGTGCTTCTCCATGTACTCGCTCATGTCGATGCGGATGACGCTGTCCTCATCCCCGAACATGGCCTCGCCCAGGGCGCGGCACAGCTCGGTCTTGCCCACGCCTGTGGGGCCCAGGAAGATGAAGCTGCCAATGGGCCGCTTGGGGTCCTTCAGGCCTGCCCGGGCACGGCGGATGGCCCGGCTCACTGCGCCCACGGCTTCCTCCTGCCCAATGACACGCCCGTGCAGCACGTCCTCCAGATGCAACAGCCGTTCGGCTTCACTTTGTGTCATCTTCTGGGCAGGAATGCCCGTCCAGCTGGCGACCACGGCGGCAATATCGTCCTCGGTCACAACATCCTTGGCGGTGGATTGCTGCTGGTTCCATGCGGTGCGCTTGCGCTCAATATCCCGGCGCAGGCAGCGTTCCTGATCCCGCAAAATGGCGGCCTTCTCAAAGTCCTGATGGCTGATGGCGTCCTTCTTCTCGATGACCACAGCCTCCAGCTGCTTTTCCTGCTGGCGTACGTCCGGCGGCGCGGTGAAGGTCTCAATGCGCACCCGGGAGCAGGCTTCATCCATCAGGTCAATGGCCTTGTCGGGCAGGAAACGGTCGGCAATGTAGCGGTCAGACAGGGTCACGGCGGCACGCAGGGCTTCGTCCGTGATGCGGATTTTGTGATGGGCCTCGTAGCGATCCCGCAGACCGTGCAGGATGGCAAGGGCTTCCTCGGCGGTGGGTTCGCCCACCGTCACGGGCTGGAAGCGGCGTTCAAGAGCCGTGTCCTTCTCAATATGCTTGCGGTACTCGTCCAGGGTGGTGGCACCGATGCACTGCACCTCGCCCCGGGCAAGGGCGGGCTTCATGATGTTGGCCGCGTCCAGGCTGCCCTCCGCCTGTCCGGCACCCACAATGGTATGAATCTCATCAATGAACAGCAGGATATTCCCGGCTTTGCGTACCTCGGTGAGGATGTTTTTCACCCGCTCCTCGAACTCGCCGCGGTACTTGCTGCCGGCCACCATGCTGCCCATGTCCAGCGACAGGATGCGCTTGCCCACCAGCATCTCCGGGATGTTCCCCATCACAATGCGCTGGGCCAGCCCCTCCACCACCGCGCTCTTGCCCACGCCCGGTTCACCGATGAGGACGGGATTGTTCTTCGTGCGGCGGATGAGGATTTGAATGATGCGCTGAATCTCCTTGTCCCGGCCAATGACGGGGTCAAGCTCGCCGTTCTGGGCAGCGAGGGTCAGGTCGCGGGTATACTGGGCCAGGATGGCGGGATCGCCCTGCTGCTTGCCGCTGGCATCCTCCTGCGGACGCTGGGCGGCATCGCCGGTGGGGCCATCGGGGGCATGCTCCATGCGGATGCGCTGAATCAGCTCCTGCCGCGCCCGGTCAAAGTCCACACCCAGCTGCTGGAGGATGCTGGCGGCAACACCCTCGTTTTCCCGCAGGATGGCCAGCCAGAAATGCTCCGCGCTGACGTAGGTCTGCCCCAATTTGCGGCTCTCCAGAATGGACAGCTCCAGCAGCTTCTTGGCCCGGGGCGTCAGCTCGAAGCGGGGAGTGCCGCCCATGAAGGCCACATCGCGGCTGTCGGGGAGCAGAGCCTTCACCTGCTCCGGGGTGACCCGCTCGGCAATGGCGGGGGGGACATCGCCCTCCCGCAGCAGGCCCATGAGGATATGCTCCGTGCCCACATAGGGCTGGTGCATTTCTGCCGCTGCCCGCTGGGCCGAAGCCAGCGCACGCTGGGCGCGCTCGGTAAATCGTCCGAAAATGGCCATGAATCGTCCTCCTGTTGCTTGCTTTATCTGTCTGTTTTGTCCGTGAGCATGGCGCGGATCCATTCCGCCCGCTTGGCATCCAGCGCGACCCCCGTCAGCGGGGCTTCCGCCCGGGACTGCACGTTGGCATCCTGCGCCTGCTCCAGCAGGGCATCCAGCGTGGCGGCCTTCACGGGCAGCAGGCCCAGATCAGCACCCAGCCGGACACCGCTCCAGTGCTTGAAAAACTCATTCAGGGGCATGACCCGGGCGTGCTGCATCAGCCCCCAGGCCCGGAATACTGTATCCTCCAGCGTGACCCGGCTGGAAGCAAGGGTTTTTTCCCGCAGGACATTTTCCATGTCCGTCAATTGATGGCCCACGGCGGTCACGGCACTGATGAGCTCCTGCTCGGTGCGGCCCAGCGTCACCTGGTTGGACACCTGATACAGGTTGCCCAGAGCCTCCGCGCCCTCGCCGTACACGCCCCGGATGGTCAGGCCCACCTTGGCCACGATTTGCCCCACGTTGCCCATCTGCTTGCAGATGGTGAGCATGGGCAGGTGCATCAGCAGGGAAGCCCGCATGCCGGTGCCGGTATTGGTAGGGCAGGCGGTGAGGTAGCCCAGCTGCTTGTCAAAGGCAAAGGCCACCTGACGGCTGAGGGCATCGTCCACACGGAAGCACGCGGAAGCGGCACTGAGCAAATCCAGCCCGGGCCGAACGGCCTGAATGCGCAGGTGATCCTCCTCGTTCATCATGATGGAGAGCATATCCTCCTGCCGCAGGAGCACCGCGGCGGTGTCCGGCGAGCGGAGCAGGTCTTTGCTGATGAGTCTGCATTCGGCCAGGGCCTTGCGCTGGATGTCCGTCAGGGCCTTGAGGTGGATGAGCTGGAAGCCCTCCGCCATGCCGGAGAGGGACAGGGCGTTGGTGGTACGGGCGATGCAGGTGGCAGCGTCCTCAGGCTTGCGGGCCGTATCGAAGGGCAGGTCCTGATAATTCCGGGCCAGGCGCACCCGGGAGGACAGGATGGTGCTGTTCATCCCTGCGCCTCCTTCTGCGCCAGGTCACGGAGCTGGTCGCGGAGCTGAGCGGCGGTCTCGAAGTCCTCCAGAGCCACGGCCTGCTCCATCAGGCGGGTGAGCTGCTCCTGACGGGAGCGGGTGCGCTGGGCATCCTCGGTGCAAAGGGGCTGACGGCCCGCATGCTGCACGCGGCCATGGATTTGCAAAAGCATAGGCTGCAGGGGCTCACGGAAGGCTTCATAGCAGCCGGGGCAGCCCAGATGGCCGGTCTTGGTGAACTGGCTCAGGGTGGTCTGGCAGCGGGGGCAGACGATTTCCCTGGCAGGGGCTGCAGCAGTATCATTCCCCGTGATGGCGGACAATATGGAGCTGAGCAGGTTCTTGATGTTGCCGGAGGACAGGTTCATGTTCATGCGGGCCATGCACTCCGCGCACAGATGGCGGGTGGTGATTTCATCGCCCATCATGACCGAGAGGGTATAGGTGGCCTCATTGGTCTTGCATTCTTCACAGAGCATGCGTTCATGTCTCCTTTCAGCAATCAGCCGGGTTCCTTGCGGGCCACGGCGGTGAGCATGGATTTCAGGCTGCGGGCGCGCAGGGCGTCCTTCATGGCATCGGGGACGGGAATCGACAGGGCCGCAGAGGATACAGCCGCCCGCATGATGTCGCCCTCGCTGCCGCTGATGATTTGACGCTCCGTCAGCTGTCCAATCAGCCGCACAGCCTCCGCCTCCGAAATGGTCTGCCCGATGCGCTCGTTGATCAGATACATCAGCTGCTGATGATTGCTGTTTACCACCCGAACAATGCGGATATACCCGCCGCCCCCCCGCCTTGACTCAATGACATACCCGTCATCCAGCGTAAAGCGTGTTGCCAAAACATAGTTAATCTGGCTGGGCGCACACCCAAAGTACTCCGCCAGTTCATTGCGCTTTAGCTCCACCGACGGCTCATCCTCCGCCAGCAGTGTCTTAATAAACGTCTCAATGGAATCACTCAGCCGCATCCCACACCCTCCATTCCTGACTTACTTTGACCAATTATACCCCATCTCCGCGCAAAATGCAAGAGGGGGAGACGCAAGGGGCTCTGCCCCTTGACCCCGCCAGAGGGCCATTGGCCCTCTGGACTCCCATTTTGGGGGCCTTGACTTGGTTCCTCCGATGCAGGGGTCACGCCGCGCAACGGGCGCGGCGCGACGCGGGGCCGGAACAGTCGTGTCCGCGTATCCTCGTTCCCCTTGTAACACATCCGCGTCGCGGCGCACCCACAGTGCGCCGTGACCCCTGCAAGGGGATGACACAGTAACGGCTCACCCGAAAGGGAGTCCAGAGGGGCAATGCCCCTCTGGTGGGGTGCAGGGGCAACGCCCCTGCTCGTGCTCCACACTTCCGCGTTGGGTGACGGGGTGACGGTGCGTCCAGGTGGCAACGTAGAGGGTTTGGGTGTCGGTGGATAAAGCGCAGCGGGGGTGATGGATGTCGGGATGGGCTTCACGGTAGGCGCGGGCCGCGGCTTTCAGCAGGGTGGGGTCGCCTTGCAGGAAGGGCGGCAGATAACCCGTGTTGTCGGTGGCAAGCCGATCTTGGACCAGTGCGTCACGCAGCGCGGACATCGGGACAGACAGGGCAAGCAGCTCGTCATAGACCAGCCGGGTCAGGGCATCCAGACTCCATCGGCCGGTGCGTGCAGCCATCGCTTCACCCAGATGCAGGAACAGCTCAAAGGGGGTCATGCCGGTGTGCGCCAGCGCAAGGGACAGCGTCAGCGCGAAACGCCCGCTGTTGTGCAGTCGCTCCACCGCCTCGGCGCAGTCGTGCAGCCGCTGCAATTCATGGTAGCTCATCCAGGGCGTGGACAGTACCTCGTAGGGCGGGTCAGGGGCGTACCGCTGGCCCCAGTCCGTTTCCCGCAGCAGGCTGCCGTGAATCAGCTTCAGGAAACCCAGTTGCAGCTGATGCGGCATCAGGCCGTATGCCTGATTGAAGGAGTCCGCGAACGTGGCAAAATCTTCCTCCGGCAGACCTGCAATCAGGTCAATGTGCAGATGCACGTTGCCCGGACGCAGGATGCGCTGAATTCTATCCGTCAGCAATGCCATGTCCGTATGCCGGTGACAGGCATCCAGCGTCGCCGGATGAAAGGACTGCAGCCCTGCTTCCATCTGAAACAGCCCCGCCGGAGCCTGCGCCAGCAGCGACAGGGTTGCATCATCGAACAAATCAGCCGCTACCTCAAAATGATAGCATACCTCGCCAATCTCCCCACGGGCGCGGGCATCCATCAGCCCCCGGAGCAGATACTTCGTCCGGGCGCGGTTGCAGTTGAACGTCCGGTCAATGAGCTTCACCGTGTCCGTCCCGCTGCGCCCAAGCCGAATCAGCAGCGCAAGAGCTTCCTCCTGCGGCATGAACTGCACCCGCTCCTTCTGCCCTGACAGGCAGAACGCGCAGGAAAACGGACAGCCCCGGCTGGTCTCCACATACACCATACGCCCATGCAGCATGGTATGCCACGCTTCATCATACAAATCAGCCCGGGGCGCAGGCGCGGGGGCGATATCCGCCGGTGTGAAGCCATCCTCTGTCCGTCGGCATACACCGGGCACCTCTGCCGGGTCGCGGCCCTCGTGCAGGGCCAGCAGCAGCCCGGGCAGCGCGTCCTCGCCCGCACCCCGGATGATGAAGTCGCACGGCGCATCCCGGAAAACCTCCGCCACGGCATGGGTGGCCTCCGGGCCGCCCACCACAACAGGCAGGGAGGGATGAAGAGCCTTCACCATGCGGATGAGCCGCACCGTCATGTCCCGGTTCCAGATGTAGAGCGCGAAGGCCAGCATGTCCGGCCGGGTGGCCATCAGGCGGCGCAGGATGTCGCCGGGCGTTTCGTTGATGTTGGCATCACCAATGCACGTGGATACAAAGGGCAGCGCGTCAACCGCCCTTTTCAGGCAGAAGGGGGTCAGGGGCATGTGAATGTACTGGCTGGACAGGGCGGTCAGGGTCAGGCGCATGGGTCAGCCTCCAGTCGATGAAGGAATGATGAAACATTCTACCATACCCGGAGAAGTGTTTGCAATTGTCGGTGGTGTCCTGTATAATACAAATGGATATGTGAAAGGAGCAAACACCCATGAAGATGATTTCCGCCGTCAAGGCCGCCTGGCATACATACCGTACCCGCTTCCCGGAAATGCTGCTGACCCTGCTGATACAGCTCGTCCTGCGGCTGATGGCCTTTGCGCCGCTGCTGTTTCTGTGCGCGAAGGAAACGAAGCTGCTGGCCCTGCTGACGCTGCCGCTGTATATCCTCATCGTCCTGCCTGCGCGGCAGAACATGGCCGAGGCCATGCGGGATGCCCTGCGCGGCGGCCATGTGTTCACCCTGCAGCTGGTTTCCATGCGGGGCTATTGGGGCAAGGTCTGGCGGGGTGTGAAGCAGGGCCTGCTGCTGATGGCCTGGGGCGCGCTGTTCCTGCTGGCCACGGGGCTGGCGGTGTTCATTTATGCAGGCAAGACCATTGAGGGCGTGACGGACGTGTTCACCATCCTCAAGACGCTCATGGCCCTGGGCGGCGGCTCCGCCATCAAGGGCGCAACCCTGGTGCTGATCCTCTACGCCATGACGCTGCTGCCGCTTTTGTTCGGGCTGGCGTTCCACAGCGGCACCCGGCATGCCATCGCCCGGGGCGGCAGGCAGATGGTGCAGGGTCATCGCGGCGGCGTGCTGCTGGCATGGCTGGCGGGCTGCGTGACGCTGCTGCCCTTCCTGGCGGTGGTGGCGTGGATTGGCTCGGGCTACGTGTCTGCGCTGGCTTTCGCTATGGCCAACCTCAGCCTCGGCATAACCTCCGTTCCGCTGCCCTCCCTCAGCGGGAATGTCTGGGCCATCGGCATTGCGGCGGTGGTACTGCTGATGCCGGCCATCCCCTTCAAGCAGCTGCTGTCCGCCGCTTATGTGGAGCAGCTGAGCGTGGGGCGGGGGGCTGCCGCGTGATGCGCCTTGACCGCTGGCTGGTGACGCTGGGCGAGGGAAGCCGCAGCCAGCTGCAAAAGCTGATTCGTCAGGGACGGGTCATGGTGGACGGACAGGTCATCACCGACCCCGGCTTTTCCTGCGATACCTCCGCCATCCTGACGGTGAACGGGCAGTGCGTGGACGGGCGGCTGGCGCGGCATGTGATGCTGTACAAGCCTGCCGGTCTGCTCACGGCCGCCCGGGACAAAAAACAGCCCACCATCATGGATTTGCTGCCCCCTGTCTACGGGGCCATCGGCTGCATGCCTGTGGGCCGTCTGGACAAGGACACCACGGGTCTGCTGCTGCTGACCACGGACGGGGAGCTGAATCATCGCCTGCTGGCCCCGGGCCGGCATGTGGACAAGGTTTACCGCGCCACGGTGGACGGCCCGCTGACGGAGCGGGATGTAGAGGCCTTCGCGGCTGGGCTGACCTTATCGGACTTTGACGCACTGCCTGCCGGGCTGGATATCCTGACCTCCTCGCCGGAGGAAGCCGTTGCCCTGACCACCGTGCGGGAGGGCAAATTCCATCAGGTGAAGCGCATGTTTCAGGCCGTGGGCCGGGAGGTGACGCAGCTGCACCGGCTGCGCTTTGGCCCGCTGGTGCTGGATGAAGCCCTTGCCCCCGGTCAGTGGCGGGAGCTGACGGAAGATGAGCTGCGCAGCCTGCGTCAGGCTGCGGGGATGGAGGAGCAACCGTGACGGAACAATATTATGCGCAAGACCCTTCCTGCATATCGAAGCCCGTACCCTGCCGCTATGCCTATCGCGGGGTAACGCTGGACTGCATGACGGATGCAGGGGTCTTTTCCAAGGGTGAACTGGACCAGGGCACCCGGCTGCTGCTGGATGCGCTGCCGCCCTTGACCGGCGATGTGCTGGATTTGGGCTGTGGCTGGGGAGCCATCGGCGTGGCTCTGGCGAAGGTCAACCCGGAGGCACGGCTCATCATGGCCGATGTGAACCGCCGTGCGCTGGCTCTGGCCGAGGACAACGCCCGCCGCAACGGTGTGCAGGTGCGCTGTGTGGAATCCGACGGCATGAACGCGCTGATGCAGGGCCGCTATCAGGCGGTGGTGACGAATCCCCCCATCCGCGCAGGCAAGCAGGTGATTTACCGCATGTTTGCCGATGCGGCCCGGACGCTCAGCGGGGATGGCGCGCTGTATCTGGTCATCCGCAAGCAGCAGGGCGCGGAGAGCTGCATGAAATACCTGAAAACCCTCTACGGCAGCGTGGAGAAGCTGGATAAATCTGCCGGGTTCTGGGTGCTGAAGGCATCCCGGTCCCGCAAGGAGGATACAAACGATGCAATTCAATCAGGAGTACTTTGACGAGGGTCTGTATCGGATGGATACCCGGTGCGAGAAGTGGGACGAATGCCGCGCCGAGCATGGCGAAGGGGTGATTCCGCTGTGGGTAGCGGACATGGATTTCCCCAGCCCGCCCGCTGTGCAGGAGGCGATTCTGCGCCGCGCCGCCCATCCTACCTATGGCTACACCGCCATCATGGCGGATGACGCGCAGGCCCTGACGGCCTTCTGGCAGCGCAGGCACGGCCTTGCGCTGGAGGCACAGGAGGTCATCATGCTGCCCTGCGTGGTCACGGGCATCAAGCTGGCGATTCTGGCCCTGACCCAGCCGGGCGATGGGGTCATCATCCAGTCCCCGGTGTATGGGCCGTTCCGCTTCTCGGTGGAGGCTACGGGCCGCACGCTGATGGATGCCCCGCTGCTGCGCCGGGCGGATGGCGGCTATGACATGGACTTGTCGGCTGTGGAAAAGCAGCTGCAGGCCGGGGCCAAATTGATGGTGCTGTGCAGCCCCCACAACCCTGTGGGCCGCGTGTGGACAAGGGACGAGCTGTCCGCATTGCTGGAGCTGCTGAATCGCTACGGCGTGCCGCTGGTGTCGGACGAGATTCACGCGGATTTTGTGTACGCACCCAACGAGTTCGTGCCTGCGCTGTCGCTGCAGGGGGAACGTGTTATCAGCCTGTGCGCCGCCAGCAAGACCTTCAATCTGGCGGGGTTGCAGCAGGCGAGTCTGCTGTGCAGGGAAGCGGACGTACGGCAAAAAATTGAAGCCGAAATGAACCGTGCCGGCGTGCGCAGCGGGAATATTTTCGCGCTGGAAGCCACCCGTGCCGCCTACAACGAGGGTGATGCCTGGCTGGACGGCCTGATGACTTATCTGGACGGCAGCCGCGCCATGCTCCGGGAGCTGGTGGCGCAGCATCTGCCCAAGGCCGTGCTGCCCCCCATGGAAGGCACCTATCTGGCGTGGCTGGACTGCCGCGCCTATGGCCTGACCACAGCAGAACTGATGGCCAAAGCGGAGGAAGCCGGCGTGGTGTTCACGGGCGGCGATTTCTTCGGACAGGGCGGCGAGGGGCATCTGCGCATCAACATCGGCTGCCCGAGGCGGTATGTGGAGGAGGGGATTCTCCGCCTGGCCGTCGCGCTGGAGGGATAAGGGATGGAGCTGGTTCGTTCCGCGGGAGCAGCCCTGTATACCGTGCAGGACGGGGAAACGCGCTGGGTGCTGGTGCGGGAAAAGAGCGGGAGCGTGGGGCTGCCCAAGGGCCATGTGGAGCCGGGTGAAACGCCTGCGGAAACCGCACTGCGCGAGATTCGCGAGGAAACCGGCCTGCATGCGGAGCTGTGCGATGCTGCGCCGCTGGTGGATGTCTATCCGCTGGCGGATGGGCGTATGAAGCATGTGACCTACTTTCTGGCCCGCTACACGAACCAATCCTTGCAGCCCGATTTAACACAGGTAGAGGAAGCCATGCTGCTCCCTCTGGAGGACGCGCTGCGGACGCTGTCCCACGGCAGTGCCCGCCGCATTCTGCGCCGCGCCGCCCGCGCTCTCCAAGGGACCGCGCCAGCGTAAAAAGGGTCAAGGGGCGATGCCCCTTGTGGGGTGCAGGGGCAACGCCCCTGCGCAGGTCTGGGCAGCAGCCCAGCGCACCATGTTAAAACAACAAAAAGAAATCAGAAAAACCCGAGTTTCCAAGCAGACGGCGCAGCCCGTCCGCGTTGGAAACGGCATGTTTCGCAACCTCCCAAAGGAGCGCACCCTTCCCCGACACACACAGGCCGCTGTCCCACACCGGGCAGCGGCTTTTTTCCCTATGCAACGGCCCCGCAGGATCATGTGCATCCTGCGGGGCGTGTGGTTATTGGGATGGAAGAATGTGGCTGAGCGCGGCGAGGTCGGAGAGGTCGTTTCTCTTGTAGTCCGCGGAACCTGCCGTTTCCTACGCGGACGAACTGCGTCGTCTGCTTGGAAACTCACGTTTTTCTCTTTTCCTTATTTGCTATTCAAACGTGGAGAGCTGGGCTGCCGCCCAGACCTGCGCAGGGGTTTCACCCCTGCA
>JBJEUL010000267.1:0-42848 GCA_051883835.1 Aristaeellaceae bacterium
AGGGGATCAGCATTGACGACCCTGTGCGCATGTACCTCAAGGAAATCGGCAAGGTACCCCTGCTGACCGCCGAGGAAGAGGTCGAGATTGCCAAGAAGCTGGAAAGCGGCACCCCCGAGGAAAAGGAGGCAGCCAAGCAGAAGCTGTCCGAGGCCAACCTCCGTCTGGTGGTGTCCATTGCCAAGCGGTATGTGGGCCGCGGCATGCTGTTCCTGGATTTGATTCAGGAGGGCAATCTGGGTCTGATTAAGGCCGTGGAGAAGTTCGACTACCGCAAGGGCTTCAAGTTCTCCACCTATGCCACATGGTGGATTCGTCAGGCCATCACCCGTGCCATTGCCGACCAGGCCCGTACCATCCGCATTCCCGTGCATATGGTGGAGACCATCAACAAGCTCATCCGCGTCAGCCGTCAGCTGCTGCAGGAGTATGGCCGCGAGCCTACCCCCGAGGAGATTGCCAAGGAAATGAACATTTCCGAGAGCAAGGTGCGGGAAATCATCAAGATTGCGCAGGAGCCTGTGTCGCTGGAGACCCCCATTGGCGAGGAAGAGGACAGCCATCTGGGCGACTTCATCCCCGACGATGACGCGCCCGCCCCTGCGGAAGCCGCTTCCTTCGCACTGATGAAGGAGCAGCTGCTGGAGGTGCTGGACACCCTGACCCCCCGTGAGGAAAAGGTGCTTCGCCTGCGCTTCGGTCTGGATGACGGCCATCAGCGCACACTGGAGGAAGTGGGCCGCGAGTTCAACGTGACCCGTGAGCGCATCCGCCAAATCGAGGCCAAGGCCCTGCGCAAGCTGCGCCATCCTTCCCGGAGCAAGAAGCTGCGGGACTATATCGACTGATACCCCTGCTGCCATCCTACGCCCTGCCGCTCTGGCAGGGCTTGATTTTCCTGCTGGAGGTCTTATGCTGGACGAGCGTTTGATGCTGGCTGCCGCGCTGTATCCTGTGTGCGAACTGGGTGCGGATATCGGCACCGACCATGGCTTTCTCCCCTGCCACCTGCTGGCCAGCGGCCTGTGCCGCCGGATGATTCTGGCTGATGTTAGCCCCAAAGCCCTGCGCCACGCGGAGGCTGAGGTAGCCCGCCGGGGCTTGCAGGAGCGCGCAACCCTCGTGTGTGCGGACGGCCTGGATGCCGTGACGGAGCCTTGCGGCTGCATATCCATCATGGGCATGGGCGGGGAAACGCTGGCCTGTATTCTGCTGCGGGGCCGGGACAGGCTTCACGGTGCCACCCTGGTGCTGTCCGCCCATACGGAGCTGCCGCTGGTGCGCGAAGCTGTGCAGGCAGTGGGCTATCATCTGACGCGGGAGGTACTGTGCCGCGCTGGTGGGCGGTTCTATGTGTTCTGGCGAGCTGAACCCGGCCCTGCCGCCATGACCGCGCAGGAGCTGCGCTATGGTTCCCTGCTCTTTGACGAGCGGACTCCCCTGCTAAGGGAGTACCTCCTCTGGCGGCTGAAGGTAGCGGAAGCCAAGCTGTCCGGCCTGCGGGTCGCTGCGGCCCCGGATGGGCAGGCCATCGCGCAGGCGAAGCAGGACATTGACTTTTATCAACGGAAACTGGAGGCATGAAACCGATGCTGACTGTGCAGCATGTTTATGATTTCATCGACAGCCGCGCCCCCTTTGCCTTGCAGGAGAGCTTCGACAACGCGGGGCTGCTGGTGGGCGACCCCGGCTGGGAAGTGCGCGGCATTCATGTGGCCATGGATGTGACCAGCCGTGTGCTGGATGAAGCGCAGGCCCGTGGCGCGAATCTCATCATCACCCATCACCCCATGATGTTCTCCCCCCGCAAGCGCATGACCGAGACCGATGCAGAGGGGCGGCTGCTGTGCCGGATGATTCGTGGGCGCATGGCCCTGATTGCTGCGCACACGAACCTTGACCGCGCCCCCGGCGGCATCAATGATGTACTGGCCGCTGTCATGGGGCTGACGGACGTGACCGGCGAGGATTTCGTGCGGGTAGGCCGTCTGCCTGCACCCATGACGGCCCATGCTTTTGCCCAGGAAGTATCCCGGCAGCTGGGCAGCGTGGTGCGCGTGATGGGCAGCGGAGATGCCACCATCCAGCAGGTGGGGCTGTGCAGCGGTGCAGGCAGTGATTTCTGGCCGGAAGCCGCTGCCATGGGTGCTCAGGCATTTTTGACGGGAGAAGCCAAACATCATCATGCGCTGGCAGCCGCCGAAGCAGGGGTTGTGATGCTGGAAGCCGGGCATTTTGCCACGGAAGCCCCCGGCATCTTTGCCCTGGCAGATGCTTTACAAATCTGGCCGGATGCGGTACAATATGATGTATGCGTATCAAAATCGGAGGCATCTGCCTACGCATGACAGCCAGCCCCGGTGCGCTCATGCACCGTGATTATCATATCAGGAGGTACATCCATGGATCAGCAGCAGCTTGAGCTTATGTGGCAATACCAGCAGGAGGACATGAAGGCGGACCGCATCGCCAACGACATCCGCCGCTCCCCCACCCGCCAGAAGCTGGAAAAGAGCCGCGATTTCATCATGGAGCAGCAGAAGCTCTACAAGCAGATTGAGGAGCAGGTAGCCGTCATGGCTGACCGCAAGGACGCCATCCGGGATGCCATTGTCCGCTGCGAGGAACAGCTGAATGCTCTGGCTGCGAAGTTCAAGGCCGCTCCTCCGGAGGACGTTGAAGCCGCCCGCGCCATGCTGCAGGAAGTCAGCCGGTGCCGGGAGACCATCGCTTCCTACGAGCAGGAAATGAACCGCATCGTCAAGGAATCCAATGAGCATGACCGTCGGCAGCGTTCCATCCGCCATGAGGTTGCCAAGGTCAAGCAGGACTTCGACCAGCTCAAGCAGGTTTATGACCGGGAGATTCAGGAAAAGAAGGCGGCTCTGGATGCCCAGCGTGCGGTGGTCAATGCCAAGGCCGCATCGGTGGACAAGGAGCTGATGGCCGAATATCTGACCATCAAGAAGCACATTGCGCCGCCCATGGCCCGGCTCATCGGCGATCAGTGCAGCGGCTGCAACACGGCCCAGCCCTCCGCGCTGCTGCGCAAAATCAAGAGCGGCACGGTGCTGGTGGAGTGCGAGACCTGCGGACGGATTATCATTCAGTAAACAGCAGCGCAGGCAGGCAGGACAGCCGTTGTCCATCCTGTCTGCGCTGTTTTGTATCCATATGCAAGGAGGTTGAACCACATGAACGAAACCATGGAAGCCATGCTCACCCGCCGTTCCTGCCGGAAGTACAAGCCCGACATGCTGCCCCGTCCTGTGCTGGAGGAGATTCTTCAGGCAGGCACCTATGCCGCCACGGGCATGGGCAAGCAATCCCCCATCATCATCGCTGTGACCAGCAAAGCCATGCGTGACCGGCTCAGTGCGATGAACGCTGCTGTCATGGGCAAGGGGCCGGACGTTGATCCCTTCTACGGTGCGCCTGTGGTGCTGGTGGTACTGGCTGACCGTTCCATTGGCACCCATCTCTACGATGGCAGTCTGGTCATGGGCAACCTGATGCTGGCTGCTCACGCCCATGGCATTGGCTCCTGCTGGATTCACCGGGCCAAGGAGGAATTTGATTCGCCCGAGGGCAAGGCCATTTTGGCAGAACTGGGCATCACGGGCGATTATGTGGGGATTGGTCACTGCATTCTGGGGTATCCCGAGGAAGGCGGCTTCCGCACGGCGGCACCCCGCAAGGACGATTACGTTCACTGGGTTGAGTAACGGGTAATAAAAGAGCAGGAAGGTCGGTCATGGCCTTCCTGCTTTAACATGTTGCGCTGGGCTGCCGCCCAGACCTGCGCAGGGGTTTCACCCCTGCTACCGAACAAGGGGCATCGCCCCTTGACCCCTTCGACGCTGGCGCGATTCCTTGGGGATTAGTCGAAGGGGTAGGTCATGTGCCATTGGGCGCGCAGGGTGTCCATCATGTCCATCATGTGGATGGTTTGGGCGTGGGGCATGTCGGGGCATTCCAGGGTGCCGTTGGCAAGAGCGGTCAGGCAGGCCTCTACTTCGTACTCGTAGCCGGTGATTTGCTCAGGGACGGGCATCACACGACGCACAGGGCCGCGCTGAGCATCATCGTAGATGGTGATGGTTTGGGGGTTGTTCACGTTGTCCAGCATGATGGCACCGTTGGTGCCGTAGATCATGCAGTGCCTGTCCGTGCGTGCGGCGGCGGTGGCATACAGCTTGGCCATGCGGCCGTCGCGGTAGTACAGGTCAATGCTCTCGGCACAGTCCACGCCTGTGTCCAGCATGCTCACGGAGCTGTCCATGCGCACCACGTCATCCCCGAAGGTCATGGATGCGAAGTTCAGCACATACACACCCAAATCCAGCAATGCGCCGCCCGCCAGCTCCGGCCGGAAGATGCGTTCCTTGCCCTCGATGGCATAGCCCAGATTGGCCGTCAGCAGCCTGGGCTCACCGATTTCTCCCTGTGCCAGCAGCTCGTCCACCATCCGGCGCACGGGCATGTACCGTGTCCAGATGGCTTCCGTCACCAGCACGCCCTTTTCCTCGGCGTAGGCCAGCGTTTCCCGGGCTTGCCGGGCATTGCCGGTAAAGGCCTTTTCCACCAGTGCTGCCTTGCCGTGGTCGATGCACAGCCGGGTATGCGCTGCGTGGTGGCTGTGGGGTGTGGCTACATACACCAGCTCCACCGCCGGGTCGTTCAGCATGTCCTCATAGGAGCCATAGGCCTTCTCAAAGCCCCACTGCTTCGCGAAGGCTTCCGCCTTGTCCAGGCTGCGGGAGGCCACGGCATACAGCGCAACGGGCCGTCCCTTGGCCTGCATGCCTTGCAGGGTACGGGCCATCACACCAGCGATGGAGCCGGCACCCAGAATAGCAATCTTCGTCATCATCGTTCAACGCCTTCCACACATGATATTGTCTCTATTGTACCATCGGCGCATGACGCCGTCAAGGCGCAAATCGTGCCGCGCTTTCCCGCATGCGCGGAGCAATTGCCTGTTCCCTATTGCGCCAAAGGATGCTATAATAGGATTAAATTTGCGGCCCATGAGCCGCGGCAAACAGGAGGAATATTCCATGAGCGAAAGCAAGTGGCAGCGTGTCCGTTACATGCCGGGCAGGCCGCTGGATGGCCGGGCGGAGCGCGTGACCGGCTGTGCGGAACACCGGGCGTTGTCCCGCAGGGCCGCCAGCGAGGGCATAGTGCTGCTCAAGAACGAGCATCATCTGCTGCCTCTGACGGGTGGCAAGCGCATCGCCGTTTTCGGCAAGGCGCAGGCGGATTATGTGAAGGGCGGCGGCGGCAGCGGTGACGTGACAGTTGCCTATGTGCGCAGCATTCTGGATGGTCTGGAGGAAAAGGAAGCGCAGGGCAAGGTGCAGCTCTTTGCCCCGCTGAGTGCCTATTACCGGGCAGACGTGGCCCGTCAGTACGCCGAGGGCCGTCATCCCGGGCAGACCGTGGAGCCTGCGCTCCCGGATGACCTGCTGTCCCAGGCCCGCGCATGGGCGGATACGGCCATGGTCATCATCTGCCGCTTCTCCGGCGAGGGGTATGACCGCACGGGTGAAGCCTTTGACGGCGACTTCTTCCTCAGCCGGGAGGAGGCCGCACTGGTGGCACAGGTCACGGCGGCATTCCCCCATGTGATTGCCGTACTGAACATCGGCGGCATGATGGACACCACCTGGTTCAAGGATGATGCCCGCATCGGCGCAGCCCTGCTGGCCTGGCAGGGTGGCATGGAGGGCGGTCTGGCCACGGCGGACGTGCTGTGCGGCGATGTATGCCCCAGCGGGCATCTGAGCGACACCTTCGCGGTGAATTTCGCGGCCTATCCGTCCTCGGCGGGGTTCAATGAATCCGAAACTTACGTCAACTACGAGGATGACATCTTTGTCGGCTATCGCTACTTCGAGACCATTCCCGGTGCAGCAGAGAAGGTGTGCTATCCCTTCGGCTTCGGCCTGAGCTACACCACCTTCGAGCTGGGCAAGCCTGTCTGGACGGATGGCTGTGACGGTGCTTTCTGCCTGAGCGTTCCCGTGACCAACACGGGCAGCATGGCTGGCCGTGAGGTCGTGCAGGTGTACTGCGAGGCTCCCGCGGTCAAGCTGGACAAGCCTGCCCGGGTGCTGGTGGGCTTTGCCAAGACCCGTCTGCTGGCTCCCGGTGAAACGGAGTCGGTGGAGGTTTCCTTCACGGCCTACCAGTTCGCCAGCTATGACGAGCAGACCTCTGCCTATGTGACGGAAGAAGGCGTTTACACCTTCCATGTGGGCAGCCATGTGCGGGACACCCAGCCCATTTCCCTGACGCTGGATGAAGCCCGTGTGCTGGCGCAGCACAGCCCCAGGTGTGTGCCGACCTCCCTGCCCCGGCGGCTGCATGCCGATGGCAGCTACACGCCCGTTCCCGGCTGCGGCCCCGCGCTGGAGCGTGTGCTGATGGATGGTCTGCCTGCGGACGGCCAGCGGCCCAGGGAATGGGACGGCCCCACGGCAGGTCTGTGGGAGCAGCCCTCCGGCATCAGTCTGATGGAGGTGTATGAAGGCCGCATGTCCCTTGACGCCTTTGTGGACAGCCTGACGGACAAGGAGCTGGTGCATCTGCTGGGCGGTCAGCCCAATCGCGGCGTGGCCAATACCAACGGCTTCGGCAACCTGCCCAATCACGGCATTCCCAATGTGATGACGGCGGATGGCCCTGCCGGTCTGCGCATCCTGCGGGAAGCCGGAGTCAACACCACCGCCTTCCCCTGTGCAACGCTGCTGGCCTGCACCTGGGATCCGGACATCACCTTCGCCGTGGGCCGGGCCGGTGCGGAGGAAGTGCGCGAAAACGGCATCGGCGTATGGCTGACCCCTGCCATCAACATCCACCGCAGCCCCCTGTGCGGACGCAACTTTGAGTACTATTCCGAGGATCCGCTGCTGGCGGGCAAAATGGCCGCTGCCATGATTCGGGGTATTCAAAGCATGGGTGTAGCGGCCTCCATGAAGCACTTCGCCTGCAACAACAAGGAAACCAACCGCCGCGAATCCGATTCCCGCGTGTCGGAGCGCGCCCTGCGTGAAATCTATCTCAAGGCCTTCGAGATTTGCGTCAAGGAGGCCTCCCCCTGGACGATTATGAGCTCCTACAACCTCATCAACGGACATCGGGCATCGGAGTATCACGACCTGCTGACCGGCATTCTGCGGGATGAATGGGGCTTCGATGGTGCCGTGACCACCGACTGGTATACCCACGGGGCCCAGTACACGGAAATTGCCGCCGGTAATGACATCAAGATGGCCTGCGGCATGCCCGAGCATACCCTGCAAATGATAGCGGAGGGCCGTCTGAGTCGCGAGGATGTCAAGACCAGCGTCAAGCGCGTGCTGCGCCTGCTCCTGCGTCTGGCCTGACATTCATGGCCCCGGGAGGCACTGAGCCACAGGAGTCTCCCGGGGCATGGGGCTTGCAGACCCGCTTCATGGCAGACGGTGAGCCAATGTGATGGTGACAGGAAGGTTGAAGCATGGAGTACAGCATTCTCCCCTATTCCCCCAACCGAATGGTGACACTGTGCGGTGAAAACGTATATCCCCAGCCCGAGCTGCATCCTGACCGCGTGATGGACGAGCACGACCTGATGTATGTCTACAGCGGCGAATGGATGATGGTACAGGATGAAGCGGTGTATCAGGTGCAGGCAGGCGACCTGATTTTCCTGCGGGCAGGCAGTCATCACTGGAGTCCGACCAAGTGCACCCTCAATGCCCGGAACATGTTCATCCACATGACCTGCCTGCCCGCTGACCGCTGCCGCGTGGAATTGAACAGCACGGAAGCGGCGGCCTATGGCGAGGGTGACAGCTTCTGCCTGCCCACCATCATCCACTGCGGACAGGATACCGCCATCACGGGCATGTTCCGGGACATCATCGACACCTACTGGTCCCAGCGCAAGGATGCGGTGCGCCGTCTGCGGTATCTGCTCAATCTCCTGCTCAACGACCTGACCAGCCTGGCCCTGACCAATCAGCCCACCGGCAATGAATGGAGCGTATCCGTCATCCGGCTGTTCCGGCAGCATGCCAGCCGCATGTATTCCATTCAGGAGATTGCCGCCATCACCGGCATGAACGAGCGCACCCTCTCCGCCCGCTTCCGGGAGATTACGGGCGAGAGCATCCATCAATACCAGCTGAACCTGAAGCTGAATGATGCCTACAACATGCTGCGCGATGGCGGCACCAATGTGAAGGAGGTTGCCGCGCATTTCGGCTTCTGTGATGCGTACTATTTCAGCCGCATGTTCAAGAAGAAGTTTGGCGTTTCACCCAAGGAAATCAAGACCCATGACCCACGCAGCAACATTCACCGCACACCGGCTGACCGGTAAGGACACATCAACCCCCACAGCATGGAGCATCAGCTGCTTCCCGCACTGTGGGGGTTGATTCATATCAGCGGGTTGATTCGTCATGCCTGCCGCTGGATGATGGCTGCATCCACATCCACCGTCATGTCCCCGTCGGCGCAGAAGGTTATCCCCTCAGCGGACAGGGGCGTTTCCAGCAGGGAAGACAGCACCTGCTCGCCATCGTTGACGAACAGCTCCGCGCTCTCGCCGTCCAGCAGCAGCCGCAGGGTCATCACGCCATCCTTGACGCACGCCCGGGCCATGCACACATGCGGAATATGCCGCTCCGTGCCGCTGAAGGTGCGGTCAAAGACCACCTCGCCCTGCGCAAGCAGGCAGCGAATGGCCGTGAAATGCTGCGCATCCTGCGCAAAACGCAGCTCAAAGCAGCGGGCAGACCCTTCTGTGTGCAGCCGTATGGTCATATCCAGCTGCCGCCCATGGATACCCGGCAGGGTCATCCCACCCTGTAGACGAATGCCCTGCATCTGTATGCGTTCCTGCCACAGGGACATGATTTCCCGGACAGGCTGCTGATAAATCCGTCCCTGGCGGATGCTCAGCTCCCGCGGCACGCTCATGCGGCCGTACCACTTGTGCTTGCGGGGCGCGCTGTTCAGCGTTTCCCAGTTCTCCAGCCAGCCAATCAGGATGCGCCGGCCATCCGGTGCACAGGTGGTTTGCGGTGCGTAGAAGTCCAGCCCCATGTCCAGCGGCTGCACAGCGCGGCGGGTAAAACGGTGTGTCCTGTCATCATAGTCCCCCAGCAGGGCCATGGTATTGTTGCCCGGACGGAACTTGCCGTCCATGGAGGCCTGCATGAACTGCGGGCTGACCATCAGCACCTGCTGACCATCCAGTTGGAAGAAGTCCGGGCATTCCCACATGCGGCCCAGCTGGCCCATGCTGGCCTCCAGCTCCGTCACGAACTGCCAGTTCAGGCCATCCGCACTCTCCAGCATCACCACACAGCCCTGATGCTCCGCATGACGATTGGCTGCCATGCAGTAGAATGTCCCATCCCTGCCACGCCACACCTTGGGGTCGCGGAAGTCCTGCGCACTGTAGCCCTGCGGCAGCATGGCAGCAGTGATGACCGGATTCCCTGCCTGCTTGACAAACGACACCCCGTCCCCGATGGCGATGCACTGCGCCTGCTGCCCGTCCGGCTGCTGAACGCCCGTGTACATCAGCATCAGCCTGCCGTCCTCCAGCGGCAGTGCCGTGCCGGAGAAGCATCCGCCTGCATCCGCCGCGGTATCCGGGGCAAGGGCAGCGGGCAGATAGTCCCAGTGCATCAGGTCGCGGCTGATGGCATGACCCCAGTGCATGGGCCCCCAGACCGTGTCGTAGGGATAGTATTGGTAAAACAGATGATAGGCACCCTGATAGAAACAGAAGCCATTGGGGTCATTCATCCAGCCCACCCGTGGCGTAAGATGATAGCAGGGCCGATCCTCCGCCGGAATCTGCTCGGCAGCCTGCCGTTCGTAAGCCTGTGTATCAGGCAGCGTGAAGGATTGCTTTTGCATGGTTCATTCCTCCATCGGGGCGGCACAGCTTGCCGCATGCGTCGATGCTCTTCGGAGCACCAGGATTCTCCTGTCAGCAAAGCGGTGTGGCGCATGTCCCGCTTCCGGGATGCGCCACACCCAAGGATACTGCAACAGATGTGTCAGCCGATGTCACGTGCTGTGAGGTCCTCTGCCTGCATTTGCCAAACGACGCAATGACCCTTGCACTCCTGCTTGGCGTGGTACAGGGCCTTGTCGGCACGGTCAATCACATGCTCCAAGGCCAGCTCATAGGAGGTGCACAGCGTCACGCCTGCGGTGCAGGATACAGCACCGTACTTTGTTTGATAACCCTCGCTGAAGGCAGCGCAGATGCTTTCGCCCTTGCTGACGGCGGTGGTTTCCTGGGATACGCGCTTGAGGATGACCAGGAATTCATCCCCGCCATAGCGGCAGAGAATATCCCCCGTGCGTGTTCTGGCCCGCAGCAGCTCCGCAAAGCAGCGAATCATCCTGTCGCCCTCGCTGTGGCCGTTGGTATCGTTGATAAGCTTGAGGTCGTCCAGGTCAAACAGGTACACGGCCAGCGGCTCATCCGCCTGGTGAATGGACTTCAGGGCTTCCGTCAGGCCGCGCCGGTTCAGCAGACCCGTCAGGTAGTCCTGATTGGCCACATCCTCCAGCAGCTGCTCCCGCCTGTTGGAGATGGCAGTGACCAGCAGCTGCTTGATGCGCCTGTACACATCGAAGGTCGGATGGAACTTGCACATGCAGTCATCCACTTCCTGCGCCAGCGGATACGACTCCGTGTTGCAGCCGCCGGGCATGACCGCCATCACCGGCACCTGCCAGAAGGCCGGATTCTGTCGCAGGGCTTTGATGAGTGTCGATGCGCCATTGTTCGCCAGCGACAGGCTCAACACCACCGTCAGGATATCCGTATCCGAGCGGATGCACGCCAGCGCGCTGTCCGCATCCGCAGCTTCCAGCACATGGCATTCCTCCTGGAAGGCTGTGCGGAGCTTTCCCCGGAAATTGGCATCCTCATCCACCACCAGCAGCGTGTACGCGGCCCTGTCCGGGCTGGTCGGCATGGCGGCAGGTACCTCGCGCGACGGCTGCTGAAGCGTGAGCATCGCCTCAAAGGCCGGCACAGGAATCGGCATGGAGAAATAGGCTCCCTGCACCATATCGCATTGCTCACTCTTGAGCCGCTCCAGCTGGGCCCGGTTTTCCACACCCTCCGCCACCACGGTCAGGCGCATCCGGTGCGCCATGTTGATGACATCATTGAGGATACTGCCCTGCGCAGGCTTGGCCGTTTCACTGCGGATAAACTGCATATCCAGCTTGAGGATGTCAGGCCGGAGCTGACTGAGCAGGTTCAGGGAGGAATAGCCGCTGCCAAAGTCATCCATCTCAATGACAAAGCCCCGCTGGCGCAGCTCCTCCACCCGGCTGATGATCCGGACAGCATTATCCACATAGGCAGATTCCGTCAGCTCCAGATGCAGCTGTGCGGGCTTGATGCGGTATTGTTCCACCAGTCCGCTGAGGAAATCTGCCAGGTCGTTCTGGAAGAAATCCGCCCGGGACATGTTCACCGACACGGGGATACTCGGATACCCCATGTCCTCCCAGTGCCGCAGCTGCGCGCAGACCTGCTCCCACACATACCGGTCCAGCCGGGCAATGAAGCCGTTCTTCTCAAACAGCGGGATGAACTCCCCCGGGGACACGAAGCCCCATGTGGGATGAATCCAGCGCACCAGGGCTTCCGCACCCACCATAGCACCGCTGCGCAGGCTGTACTTGGGCTGATAGTACACCACGAACTGCTTTTGCACCACCGCCATTTCCATGGCTTCGGTGATGCTCCGCTCCCGCAGGAGCTTGTCCCGCAGCGATTCATCGTAGAGGGCATAGGGACGATTGTACTGCCCCTTGATGCTCCTGGCTGCCAGCAGTGCGCGGTCGCACATCTTCTCCACCGAGGTCAGATGATCCCGCACCCGGTAGACACCCCCGCGGATGGTGATGCTCTGCTTGGTGGCATCAAAGACATGCAGCAGGCTTTCTTCAATCAGCTCCCTGCGCTCCTCCAGCTTTTCCCGCTCAACCAGATAAACAAAATGGTCATCGCCCAGCCGTCCCATCAGGCCATCGTTGCCCACAACACTCCTGGCGCATGCCGCTGCTTCCCGGAGCAGCGCATCGCCGGCCTGCGCACCCAGCGCATCGTTGATGAGCTTGAAGTTCTCAATGTTGGAACAGAGGATGTAATAATCCTTCTCAGGATTGTCCTCAATCATGTCCCACGCCAGCTGATAGAAATATTCCTTGCTGTACAGGCCCGTCAGCCGGTCATACTGGAACTGGTTAATCATGGCGGCGTTTTCGCGCAAGGTAATCAGGCTGGCCATGCGATGCAGGATGACCTTGGGACGATAGGGCTTGGGCACAAAGTCTGTTGCGCCATGGGCCAGGGACGCGATTTCATCCTCCTCGCTGTCGCCCTGCGTCATGACAATCACCGGAATCAGTGACAGCTCAGGATCCTGCTTGATATGGTCCAGAAAGGTGTAGCCATCCATCACCGGCATCATCAGGTCCAGCAGAATCAGGGCAATCCCCTCTGCACCCTGCGTCAGGATATCCAGTGCGGCCTGACCGTTCTCGGCCTCCAGTGGCCGATAGTACTCCGATACAATCTCGCAGAGCATGGCACGGTTCAGCTCGTTGTCCTCAACGATCAAAACCTTCTTCCTGTTCATGTTCCCTCATTTCCTTCCCTTCGGCTGCTCCTTCTATGCCATCTCATGCGCGGAATGCCTGGATGGCCTCCACCGTCCGCTTGTAGTCCTGCTTCACGTTTTCCAGCAGAGCAAAGGCATCCGCAGGAATGGCGTCGGCTTCCGGGCGCAGCAGCTCCGTCAGCGCGTCAGATGAGGTGAACAGCTGCGTAAAGCTCAGGTTCGCACTCACACCCTTGAGGGTATGCGCAGCGCGGAAGGCATCGCTGCGGCTGCCCTTGTCCATGGCCTGGCACAGCTCGTCAAAGGAATGGTCGTCCAGAAAACGAAGCGCGAACCGTTCCACCAGACTGGCCCGCATGAGCCGCTGCTCCGCCTGTGCGTAGTTACCACCAAGCCGCTGGTAGCATTCCTGAATTGTCATACGTCATTGCCTCATTTCTTGTATTCACAAAGCCACAGCGCGGTATCCTTGACGCGCCATGCTCGGGTGTCGGGAATTATAGGAGCCACCGAATCAGGGCCCGGGCCAGCGCGCTGAGATCCATAGGTTTGGCGATATGCTCATTCATACCCACGGTCTTGGCCGCCATCACATCCTCCGCGAAGGCGTTGGCCGTCATGGCGATGATGGGCAGCTGCTGGCAATAACTCCGATTCATAGCGCGGATGGCACGGGTGGCATCATAGCCATTCATGCGCGGCATCTGGATGTCCATGAATACAATGTCGTAGTAGCCATCCGCACAGGTGTTCATCCTGTCCACAGCTTCCACGCCGTCCACCACGCGCTCCACGGCAAGGCCCGTCATTTGCAGGATTTCCTGTGCGATTTCCGCGTTCAGGTCATTATCCTCCACCAGCAGGGCGCGGCGGTCCGACAGGTCGATATGCTCGATGTCGGTCAGCGGCAGCTCATGGCTTTGCGGCTCCTCCTCGTTCACCAGCGCGGAGAAGGTTCTGGCCAGGCGGGAGCGGAACAGCGGCTTGCTGATAAAGGCATTCGCACCTGCGGCCCGTGCCTCCTGCTCAATATCCGTCCAGTCATAGGCAGAAATGATGATGATGGGCACATCCTTGCCCACGGCCCTGCGGATGGCCCGGGTCGTGGCAATGCCGTCCATCTCCGGCATCCGCCAGTCAATGATGCACGCGAAATACTCCTGCTTCCGCTCGTGATGCGCAATCACCTGCGCCAGAGCCTCCCTGCCGGAGGAAACACCATCGGGCTGCATACCCAGCTCATTGAGCATACAGCAGCAGGATTCCAGACTGAGGGCATCGTCATCGGCTACCAGCACATGCAAATCAACAAATTTCTCATTGCTGATTTCTGCCGTATCCTGCAATTTCAGATACATGGTGACCGTGAAGCGCGAGCCCTCGCCCAGCCTGCTGTCGACCTTGATATCGCCACCCATCATGCGCACGATGTTGCGGCAGATGGGCATGCCCAGCCCGGTGCCCTGAATCTTGCTGACCCGGCTGTCTCCGGCACGGACAAACGGCTCAAAGAGATGCTCAAGGAACTCCTCGCTCATGCCAATGCCGTTGTCCTCAAAGACGAACTCATAGCAGCCCACCTTGGCCTGATTGCAGGGCTTCTCAGTGATGGTCAGGCGGATGTTGCCGCCATCGGGCGTGTACTTGACGGCATTGCTCATCAGGTTGGTAAAGACCTTCTGGATGCGCAGGCTGTCGCCCACCACACCTTCATGCACCACGCCGTCAATGTTCACGCTCAGGCGATGGTGATGCTCCTCCAGCTGCGGATTGGTCATGGTCAGCAAATTGTCCACCAGGTCGCACAGATTGAACTCATCCTCGATGAGCTTCACCTTGCCCGACTCAATCTTGCTCATATCGAGGACTTCGTTAATCAGACTGAGCAGATGCTTGCTGGCCTGAATAATCTTTTGCAGGCTGTCCTGCACGCGTTCCTTGTCGTCGATGTGCGTGGCGGCAATGGCCGTCATGCCAATGATGCCGTTCATGGGCGTGCGAATGTCATGGGACATGTTCGCCAGGAAGTCCGTCTTGGCCTTGTTGGCCGCTTCCGCCGCGTCAAAGGCTGCCTGCAGGGCCATTTCCTGCTGGCGTTCCTTGCGAATCAGGTCATCCACGCTTCGTGTGGCGATGACAGCCGACATACCGCCGTGCTGCTTGTGGACAAAGGATATCCGCGCCTGCAAATACCGCACGCCTGTATCCGTCAGCTTCTCATAGGTGAAGGCGTAATCGCGGCCATCCTCCCGGATATGGGCCAGGGACAGCTTCTCCAGGAACTCCGGGCGGCTGGACGGGGCAACCATCTCCTGCGCGTAGCTGACAATCGTCCGGGACCAGTTGAAGTCGCTCTTGCTGAAGTATGCCGAGATTTCCCGGCCTTCCTCGCCGTCCTCACGCACAATGGTCACCTTATCCGTTTCGGGATCCACCAGCAGCACGGAGTAGTTCTCCATGCTCAGGCCTGCGATGATTTCCCGCTGCATCTCGATTTCCTGCGTCTGCCGGAGCTGATGCCGCGTCAACGCGTCCACATCGCGCATGCCCATGATGAAATTGTCCTGGCCGCTGGAGCCATGGATACGGGCTACGTTCATTTCATAGTAGGATATGGTGCCGTCCACGATGCGCCGGAAGCTCTGCTTGTACAGCCCATCCTCCGGCACCTGCGCCCGCAGCACAGCCAGACGGCTGGACTGACGGATACGCTCCCGATCCTCCGGCACGATGAAGGCATCAATATACCTGGTGACCACCGTCTCATAGCTACCCAGCTGCATCAGCTGTTCCAGCTGCGTGTGGCTTATGCCCCTGCCATCCGTGCGGTACAGGCTGATGGCACCGGTGTTGATATCAATCTTGAACAGGCTGCTGTATTCCTTGGTCAGCATCTTCGAGATGGCAATTTCTTCCTCCAGGAAGGCATTGGCCTTTTCCAGCGCGGCGTTGGCTTCCTCCACCCTGCGCTGCTGAGCCAGCTCCTGCATGCGTTCCTCATGGATGCTGCGGAAAGCAATCACATACGCATGCTGCGCCTGCGGCGACTTGACCAGCTGACACTGGAAATATTGCAAGGAACCATTGCGGAACACACGGTAATTGAAGCTGTAGACATCCCTGTCCGCCATCAGCTGATTCAGCCCGGCGACCGTCAGCATCGCGTCAAAGAAGTGCCGATCCTCCGCCAGCACATCATTATCCACATAGGCGCGGATGTTCGGCTCGTAGTTGCCGGAGGCGAACTGCTCGCCGTAGCGTTCGTTGATGGCCTGACCCATGCGGTAGCAGATGGCCTTTTTGGTTTCTGCATTGATGGCGTAGACATTTTCATAGGAAATCGCCAAGGCTTGAATCAGGCTGTCGCGGAAGGTCACGGCCTCCTTTTCCGCCGTAATCCGCCGAAGGGCCAGCAGCACGGTTTGATTGTTGCCATGGCTGTCCCGCGCCACGGGAATCAGGGCGCACCGAACCCAGCCGCCTTCCCGCGCCATAAATTCCACGGTGATAATGGACTGCTGCCCCAGCCGCTGGTCGATGCTGTCGAAATCCAGAAACTGCTGCACAAGCTGCTGGTCCAGCGGGGAAGCCAGCTCCTGCATCATGCTCCGCAGGGCATCGCGGGCATCATTCTTTTCACCCAGTATGCGGTGGATGTTGTCCACCGTAATGATTTCCTGAAAGGTATTGGCCTTCACATCCATGAAGAACAGGCCGAAATACACATTGCTCAAGGCACCGATAATCGCTGTATACTGCTGCTCATCCTTCAGCTGCGCCGTCAGGGTATCGTTGCTTGCCTGAAGTCGCTGCTGGGATTCCAGCTCCTCCGTCCTCGCCTGCTGGACGGACTTGGTGGTAAAGAGTACCCGGGTCAGCCTGCCCTTGTCATCCCGCTGGGCCTCAATGAAGCAGCATTCCCGCCATGTGGGCCTGTCCGTGCCTTCCTCGGCCCCGAACATGGAGCTGAGGTACTGCTTGACAATTATCCGGCTGCGCTGAAGCCGCTGGGACAGCGTGGTCAGATTCACGAAGGCCAGCATGTCGTCTGTGTAGTCTGGTGCAACCATATGGCGGCTGAAGTAGTTCAGCCGTTCCTGTGCATCGCCGGATGAGCCGATATGCGCATGCACCTTGCCGACGGATGTAATCTCATGGAATTGTCCGCTGATGAGGTCAATATCATACATCGACGTATAGATTTCACCCAAGGATGTCAGGAATTTGAACTGCTCCTGCTCCGCCTGCGTCGTGCGCCACGCGCTGAGACTGGCGTAGCACACATTACTCATCACACTGAGCACCAGCAAATCATCGGCGTGGCAGCGGGGATGCTCCACCGCCAGGTAGCCGACCAGCCCTTCCTCCGGCATCATCGCAGCTGCCAGCATGCTCTCCGCCCCACGGGCTGTCAGCATGTCCCGTGCATACGCCGCTGTATCCGAGCCCTGAAAAACAGCCACTTCACCCTGCTCCGCCAGGGCCTGCAACCATGCCTGCCATGCCGCCTGGGGCAGCGCAGCAAGGCCTGCATCCTCCATGCCATTGCCTTCCCGGCACCATGAACGGGCAATGCAGGCATGACCGTCTCCCGTCAGCTCCGCCACATAGACAGCATCCGCATCATAATAGCCGCCCAGCTTCGCAAGGACGCGGGCAATGCTCTGCTTCTCCCGTTTTGTGCACAGGCACTCGCGCATAAACGCCTTCATGTCCTGCTCCTTGCTGACGCAATGGTTACCATGTATCTCCATGACTGACACCCAATTCACCTAAACTCTCCATCATACATCATGATAGAATATGATCGTATTGTAGCATATCCTGTCGTATTGTGCAAGAGTGCAGGAGTGATGGGCGTACACAAAAAGCTGGCAGCACCCAAGACTGTCAGCTTTTCATGGGGTCACTGTTTGATATTCTGGGCAATTGCCCTGACCACCTCGTCCATGGCAATGGGCTTGGACAGATGCCCGTTCATGCCTGCCTCCAGGGATGCCTGCACATCTTCCGCAAAAGCGTTGGCCGTCATGGCAATGATGGGAATCCGCGCAGCGTCCGGCGGAGCTTTCAGGGCGCGAATGGCGCGGGTCGCTTCATAGCCATTCATCTCCGGCATCATGATATCCATGAAAATCATGTCGAAGGTACCGGCGGGATGGCTCTGGATGGCGTTCACGGCCTCGCGGCCATCGGCCACGCGGGTCACGTGAATCCCCAGCTCCTCCAGCTGCACCATGGCAATCTCGGCGTTCAGGTCGTTGTCCTCCGCCATGAGGACATGGACGCTGGACAGATCCACACTGCCGGCAGGCTGTTCCTCCTTGTGTACCCGGCTGGCATCGGTCAGCTCCAGGGGAAGCTCCACCACAAAGGTCGAGCCATGGCCCTTGCGGCTCTGCACGGTGATGGTGCCGCCCATCATATCCACATACCGCTTGGTGATGGCCATGCCCAGACCCGTGCCCTTGAACTGTGTCCTCGCGCCGTTCTCCTCCTGCGAAAACTCGTCAAAGAGGTGCTGCTGGAACTCCTCGCTCATGCCCACGCCCGTGTCCGACACACGATAGCGCACCACGATATGCCGCATGTCCCTGCCAGGCGCGTACCGGGCTTCAAAGGTGATGGTGCCGCCGTCATCGGTAAACTTCACCGCGTTGCCCAGAATGTTGACCAGTATCTCCCGGATGCGCACCGCGTCCGTGAGCACATAGGGCGATGCAGGTTCCTCCAGATGGGACGCAAAGTGAAGGGCACGGTTGGTCAGGAAGCCGCTGGTGATGCTCACCACCGTGCTGGCTACCTCACGGATATCCGTAGGTTGGGCAGAAAGCGCGATTTTGCCGCTTTCAATGCGGCTGATGTCCAGCACGTCATTGATGAGCGTGAGCAGATGCTCCGAGCTTTCGCCAATCTTCTCCAGGCAGTTGCGAACCTCCGGCTTGGGCATGTGCTTGAGGGCAATGTTGGTGAAGCCGATGATGGCATTCATGGGCGTACGGATATCGTGGGACATGTTGTTCAGGAAGGTGGTCTTGGCACGGCTGGCATGCTCGGCCATGTGGACAGCTTCCGCCAGCCGCTGTGTGGTCAGCTTGTCCTTCGTGCGGTCAGACATGTCCAGGACATACTTCTTCTCCCCCTGAATGTCCGTGCAGAACATGATGACGCGGAACCACAGCGACTCGCCGGTTTTTTGGTGGGTGTATTCCCGTTCCCACTCCTTCTGCTGACCAATGGACATACCGGCAACCTCCTGCCGGATTTGCAGTGCCTCCGTCTGGTCAATCATGCACTCCAGCACACGGACGTCCTCCCGAACCTCCTGCTCGCTCAGGCCCAACAGCTTTTCCATGTTCGGGCTGACGTACTCCACGCGATGACTCGTCGCATCCAGCATGAAGAAGATATCATCCACGTTCATGGACAGCTTGGAGAACAGCTCATCACGAATCAGCAGCTCATGATCCATCGCCTTCAGCTTCTGCCTGTTGCGCTGCACCACCAGCAGCATCACTACAAACATCAGTGCCGCGGCAATGCAGGACACCACCAGGATGGTCACATTTTGCAGACGGTTCATGCTGGCGTTGACCACATTCGTGGGCACAATGCCCAGCACGCTCCAGTTCTCAAAGTTGGCGGATTCGTAGATCAGATAATACGCCTTTCCATCCACCCGAAAGATCAGATCGCCGGATACACCAGCCTGAAAGTCCGCTTCCAGGTGCGCCAAATCACCGCTGGTCAGGTTGTCCGCACGCTCCAGCAGGGCAAAGATATTATGGACGGTTTCCATGCTCTGGCTGGAGTTATCCACCACCACCCGCCCGTCAGGCAGGACAGCATAGGTGCTGGCCTGCCCGTCAAAGGCGGATATTTCCAGAGCCTGCACCACATCCGAATTGTTGAAGGTGATGGCGATGGCCTCATAGCGGAAATCCCGGAAGGTACCCGGCTGGGCAGGAACGGCAAACACCATGATTTCCGGCTTGTCCGGAACCACAGAGTTAGCCACCACAGGCTCCTTGTTGAGCATGAGGACGTACAGCTCTTCCCGCAGGTTCAGGTAGCCCCGCTGCCCCCGCAGCGAGAGATAGTCGCCATTGCGGGAAATGAAGTAGAAATCCGTAAAGCCGCGTTCCTGCTGCGCTGTGTTCAGGTACGCCTCTATCTCATCCTCGCTCTGGACTGTGTGAAGATAGGGCTCCCACATGCGCATGTGGCTCCAGTTGACCGAAATCAGGTTGTGCAGTGTCTGGTTCGCCTGATGGAAAATCTCCGTCAGGTGCGCCGTGCTTTCCTCATAAATGGTTTGGGAAACAAAGCGAAAGTAGGTAACGCCCGCGCAAATCACAGCCGCGACCATCATCAAGGACATCAACACGGCCAGCAGCCGTCGTTTCACAGCGTTCCCCCTCCTTATTGAGCGGTTGGATGGATGTTTACTGGCCCTGAACAATGGTCACATAGTCCGACGGGGGCAGGAACTGCTGCGTCTGGGACAGAGCCTCCAGAATGTAATTCTGGCTGTTGAAGTCATTGACAATATAGTCTGCACGCTTGGCCTTCAAATCCGCCGGCATGGGGCAGTTGCAGAAGGTGGGATGCTCCAGATACGTATCCACACCCACCAGCAGCACTGTGTAGGCAGCCTGCTCGTCCAGCGGCTGGCCGCCCACGGTGATGCTGTCCAGACGGAACTGGCCCTTTGCCGTTTCCGTCACGGTGTATTCCAGGCCGCTGGTCACGGGCATCTGGTTGCGGTGATGAACGGGATTGGAGCCGTCCTCCTTCACATTCACCAGCCACTCCATGATGCGGCGCACTTCCTCGCCGGTATACTCGCCCCGATAGAGCTGGTTGCGGAAGGTCATTATCCACTTCACCTGCTGCGCAGTGTACTCCCCCACAAAAATGGGTGAGCTTGCCACGCTGGCATAGCCGATGGCGATGTCATCCCCATCCACAGAGCGCATGGTGTTCATCAGCGCGGAAGCCGCAGGACTGCCATGGGTGCCGAAGTCGTTGGAATAGTAGGTATTCTGGGTAAAAATCACCTGGGCAGCCTCAGGATTCTTGTAATCCACGATTTGACGGTTGAATTCCTCATAGGCGGCCTGCGCGTCCAGCTCACCGGTCATCATCCTGTGGCCCACATCCTGCGAGATGCCGAACACCTCCGTGGAGGCCAGACGCATATACAGGTGGTTGCTCTCAATGCAGTCCTGCACATACTCAAGTGACCGCGTAGGCACAATGTTGACTTCCTTGTTGTAGGACAGCACCGAGGTGCCGGCGGCAACAGCCTTCTGACCCTCCGCGCTGAAGGTGGCCAGCAGAATCTCCTTGATGGCTGCCAGCTTCGCCGGGTCTTCCTCGACCTTTTTGGACACGGCCATCTGGCACATGGGATAGGTCAGCACCCAGTTGTCCTGCGAGGTCTCACCAAAGTAGGGCAAAATCACCGTGTCCATGCCCCGCTCGGCATTGATCTGATCCGCCATGGCGGCTGTCGTGCGAATCATCGCCGTTTCACCCTGGAAGAAGGGCACGACGGTCACCGTGAACTCAAGCTCCTCATCCCCGGGCTGGAAACGCACGTCCTTGAGGAACTGCTCATACTTGCTGAATACCACAGGCCATACCGTGTCATCCAGGCCAACCTGATGCTCCGGTGTCTCGCTCTCATACTGCATGCGCCACCAGGTGCCTTCCAGGCTCATCAGCTCCGGGATGGCACAGCCCTGCATGGTCTCCAGACAGGTATAGTCATAGTACCAGTCCGTTTGATATCCCTTGATGCCCAGCTGCTCGAAGGCGTCAATGGCCGCGAGAAACTCGCCATAGTTGGTGGGCAGCGGAATGTTGTACTGTTCGAACAGGGCCTTGTTGGCCAGGGTGCAGTCCACCTCAGCACACATGGGCAGCCAGCGGATCGCTCCGGAGGTCTCGCGGTTCATCTCCAGATAGCTGCTGTAGAAGGTACCCGCTACCTCGGTCTTGCTCAAATCCATGAGGTAGTCCGCCAGCGGTGCGGCATCGTTCAGGGAGAAGCGGCGGCAGGTAATGATGTCGGGCATGTCCATGCCGCGGGCAATCAAATCCTTGTAGTACTCCATGGTGTTGAAGGACTGCACAAAGGTGAAGTCAATATCGGGAAACTTTTCCTCCAGCCAGGGGGAATACTCCTTAAACATGGAGCGATCCCACAGGAACATGGTGATGGATATCCTGTCCTCCTTGGCGGCATGGCCGGTCAGGGGCACCATCATCAGCACGAGCATCATGATGGTCATCAGCAGGCAGGGCAGTCTTTTTCTGGTCATGGTAAGGTTCTCCTCTCATAGTGGGATTGCAGAATCAGGCTGTACACCTGTTATGCCCGAATGCAGCGTATATCCGCCCTGTCATTGAAATTTGGCCAGATTCCACAGCAGGCGGGTGGAATCCACCGGCTTGACCAGGAAACCATCCATGCCCGCAAAGGCAGCCTTCTCCCTGTTCTCGTTCACGGCGTTGACCGTCAGGGCAATGATGGGGATATTGGCCCGGATGCGGTTGGGCAGGCGGCGAATCTTCATGGTCGCCTCGTAGCCGTCCATTTCCGGCATCTCAATGTCCATGAGGATATAGTGATAATAGCCCGGCTCGTGGGTCTGCACGCTCGTCACGGCCTCCTGACCATTGCAGGCCTCCTCCACCTCCAGGTCATGATCCATCAAAATTTCCCGCAGCATCTCACGGTTCAGCTCGTTGTCCTCCACCACCAGCACGCGCTTGCCTGCCAGGGATTCAATGCTCGCCTCGTCGATGGGGGTTGCATCCTCATTGGCCGCTTCACCCAGCGCATAGGTGATCATCTGCTCCATGTTGCCCAGAATGTAGCGCACCTTGCCCAGATACTGCGCCGCCCTTGTGCTGTGCCGCTGGCCCAGCTCCGCATAGCCTGCCGCGCTGCTCAGCTCTGCGCGCAGGTCACGCAGGGATTTGCGGTGGAACTCCGAGGCCTTCCGGGAGGCTTCCAGCTCCTTTTGCAGCATGTCCATCTTTTGCAGCAGCAGGTCCTGGCGCACCTGCGAGTTTTTGACGGTACCGTCCGGGTATTCCAGCTCAAAGCGGATGACCACGCCCAGCACGTCCAGGCAGCGTTGCAGCTCCTCGAAGGTCATGCTCTCCCGAGCCAGCTTCCGGTACAGCGAGGAGGGCAGCATGCCCATGCGCTTGGCCAGGTCAGACTTGGTAATGCCGAGTTCGGCACAAATGCTGTTGATCGTATCCGCCGTTTTCATGCTATCATTCCTATCTGTCGTATGTCACCTTTGTCAGTATAACACATTCGTCACATGGATGCAACAACAACCGTACACGGCATACCGTCTTTTCCACAAAAAAGCAGGCCGTCTTTCATGGCCTGCTGCTGTTCGGGTTATTTTGCGTGTCATACGGGACGCTGTTGTTCACCATTGTCCTCCATGGATTCCAGTGCATGGATGCTCTCCACATGCTTCACCACCACGGTCAGGGCAATCATCACGCAGCCCAGGGCTACGGGCCAGCACCGCCTGCCCTCCAGCAGCATCGCGCCTGCTGCCAGCACCCCGAAGGTCACAATGCTCCGGCGGCTGTGGGGATTGACCTTCACCAGCGTGGACAAGAGGATATACACCGCCGCCAGCAGGAACACCATTCCGGACTCCGGCAGCAGGGCCGCCAGCACTCCGAAGGAGGTCGCAATGCACTTGCCGCCACAGCCGTGATTCAGCCAGCCCAGAGCATGTCCCAGCACTGGTGCAGCCATCACCAGCGCAAAGGGCCACGCCTGCATCCCCATGCTGCGCGCCGCCCAGCAGACAGGCACGAAGCCCTTCATCATATCCAGCATCAGGCACAGCATGCCCATCCACACTCCGCCATACATGAACACATTGGCAGCACCGGGGTTGCCGTCATCGCTGAGCTGACACACGTCCTTCCCTGTCAGGAGCGGCGGCACCACACTGGCATACATCACACTGCCCGACAGGAACCCGAATCCAATGAACACAAGCCACATCCACATCAGCGTCACCTGCTCCGACAGGCTCCGTCCTGTGCCCTGCGCAGGCATGAGCGGAGCCCTGATTGCCAATCCACGGCCTTTGCTGTCGCACTGCCATGAATCCATGCTGATGGTAGCACAGAAACGTCAACTGTGTGTCAATGCGCCCCTGTTCATGCCTGAAAAGCTGCCGGTCTTACAGACCGTTGACGATATGGACAGGCCGACGTCCGGCCAGCACGTCCAGAATCTGCGCGCAAACAGCACGCAGCATGCCCTCGCGGGTATCGGCGGCATTGGCACCGTGATGAGGGGTCAGCACGCATTGCGGCAGGGCCAGCAGCCGCTGCGGGATATGCGGTTCATCCGGATACACATCCAGTGCGGCGCAGGACAGCTGCCCACGCTCCAGTGCGTCCGCCAGCGCGTCGCAGTCCACAATGCCGCCCCGGGCTGTATTCACCAGCAGCGCACCGGGCTTCATCCCTGCCAGAAAGGCTGCATTCACCATGCCGCGGGTCTGCGCTGTCAGCGGGCAGTGGATGCTCAGCACGTCCGACTGCGCCTGCAATTGTTCAAGGCTTACAGGCTGTGCCAGCGTGGCATCCACCGTATGCCGGTTGTGGGCGATGACATTCATCCCCAGCGCACGGGCCATGACCGCCACCCGTCCGCCAATGCGCCCCATGCCCAGAATGCCCAGCGTCCGTCCCCGCAGGGACCATCCCATGTTCCGCCCCATGCCGAACAGGGACTCCGGCCTTTCCTGACGCAAGCGCAGGTTCATTTCGCCAATGCGCCTGCTGGCGGCCAGCATCAGCCCGATGGTCAGCTCCGCCGTGGCATCCGTCACCTGCTCGGGAATGTTCGTGACCATGATGCCGCAGGCCGCCGCTGTCTGCACGTCCACCAGTTCATAGCCTGCACCGTAATTGGCGATGAGCTTCAATTTTTTCCCTGCGCGAATCATGTCCGCGTCCAGTGCGCCGCCGGCAATCACCGCATCCGCCTGGGGAAGCAGCGACAGCATTTCCTCCTTGGAAAAGGCTGTCAGCGGCGCGGGCATGAGGATGTCATGCCCCTGAAGCATCTCAAGACCCGCGGTCGGCAGGCCATGGGAAATCAGAATGGTGGCCATCGTGTATCCTCCTTGCGTTTTCCGCACATGCTGGTGCGGAGGTGAAGCAGCTTTGGCAGACTTTCCTTCCTGGCAGCAGGGGCTTCGGCAGCAGCATCCGCCCCTGCGCGGCACGGTGCAGGCTGATGTGGCCATCGTAGGCGGCGGCCTGACCGGTGTTACCACCGCGTGGATGCTGCAGGCACAGGGGGTACAGACCGTGCTGCTGGAGGCCCGGCAGCTGGGACAGGGTGCCACCTTCGGCTGCGGGGGCATCGTCACCTGTCAGGCGTTCCATGCCTGTCAGCGGGCTTCCGCAGTCATCAGCCTGGAAGCCGCCCGCGCACTGGCCCAGTTGCTGCGGGAAGCTGTGCAGGGCGTGCGGGAGCTGGCGCAGCGTCCGGGCATGGCGTGCAGCCTGTCCTCTGCCGATGTGTATGCCTACGCCGAAACATCGGACGACCTCCCCGCGCTGGAACGTCTGCTGACGCTGGAGCGCAGGCTTGGTCTGACGGTTGCGCAGGCCCCGGACGCAGGCGGCTGTCCCTTTCCCGTCGCACGGTCAGCCGTGCTGCATCATCAGGCCGTTCTGTCTCCCCTGCCCTATTTGATGGGGCTGGCCGAGGAAGCAGCCGCATGGGGACTGCGCATCTATGAGAAGACCCCTGTCACAGCCCTGCACAGCCATCACCTGCAAACGCCCGGCGGTATCGTCATGGCAGACCGGGTGCTGCTGTGTACCGGCGTGCCGCTGGACTGTCATCGTCTGCCGGTGCTGCACCTGCTCCAGCCCCGGCTGTGGGAAACGCGGGTGCTGCGTTATGCCCAGCCGCTGCACACGGCGCAGTTCTCCGTGCAGGCGGATGAAATGACGCTGCGGGGCATCCCGGACGGTCTGCTGATGACCATTGACCGCGGCGCACTGGGAACCCCGCAGGAAGCCCGCAGCGGCATCTTCCGTGACCGTACCCTGCACGCCCTGCTCCCGGAAGCCACCACCATGGACATCATCCTCCGCCGGGAGGTGTTCAGTCGGGACGGACTGCCTCTCATCGGGCCTGTTCAGCCCCGGGATGACCGGCTTCTCATGGCCAGCGGCCTGAACGGCCTTGGACTGACCGGCTCCTATCTGGCGGCACGGATATTGACAGGACTCGTCCTGTCCTCGCCCCTGCCGGAAAGCGGGCTGTTCCGGCCCTTCCGCAGCTATCCGGGCAGAAGCCGCGTTCAGCGGGAGGGCCTTGCCGCATCAGGGCGCGCCTATCTTCGCGGCTGGACGCACCGCAGCATTCCCCGCTGCCCGCACATGGGTTGCCCCCTGCGCTACAACCCCGCCAACCGCCGCTGGGAATGTCCCTGCCACGGCTCCACCTTTGATGTGCTGGGGCAAGTGGAAGCCGCTCCGGCCATCCGCAATGCGCCCCTGTCGCCACGGGACAGGCCGTGAATCACTCGCGGCAGGTTTCCGCTTCCTCAAAGTCCGGGTCTACTGGGGGCATATGCTCGCAGACCATCAGCAGGGCGTCCTCGCCGTCCTCATAGTAGCGTTTGCGCACGCCCACGCTGACATACCCCAGCGACTTGTACAGATTCTGGGCGGTCAGATTCGACCTGCGCACCTCCAGCGTGGCATAGACCGCGCCCAGGTTGGACAGGTACTGCATCAGCGCAGAGGTCAGCAGGCGGCCATAGCCGTTGCCGCGATGCTCCGCCAGAATGGCAATGTTGGTGATGTGGCTCTCATCCAGGATAATCCATGCCCCGGCAAAGCCAATCACCGTGCCATCCTTCTCCGCCACCAGATAGCGGGCCACAGGGTTGTCCGTGGCCTCCTTGCGGAAGGCATCCTCACTCCATGGCGAGGGAAAGGTCGCGGCTTCAATGGCCGCCACAGCAGGCACATCCTCGAGGGTCATCCGGCGAATCAGACAATCATTGGGCATGGGCGGCCTCCGTCAGCTTGCGGTTGCGCTCCGCACTGGGCGCACGCAGGTACATGGGTGCAAGGGTCAGGTAATCCACTTCATCCTCGGCCAGCGCGGCCAGATGCGCCACCGATGCAGGCCGCAAATAGGCCGACTGGGGCGACGCGAACACGGCTGCATCCCCCAGCAGGCTCATCAGCCGCGCCCGATGCACCGGCATGCCGTCCCCCAGGAACAGGAACCGCTGGCCCAGAGCGCGAATGGCCGTCACATAGTCCTCCAGCTTGAGCGGGATGTCCGCCATCAGCCGCCGGGGCTTGCCGTCCTCGCCCACCGTGAACGCCGCGCCGTACACCTGTCCGGCCCGGGCATCCTGCATGGGACAGACCACCCCGTCGAAGGCTCCCGCACCTGCCGCCATGGCTTCCAGCGCATCCACCGCCACGCAGGGCTTGTTCGCGCCATGGGCCATGCCCTTGAGGGTACTCACGCCAATGCGCACGCCGGTAAAGGAGCCGGGGCCGGCCACCACCGCCAGCCTGTCCATCTCAGCAAGGGTCATGCCAACGGCCTGCAGGGCTGCATCCACCATGGGCATCAAATTCACGGAATGGGTCAGCTTGTTCTGCACGGCGCACTCGTAGCGAATCACGCCGTCGCAAAGGACAGCCACGCCGCACACGGGGCCGGATGTGTCAATGGCCAGCAGCTTCATACAAATCCTCCATCTTCAGGCTGCGGAAGGCTCCGCGGGGGGTCAGGGTCAGGCGGCGTTCCGTTTCGCTCACCGGGTCAATGGCCACCTCCAGATAGTCCTCCGGGATGGCCTCGGGGCACTGGCTGGGCCATTCCACCACAGCCACGCCATCCCCGCCCAGATACTCGTCCATGCCCAGCTCGTACAGTTCCTCCGCGCTTTGCAGCCGATACCAGTCGAAGTGATACAGCGGCACCCGGCCATCCTCGTACACATTGAGAATAGTAAAGCTCGGGCTGGCCACGGTATCGGTGATGCCCAGGCCCTGGGCAATGCCCCGGGTCAGCTCACTCTTGCCCGCACCAAGGTTGCCCATGAGCAGCAGCACATCCCCGGCCTGCAGCTGACGGGCCAGCCGCTGGCCCAGGGCACGGGTTTCCCCGGGAGAATGGGTTATCATTCATTTCGCTCCTTCATCCGTTCGTCCAAAGAAAAAAGCGGGGCGCGGAGAAAAGCTCCTCCCTGCGCCCCGCAGACAAGCACCGCCATGGAAAGCCTTCGGCGCAGGATGTCCCGCCAAGGCGGAAAACACCTTGTACCATTCGCCGTCCGCTGCGGATTTCCTCCCTGTGCCGCGTCCTTTACCGCCGGACGTGCAGCAGCGGGGACAGCCGCTTGTACAGCGCGATGGTCAGCGCACTGAGCACAACGCCCTTGAGCAGGTTGAAGGGAGCCGTCACGCACAGCAGCAGCTTCCATTCCGTGTCCACAAAGGGAAGCACCTTGGTCGCCATGCCGATGACCGCCTCCATGGGCAGATGGTACGCCGTCATGTAGAAGGGAATCATGATTTTCCAGTTCACCAGCACCGCTACCACCATCATCACCAGCGTACCCATCGCCATGCCAAGCAGGGCCGTCTTGCGGGTCTTGTTCCTGCGGTAGAGCAACGCGGCAGGCAGCGCAAAGGCCGCACCCATGATGAAGTCTGCCAGCTCACCCACATACATGCTGGTGGAATGCAGCATGCCAATCAGGCTCTTGAGCAGCAGGATGATGATTCCCGGCACCGGGCCCATGGAGAACGCGCCCAGCAGCACTGGCAGGTTCGAAAGGTCCAGCTTGTAGAAGGCCACCACCGGGATTTCGATGACAAAGAGGATGGAGGCCAGGGCTGTCAGGATGGCAATGCGGGTCAGGTACTGGACGGAAAGATTCTTGCGCATGGGGATACCTCCTTGCAAAAAATACGCACGCCCCTGAAGCAGCTCGCTTTCAGGGGCGGAAACGGACGCAGCACCAAGGCTGCACACAGCGTATTTCCTGCGCTCTTCTCTCATCCAGACTATACTGTCGGCATCGGAATTTCACCGATTCGGCCTCGCACAGGCGAGGTTCGCGGGCTGTACCGCCGGTAGGGATTTGCACCCTGCCCCGAAGAAGCTTCAAGTGGTCTATGCGGTTATGCGGCGGCATGCTCTGCCGTCCTGCGTATCATAGCATAGGGGAAGGGGCCTGTCAAGACGGCAAGCCCCTTCCCCACCCTGTTCTTTTGATGTTCTTTGCACGGACGCTTACAGGCGAATCACCGCTGCGCCCTCGGGCCGGATGTCCAGCACATGGCAGCTGTGCTCACCAAAGGCACCCTCCATCATGCTGATGAAAGGATTCAGCAGATGCGTCGGCACGAAGTTCAGCGTCGTACCGGCAAAGCCGCCGCCATGGATGCGCCAGCCGCCGCGGTTGAGCAGCATGTTCTCCGCCAGCGCGAGGGCCAGGGACAGGCTCTGATCCTGCACACGGGCATAAACGTTTTGCAGGTACATGAAGCTGGAGCGGCCGGAGCAGACAATCTCCCAGAAGAAGGCACCCAAATCATCGCGCTCCAGGGATTCCACCTGACGCACCACCCGGTCATTCTCATCGAAGAAGTGCAGGGCACGCATCAGCGCACGGTCGGACACCTTGCCCCGCAGCTCGGGAATGGCCTGCAGGAACTCCTCCCGGCGGACGCGGCGCAGCACGTCCTCACCCAGCAGCGCGGCCACCTGCTTCATCTCGGCAGGGATGGCGGCGTAGTCATCGGTCAAATCCGCATGGCTGCCGCCGGTGGCCACCACCACCAGCGCATAGCCGTGGGCGGCGAAGTCAAAGGACATGGGGCGAACCTCGGGGTCATCATTCTTGAAGTCCACATACACCAGACCGCCCGCGGAGGAGGCCATCTGATCCAGCAGGCCGGAGGGCTTGCCGAAGTATACATTCTCGGCGTACTGGCTGATCTTGGCACGCTGCTTGAAGTCAATCACAAAATCATTGTACAGCGCGTCCAGAATGGCGCAGGTCATCACCTCGAAGGCCGCCGAGGAGCTCAGGCCGCTGCCGGAGGCCACCGAGGAGGTCACCACCGCGTCAAAGCCGCCGATGCGATAGCCCAGCTCCTTCATCTTGGCCGCCACGCCGCGCACCAGGGCAGCCGTCGTGCCCTTCTCATGCTCGCGCACGGACAGGTCGCTCAAATCCAGCGTCATGGGCTTGTAGCCCTCGCTGTGGATATGCACAAGCATATCGTCACGGGCGGAGACGGCAGACAGCGTATCCAGATTGACGGCAGCAGCCAGCACCTTGCCCTTGTTGTGGTCGGTGTGGTTGCCGCCAATCTCCGTGCGGCCCGGTGCGCTGACCATCAGCACCTCGCGCTCCGAATGAAACAGTTCCTCATGCCGCTTGAGCTGCGCGACATAGCGGGCCGTCTGCTCCACCAGCATCCCGTCACGGTTGCCGTACAGGTAGCTCAACCGTTCGATGACCTGCTGGGTTTTCAGGTTGCGGATCATGTTGGCGTACTTGTTCATGGTGTTTCTCCGTCCTTCTTGTTATTGTACAGCAGCCTGCCAGATGGCAAGCATCTCCTCCATACCCTTGTCCTGGAGGGTACGGCAGAATTCATTCCAGGTATCGTCATTGAGCGGCACATCGCCGGTGACGAACCACACCATCTGCTGCTCGGCATAGAAGCCAAGGTCAGCCTGAATGGCATCCACCTGCGCCTGCGTCTCCGCCGACAGGAACACCGGCGGATAGGGCAGCTGCGACACAGCCTTCAGGGACAGCAGAGCCTCAATGACGCTGTGGGTCGCGGTGTCATCATAGGCCAGCTGGAAATCCACCGATGCAAGCCCCGGCATGGACGCACCATCAGCAATGGTGGCTTCCGCCAACAGGCCATTGGCCATGGTTTCCGTATCGTAGAGCCAGGACCAGGTGCCGTCGGTATTCCAGGCGTATTCCTCGTTCTCCCCGCCGCCCTGTGCCAGCCGGGCACCCTCCTCGGTGTAGAGGAAATCCACCCAGGCCACCATGGCCGCGGGGTCAGTGCAGGCGGAGGTGATGGCATAGGTGCCGGTAATCATATCGCCCGTCAGGTCGCGGTAGCTCTGCTGGCCTTCCCAGACCATGGGCAGGAGTAGCTGATACTGGTTCAGCGCGGTGGCAGGCACCAGATTCAGCGGCGTGGGTGAGAAGAACATGCCGTAGGTCATGGTGGCATTGCTGTCGGTAATGCGGCGAGTCGAGTCAACGACAGAGAAGCCGTTCTCGTCCATCAGCCCCTCCACCCACAGCTCATGCAGCCAGGTGAGGAAAGCGCGGTTTTCCTCGGTGGGGAGGATGCTGGACACCGTGCCGTCCTCATCCATGCGGACATAGTAGTCATTGCTCACCAGCCCGAAGGCATGCCCCAGGAAGCGCAAATCCCACAGGCTGCAAAAGCTCAGGGGAATCTCATCCCGCTTGCCGTTGCGGTTGGGATCCTGCGTCTTGAAGGCCCGCAGCACCTCTGTCAGCTCCTGCGCGGTGGTGGGCATGGACAGCCCCAGTGCCTCCAGCCAGGTGGTATTGATCCACATGGCATTGTTGTTTTGCAGCTGATTGATACCGGGCAGGGCCACAATCGCGCCGTCGGGCAGCGTGATGGCGCGCAGCCAGTCGGGGTTGGCCTCCAGCAGGGCCCACAGGTTGGGCGCGTACTCCTGCAGGTAAGGCCGCAGGTCAATCAGCACGCCCTTTTCATAAAGCTTCATCTGCTCTGTGGTGCTCAGGGATGCCTTGAACAGCACGTCCGGCATTTCGCCGCTGCCCTCCATCAGGGCTGTCTTGGCAGCGTTCCAGGCGGCTTCATCCGAATACTGGTTGAAGATGAAGCTGATTCCGCTCCGCTGCTCCATCCGTTCAAAGAACAGATTGGTCGTCCAGTCATGATTGGCGGCTTCATCATCGAAGCCAGCCATGGTCATCAGCGTGAGCTCCTGCCCCATTGCAGCGCACGGCAGAAGCACCATGGCCATAATCAGCAGCCATGTGATAACCTTGCGCATCCGCATCACTCCTTTGTTCCATCAGGATATTTACCGTCATTATAGCGGATAAACAGCAATTTGACCAGCTATTTTCTAAAATTTTGATGCTTTTGTCCATTTTTCCTCCTGCATGGTCTATTTGGCACACGCCTTCCGTCCAGAAACTACCAGATGCACACATGCAGGATTTCCGGCTTTCCCGGCAAGACTCCTACAAGTACAGGAGGCGATGCAATTGAGCAGCAGGCGTCAACTTTTCCGGCGGGTGGCAGGCGTAGCGGCTGTGCTGATTCTCATCGGGGCCGCAGCGGCAGCCTATACCTATTTTGACGTGGCCTCCTGGCAGCGGCTTGACCCGTCCCGGCTGACCGATTTGGCCCAGACCGGTGCGATTCACGACAAGGACGGCGTTTACGTCACCACGTTGGTGGGCAAGGAGAACCGTACCGTCATTGCCATGGACACCCTCCCCGACCATGTGGTCAACGCCTTTCTGGCAGCGGAGGATTTGCGCTTCTACAAGCATCCGGGCTTTGACGTGACCCGCATCGCAGGCGCGCTGGTGAGCAACCTGCGCAGCGGCGGCTATGGTCAGGGTGCCAGCACCATCACCCAGCAGCTGGCGAAGCTCTCCCACCTGTCCAGTCAAAAGACCATCGCCCGCAAGCTGGAGGAAATCTGGCTGGCCCTGCAAATCGAGCATGCCTTCACCAAGGATGAGATTCTGGAAATGTACCTGAATTACATCTATTTCGGCCAGGGAGCCTATGGCATTCAGGCTGCGGCGGAAATCACCTTCGGCGTGGATGCGGCGGACTTATCCCCTGCACAGGCCGCGTGCCTTGCCGCAGCCATCAAGGCCCCCTCCGCCTATTCCATCCAGGCCAAGCCGGAAGCCAACCGGGAGCGTCGGCAGTACATCCTGACCACCATGCGCAGCGAGGGCATGCTGAGCCAGTCGGCCTATGAAGCCGCCATGGCCGAGGAGCTGACCCCGCTGGAGGGGCAGACGGTACAGACGGCTTACGGCTGGTTCGTGGACGCGGTGCTGGAGGAGGCCGAATTGCAGCTGGACGTTTCCGCTGAAACGCTGCTGGCCGGCGGCTACCGCATCGACACCACCCTGGACCCTGCCATGCAGTCCGTGCTGGATGAGCAGTACACCCGCAATGTGTTCCCCGCCAACCATGCGGACGGCACCATCGTTCAGTCCGCTGCCGCCTGCGTGGACACGGCCACCGGGGCTGTTCGGGCCATTGTGGGCGGGCGGGAATACACCACGCGCCGGGGCCTGAACCGCGCCACGCAGCTGCGCCGACAGCCCGGCTCCGCCCTGAAGCCTTTGGCGGTCTACGCGCCTGCCATCGAGTACGCCGGATGGACCTGTGCCAGCGTGATTCTGGACGAACCGACCTCCTTCGGTTCCTACAGGCCCCGCAACGCAGGCAATGCCTATTACGGCAACGTCACCGTCCGCACCGCGCTGAAGAACAGCCTGAACATCCCTGCCGTGAAGGTGCTGCAAAGCATCGGACTGGCCAGCAGCCGCAAGTATCTCACCGCCGTGGGCATTCCGCTGGATGACCGGGACAGCAACCTGTCCCTGGCACTGGGCAGCATGACCTATGGTGCATCCCCCGTGCAGATGGCTGCTGCCTACGCGCCCTTTGCCAATGGCGGCACGTTCCATGCGCCCTACTTCATTGAGCGCATTGTGGACCGGGACGGGGTGATTGTCTACCAGCATCAGGACAGCGGCACCCGCGTGCTGTCCCCGCAATCGGCCTACCTGATGACCAGCTTGCTCAAGACCGTGACATCCTCCGGCACAGGCTCCCGGCTCTCCGGGGCCGGAACGCCGGTGGCAGGCAAGACCGGCACGGTCAACGAAACCGGCGGAGGCAACCGGGATGTCTGGATGGCGGCCTACACCCCAGGGCTGTCCATCGCTGTATGGATGGGCTATGACAAGCCCGACAGCACCCATCGCCTGCCCAACAGCGTATCCGGCGGCACGAATCCTGCCACGCTGGCGAAGAACTTCCTCAAAGCGTGGTACACGGGCAAGGACAAGCCGGACTTTACCCGCCCCAAGGGCATTGTGACCGCCGAGATTGACAAGAAGGCCATTGAGTGGCGGGGTGAGGCCATGCTGGCCACCCAATTGACGCCCTCTTCCTACCGGCTTACCGAGGTTTTCCGGGAGGGTACCCAGCCCACGAAGGCCTCCGACGTATGGAAGGCTCCTGCGCAGGCAAAATCCTTCTATGTCACCCACAATGACAGCGGTCAGCCCCTGCTGGTCATCGAGCCTGCGGCCACGGCGGTTTATCGCATCCAGCGGGATGCCGTGGGCGAGAGCTTCATTCTCACCGAGCTGCGCGGCTCTGCCGGGGAGACCCTCTATTATGCCGACAGCAAGGCTGTCCCCGGCGTGACCTACACCTACCGGGTGATTCCCGTGCATGCGGAGCTGCTGGACAACGGTATTTTGCTGGAGGGTGTGCAGTCCGTGCAGGTGGCTCGGGCGCAGGACACCTCCCCGTCTCTGGGGCAATGGCTGAAAAATCTGTTCACGCCCGAGCATGAGGAAAACGCTTCCCGGCAGGATCGCCCGGCCTCCATGCTGGTCAACTGACAAGGTGCGCTGGGCTGCCGCCCAGACCTGCGCAGGGGTTTCACCCCTGCACCCCACAAGGGGCATCGCCCCTTGACCCCTTCGACGCTGGCGCGGTCCCTTGGAGGTATCTTGTCAAAATGGTGGGTTGATGGTATAATTATAAACAGATGATGGTTTGTAGCTCTGGGAGGGTATCCGATATGCAATATCATACACAAGACTTCAGCGAACTGCTCAAGGGTGAAAATACCTGCGCGCGCGTGCTCAACGATAATCCCCGCATGGAGACCTTGTTTTATCACCTTAAGGTCGGCGCATGCCTGAACATGACCTTCGCGGGGCCGGAGGATTTCCTGACCGATCCTTCCGTGATGTACATCGTGCTGGATGGCACCATCGAGGTCTGTGAGCTGGATGACAGACAGCTCGTCCCCAGCGGACAGAGCATCGTTATCCATCCCAAGCACAATTTCTCCGTCTGGGCACGGGAGGATACCAACCTCATCGGCGTGGCCAGCGACGGCGGCAGTCTGGATATGGAGCACACCGAGCTAACCAGTGCGTTGGCCCTGGCGGAAAAGAATGATGCCTATGTGATCGGTCACGACTACCGGGTGAGCCGCTATTCCCTGCTCATGATGCAGCTCATCGACCCGCAGCGCATGAACAATGCCCTGCGTCTGGCTTCCGGCTTCCACGATGTGGGCAAGGCACAGCTTGACCCGGACATTCTCAACAAGCCCGGCAGGCTGACGGATGAGGAATTCGCCCACGTTCAGCAGCATCCCGTCTATTCCTGGGAGTTGCTGCGCAAGCATCTGCCCGAGGAAGTCGCCAACATGGCTCGCTGGCATCATGAGAAGCTGGACGGCACCGGCTATCCCGATGGGCTGCGGGGGAATGATATTCCGCTGGAGAGCCGGGTCATTGCCGTGGCGGATATCTTTGATGCGCTGACCACCTCCCGCTGCTACCGCACTGCCTTTTCCTTTGAGAAGGCCCTGCGCATTTTGCAGCAGGACGCTGATCGCGGAAAAATCGATGTGCAGGCTCTGGATGCCTTGCGTCAGCTCATCGAGCGCGGTACCATCCGTGACGGTGTGGACAACCTGCTGCACAACCAGCCCTGACGGCCTATGCGCAGTCGATGCAGCAGGCGAATACGCCGTGAGGCCTCACATGCGATGAACGAAGGAGGACAAACAGGGTGGCTTCTCATTCTTCAGGATACTACAGCATTGACGCTGATTACAACATCATAGGCTTTAATGACACGGCCAAGCAGCTCTACGCCAGCCTGGAAAAAGGCAAAAAGTGCTACGCGGCCCTGATGGGGCTGGACGCACCCTGTCCCGCCTGCCCCATTGTCAATGGCATTTCCGGCCCGAAAACCTATCTTGACCCCATCCGCCACATTTATGAAACCGTGGACGCGGTGGAGACAGTGCTCCCGGATGGCTCGCACGGTCACGCACTGGTGTTCAGCACGGTGGAGGAGGGCGAACGCCTGTCCGGCTCCATCCCCACAGGCGAGAATGCGCTGCGCCTGCTGGGTGCTATCAACCTGCTGTCCTCCCGCTACGCGGTGGTGCTGGATGTCAATGTCCGCACGGGTCGTATTGAGCCCTTCCGTGCGCAGCCGCTGTATGACGGCCAGCAGTACGAGTTGCATGACGGCATGACCTACGAGGAGGCTCTGGAGAGCTTCCTGCTCCGCTGCGTCCTCCCCAATGACAAGCAGGCCATGCGGGAGCGGCTGTCCCTTTCCGTCCTGCGGGAGCGGCTGAGCAGGGAGGCCTCCTTCAAGATACACTGCAAGCTGCTGATGAAGGATGTTCATTATTACTACCTGCTGGTTGCCCGCAATGGCGCGGCCGACAGCTTCGAGGATTTCGTCATTGCCTTCTCCTGCGAGGATGATGACATCAACGCCCAGCGCATCTATGAAAAGCAGCTGGATGCCCTCATTGCTTCGCTGGACAGTGCACCGGGCTACTTTCATCTGGACATCGCGCAAAACAGCATCATTCGCGTGGGCGGCTACTCGGAGTTTGTGGCCACACTTGACCCGAACGCCTCCATTGATGCCCTGATGCAGGCCATGGCCAGCTACATTCCCCATGAGCAGGACAGGGCGGACTTCATGCAGGCCTATCATCTGCAAGCCATGAAGCAGGCTTACGACATGGGGCAGGTCGAGGTCATCCGCGAGTCCCTGTGCGATTATGACGACCACATTGCCCGTTGGTCGCGCTATACGCTCCGGCTCTTTGTCAATCCCTCCAACAATCATCTGGAAGGTGTCTTTTACGGCACGGACATCTCCAAGGACAAGGAGGAGCATGAAACACAGCTGAGCATCATCCACTCCCTGGCCCGCAGCTATTTGGATGTGCTGCTGCTGGACACGCGGACGAACACGGCCTCCATCATCAAGAATCGGAACATCCTGCCTGCCGAACTGGTGCAGACATCGGACGGCAGCTATCCCTATGATGCGCTGATTGAGCACTACATTGCCGCGCTGGTGCACCCCGAGGACCAGGCCATGATGCGCGAAGCAACCCGCCTGAGCCATGTGTCCGAGCAGCTCCAGCATGGGCCTGAATATGAAGGCACCTACCGCATCCTTCAGGATGGCAGGGCACACTATTATCAGTTCCGTTTCATCTGCAACCCGGCATACGGCAGCGTCGTGCTGGGGCTGATGGACATTGACAAGATTGTTGCCCGGGAGCTGGAGCAGCAGGAGAAGCTCCAGCAGGCACTGTTGGAAGCCCGGCGGGCCAATGCAGCCAAATCCCGCTTTCTGGCCCGCATGTCCCACGATATGCGCACGCCCCTCAACGGCATTCTGGGCCTGCTGGAAATCGATGCCAAGCATGCCGATGACATCGAATACCTGCGCCGCAACCGCCACAAGGCCACCATTGTCACCCACCATCTGGTATCGCTCATCAACGATGTGCTGGACATGGCCAAGATTGAGGACGGCAGCCTGACGCTGGCCCATGAACCGTTCAACATCATGCAGGAGGGCGCGGAAGCCAGTGTGCTCATCAACCTGCAGGCGCAGGAGTACGGCATCACGACCAGTGTGCAGACGGAGTCCTGGGATGAACGGCTCAGCTATGTCTACGGCAGTCCCCTCCACCTGCGCCGTGCCCTGATGAACATCTACAGCAACTGCGTCAAGTACAACAAGCCAAACGGCAGCATGACCACCCGTGTGCGTGTGGTGGCTTCGGATGAGCAGCACGTGACCTTCCAGTGGGTCATCACGGACACAGGCATCGGCATGAGCCAGGATTTCCTGCCGCACCTGTTCGAGCCCTTCACGCAGGAGAAGGTCGATTCCAGGAGCGTGTACCAGGGCACGGGACTGGGCATGAGCATCACCAAGGCCATCATCGAGCAGATGGGCGGCACGCTGGCAGTGACCAGCGAGCTGAACGTAGGCAGCACCTTTACCGTAACCATTCCCTTCGAGCTGGCTGATGAAAGGGATATCCTGCACCGCGAGGTCATGGAAAACGCATCCATCGACGGCATGCGTATCCTGCTGGTGGAGGACAACGAGCTGAACCGTGAAGTAGCCGCCACGCTCCTGCAGGAGGAACACGCAACAGTGACCTGCGCCGTCAACGGTCAGGAGGCTGTGGACATCGTGGACAGGCTGACAGAGCATGCCTTCGACATCATCCTGATGGATGTGATGATGCCTGTGATGGACGGCCATGAAGCCACCCGTGTGCTGCGTGCCCGGGGCGTGAGGATACCGATTATCGCCATGACCGCCAATGCCTTCACCGAGGACATCCAGCAGAGTCTGGCAGCCGGGATGGATGCGCACCTGGCCAAGCCCCTTGACCTGAACAAGCTGCGCTGGACGCTTGCCCGTTACAACAAGGTCAGGCATTGACGCGCCTGCTTCAAATACTCCACGCTTTCAGCGGTCTGCGACACAGCAGGCCGCTGTTTTGTGCCTGTCGGGGCATTTCCCTGCCCCATGGCCTGAAAAAAGGTGCAAAAAGAGGCCAGCCCCTTTCGGAACTGACCTCTCCCATGGGTCTTTCTGGCAGCTTATTCGTCCTTTTCAAAAATCAGATCGACTTCTTCCAGAACGCCGGAGAGCATGTTGCTGGACTTCTTGGGGAACCAGCCCACATAGCGGAAGCCCTTGCTGGCATACTCGTCGATGACCGCCCGGTAGTCCGTCATTTTGCTGCTCAGAAGGCCTACCTTCACATTGATGGTCACGTATTCGTATTTCAGCATGATAACACCTCTCAGTATTTCTTGCTGAAGAACCGCTTCAGCAGGCCCTCGAACGCCTTGCTGTGAAGGGCATGTCCATTGTCTCCTGACTCGTATCAATGAACCGCCAGGAACAATATCTTACTTGAAGTACCGCTTCAGCAGGCCCTCGAAAGCCTTGCCGTGACGGGCCTCGTCGCGGGCCATCTCATGCACGGTGTCGTGGATGGCATCCAGACCCAGCTCCTTGGCCTTCTTAGCCAGCTCAACCTTGCCGGCAGTCGCGCCGTTCTCGGCGTCCACGCGCACTTCCAGGTTCTTCTTGGTGGAGTCGGTCACGACCTCACCCAGCAGCTCGGCGAACTTCGCGGCATGCTCGGCTTCCTCAAAGGCAGCCTTCTCCCAGTACAGGCCGATTTCCGGATAGCCCTCACGATGCGCCACGCGAGCCATCGCCAGATACATGCCCACCTCGGAGCACTCGCCCTCGAAGTTAGCGCGCAGGCCGTCAATGATCTCCTGCGGCACGCCCTTGGCTACGCCAACCACATGCTCGGCAGCCCAGGTCTTTTCTTCGCCCTGCAGCACGAACTTGCTGGCAGGCACCTTGCACACGGGGCACTGCGCCGGGGGCTGCTCACCCTCATGCACATAACCGCAAACGCTGCAAACCCACTTTTTCATAGGAATAACCTCCTTCAACATCCCGGAACAGCACCGTATGGTGTGTATCGGGTTATATGCGATTAACTCGCTTATACCTATTATACACCAGACTCGTCAAAATTGAAACAGGTGTACAAAAATTTTTTATGCCAGATCTGGATAGATTTTCTTTCGCCGCGCAAAGTACACGGCTACAATGAACACCGCACACACCGCCCAGGTGGACGGCTCGCCCCAGGATGCGCCCAGGTACCCCCATGCCGGCACCACCAGCCACGCACACAGCAGCTTCATCACCAGCTCAATGGAGGACGCCAGCACCGGCACCACCTTCATGCCAAGGCTCTGCATGGCCTGACGCATCGTGACCAGAATACCTTCCGGAAGGTAGAGCGGCGCGTTGATGCACAGGTTCATCACCGCCAGGCGGACAATCTCCGCATTTCCCGTGCCAAGGATGCCCCGAATCAGGCTCTCCCCTGCTCCGTAGAGAATCACCGTCACCATCAGCGACCATGCCGCCACCATCACCTCCACCTGCCGCAGGGCCGTGCGAATCCTCGCCCACTGCCCCGCGCCGCGGTTCTGGCTCACAAAAGCCGATGCCGCGGTGCCCAGCGCGGCTGCGGGCTTCATCATCAGCTCCAGGATTTTCCGTGCGCCGGTATGTGCCGTAATGACAGCCGCGCCAAGACTGTTGATAGCCCCCTGCATCACCACCGAGCCAATGGCGTACACCGAGTACATCAAGCCCATGGCCAAGCCTGTGGAAGCCATCTCCCCCATCAGGCGGCGGTCAGGGCGATCCTTCCGGGCGGGCAGATAGGCTGCGAAATGACGGCGGATATACAGCATGCTCAGCAGCGCGGAGACCCCCTGCGCCATCACCGTGGCCAGTGCTGCGCCCTGCACGCCCCAGTCCAGGAGCATCACCATCACCACGTCCAGCAGCAGGTTCAGCACGCAGGAAATCACCAGAAAATACAGTGCCGTCCGACTGTTGCCCAGTGCCTGCATGAACGCCGCGCAGGCATTGTACATCACCGTGACCACAAAGCCGCCGCAGAGAATGGCCAGATAGCTGTGCGCCTGCTCAAACACCGCTGCCGGGGTATGCAGCCACACCAGCATGGGGCGGCACAGCAGCAGCATGATGGCCGTCAGGGACACGCCCACCAGCAGGTTCAGCAGAATCATCGCGCCGGAAGCCCTGCGCAGCCGGGGCATGTCCCGCATGCCGAACATCCGCCCCAGCACAATGCCGCAGCCATTGGCAATGCCCATGGCAAAGGATAGAATCATCGAGTACAGCGATGCCGACGCGCCGATGGATGCCAGGGCATTGTCTCCCAGATAATGCCCCGCAATCATGGTATCCGAAATCGTGTACAGCTGCTGGAACAGCTGTCCCAGCAGCACAGGGAGCGCAAAGAGAAGAATCAGCCGCAGCGGGTTTCCCTGGGTCATGTCCACCGCGCTGCCGCGCCTGACTGCCGTCATGCTCCAACCTCCGCATCATCCATTTTTCCGGCGTTCATTATACGGGAAGCTGTACAAATTTGCAAGAGTGTGTGCAGTGCCATGCCTGCCTCCTGCTGATAGGTGCATTTTCCCACTTTTTCGCTGATTTTCGCGTATTTTCCCTTGTGAAATGGGAACAGCCCTGTACTTTCTATGGGAATTGATCCCACGTAAGCGGTAAAAGCAGGATTTCAAACGCCCATGTCGAATGAATCATTTAGGAACTGGTCATGGTAAAAACGGAGGCGTTGACACGATGCGGGATATGGTCGTACTTATCAACCTGGACAGTGGTGTGTGCCGCTCCATGGCGCGGAAGCTGCGGACGGAGCATATCTATTGCAAGATTCTTCCGCCCCAGTCCACCGCGCAGGATGTCCGCAGGCAGGATGCACTGGGCATTGTGCTGGCTGGTGCGTCCACAGGGGACAAGGCGGACATTCCCCATTTGCGGGAGCTGCTGGACTGCGGTCTGCCCGTGCTGGGGCTGGGCGATGCCGCGCTGACGCTGTGCGAGGCTCTGGGCGGTGCCCTGGGCGAAAAGGCCCGGGAGCCCGGTGTGGTGCCGGTGCGCTTTGAGGGTGACGACCCGCTGGTGCGTCAGGTGGAATCCGGGGAACGGTATCTGCCGGCCCTGCGCTGCATGATTTTCGGGGATGATGCCGCCCACACCCTCGCCCGCACGGACAGCGGCACACTGGGCTTCCGCCTGCCTGACCGGCCCGTGTACGGGCTGGCCTTCCTGCCCGAGCAGAACGATCAGGACGGTGTGCAGCTGCTGATCAACTTCTGTCAGGGCGTATGCGGGTGTACGCTGTGGTGGAGCAACAAGGCTTTTCTGGAGCGGGCCAAGGAGGAAATCGAGCGGGCAGCGGGCAGCGCGGAAGCCCTTTGCGCCATGTCCGGCGGTGTGGACAGCGGCGTATGTGCTATGCTGGGCCACATGGCCCTTGGGCATCGGCTGCACTGTCTGTTTGTGGATACAGGGCTGCTGCGCAAGGATGAGGGTGACCGTGTGATGGCCTTCTACCGGGAGCAGATGGGGCTGAACCTGACGCGCATCAATGCCGCGCCGGAGTTCCTGGCCGCCCTTCAAGGGGTGACGGAGCCGCAGGAGAAGGAACAGCGCATCTTTGCCCTGCTGAAGGACATTGTCAGCCGTGAGGTCGCTGCACGGCCCCATGTGCAGCTGATTCTCAAGGGGACGAATTATGCCGATGCGCTGGAGGGGGATGCATCGCAGGGAACGCCGGAGGGGGTACGGGTGGTGGAGCCTGTCCGGGAGCTGTTCAAGGATGAGATTCGCCGGGTAGGTGAAGATTTGCTGCTGCCCCCTGCGCTCATCAACCGTCAGCCCTTCCCCGGCAGCGGGCTGGCCCTGCGCATTGCCGGTGAGGTGACGGAGGAAAAGCTGTCCGTCCTGCGGGAAGCGGATGCCATTTTCCGCGCGGAGCTGGAGGCTGACCGGCAAAGCAAGCGGCTGTACCAATATTATGCCATGCTGTCCGATGCGCCCTTTGCGCAGGGATACGCCATCACCCTGCGCGCCATTCAGCTCAATGACGGTGTGAACTGTGTTGCCTCCCGTCCGCCCTACGATTTGCTGGAGCGCATTGCCCAGCGGATTCGCGATACGCAGCCCCTAGTCAGCAGCGTGCTATATGACCTGACCCTGTAACCTCATCGCAACGCGCCAGCAGAAAAGCCCAAAGTGCATGAAGGAAGGCCGCTGCCCCATTGGTTGGGACAGCGGCCTCAGTCCGTCAGAAAAGTGGTGCAATCGGTTGGTCAAAGAAGGTGGCTAAGCGCATCGCGGGGGATGAGGACGTTCCTCTTTCAGTCCCCGGAACCTGCCGTTTCCAACGCGGACGAACTTCGTCGTCTGCTTGGAAACTCACGCTTGCTCTTTTCCTTTTTGGGATGAGAGAACATGTTGCGCTGGGCTGCCGCCCAGACCTGCGCAGGGGCCTTGCCCCTGCAC
>JBJEUL010000268.1:0-2378 GCA_051883835.1 Aristaeellaceae bacterium
AGGTGAAGGATGCCCCCGCCATGCTGGACGTGCTGTGCGACGAGTGCCGCGAGCATTTCGCACAATTGCAGGCATGCCTGAAAGCCAGCGGCATTCCCTATCAGATTGACAGCCGCATCGTTCGCGGTCTGGACTACTATACCAAGACCGTGTTCGAGCTGATTACCACCACCAAGGACGGCAACCTGACCGTGTGCGGCGGTGGCCGCTACGACAATCTGGTGGGTGAGCTGGGCGGCCCCGCGCTGCCTGCCGTAGGCTTTGGCATGGGCATTGAGCGCGTCTTGATGCTGCTGGACAGCGAGGGCGTTGTCATCCCCAAGCCCGACCAATACGAGGTATTCGTCACCTACATGGGCGAGGGCAAGCTGCCCGCCTTCACGCTGGTGCAGCAGCTGCGCAATGCAGGCATCCGCGCCGACATGGACCACTGCGCCCGCAGCCTGAAGGCCCAATTCAAATACGCCAACAAGGTGGGTGCGCTGCTGTGCGCCACCCTCGGCGACGACGAAATCGCCCAGGGCGTCGTCAAGCTGAAAAACATGGCCACCCGCGAGGAGCGCACCGTTCCCGTCGCAGAAGCCGCCGCCACCGTCCGCTCCATACTTTAAGCAACCTGCTCCGCGTCGCGGCGCACCCTCTGTGCGCCGTGACCCCTGCAAGAAAACGCCCAAGAAACGCCCCCCTCGAAAGGGAGTCCAGAGGGACGATGTCCCTCTGGCGGGGTCCAGGGGCAGAGCCCCTGGCGTTCCCCCACTCACACATGAAAGAAGGAACAACTATGCAGAACCGTACCCATACCTGCGGGGAACTCCGCATGGCGGACTGCGGCAAGACTGTCCAGCTTTCCGGCTGGATGGAGAATGTCCGCGAGGTGTCCGCATCGCTGACCTTTGTGGTGCTGCGGGACTTCTACGGCACAACGCAGATTGTCGTGGAAACCGAGGACATGATGGCCATCATCCATGGGCTGAACAAGGAGTCCGTCATTTCCGTCACTGGCGTGGTGCGTGAGCGTGACAGCAAGAATCCCAAGCAGCCCACCGGCGATATCGAGGTCGTTCCCCAGAAGATTGATGTGCTGGGCCGCTGCCGCTATAACGCGCTGCCCTTCCAAATCAACCGCTCCAGGGAAGCCGATGAGGCCCTGCGCCTGCGCTACCGCTACCTCGACCTGCGCAACCCCGATGTCAAGAAGAACATCGTCATGCGCTGCCAGGTGGTTTCCGCACTGCGGCAGGCCATGAACGCCCACGGCTTCCTGGAAATCACCACTCCCATCCTGACTGCTTCTTCCCCTGAGGGCGCACGCGACTATCTGGTGCCTGCCCGCAAGCATCCCGGCATGTTCTACGCCCTGCCGCAGGCTCCCCAGCAGTTCAAGCAGCTGCTGATGACCTCCGGCTTTGACCGCTATTTCCAAATCGCCCCCTGCTTCCGCGACGAGGATGCCCGCGGCGACCGCAGCCCCGGCGAGTTCTACCAGCTGGACATGGAAATGGCCTTCGCCACCCAGGATGACGTGTTCTCCGTGCTGGAGGACGTGCTGCCCCCCATCTTCGCCCAGTACGGCACCTACAACACCGCTTCCTCTGCGCCCTTCAAGCGCATTCCCTTCACCGAGGCCATGGAACGCTACGGCTCCGACAAGCCCGATTTGCGCATCGACCTGGAGGTGCAGGACGTGACCAGCCTGATTGGCTCCTGCGGCTTCGGCCCCTTCGAGGGCAATGTGGTCAAGGCCGTGGTCGTCAGCGACATGACCGCCACCCGCAAGCAGATTGACAAGCTCTGCGCGGATGTGGAGGTCGTCTCCGGCAACAAGGTCTATTGGTTCAAGCTGGACGAGAAGGGCGAAATCGCCGGCGGCATCGCCAAGTTCGTCAAGGAGCGCAAGGATGAGCTGGTGGCGCAGCTGGGCTTACGGCCCAATACCTTCGTGGGCCTGACCTGCGGCAAGCTGCTGGCGGCGCAAAAGACGGCCGGTGTGCTGCGCAAGCAGGTGGCCGAGCTCTGCCCCGGCCATATCGACCGGGAAAAGTACGAGTTCTGCTGGATTGTGGACTTCCCCATGTACGAAATCGGCGAGGAAAGCGGCGAGCTGGAATTCTGCCATAATCCCTTCTCCATGCCCAACGGCGGCCTGGAGGTGCTGCTCAAGGCCGAGCGCGGCGAGGTTGACCCGCTGAGCATCACCGCCTATCAGTATGACCTGGTGTGCAACGGCGTGGAGCTGTCCTCCGGCGCGGTGCGTAACCACGACCCGGAAATCATGATCAAGGCCTTCCAGCTGGTGCGCCTGGGCGAGGAGGACGTGAAGGCGAAGTTCCCGGCCATGTACAACGCCTTCTGCTACGGTGCGCCTCCCCATGCAGGCA
>JBJEUL010000269.1:0-10333 GCA_051883835.1 Aristaeellaceae bacterium
AAAAAAACAGAGTTTCCAAGCAGACGACGCAGTTCGTCCGCGTAGGAAACGGCAGGTTCCGTAGACAGCACAGGAACCGCCCTCATCCACCCTCGCGCCGCTGATGGCTCGTCCGAGGATTATCCCCGCCTCGCCGTGCGGAACACATCCTCCACCATCGTCAGGGTGGCCGTGCGCGGATTCAGCCGATAACACGCATTGAGCGCAAGGGTCATCCGGTCACGCCCATGCCCCGCGTGAAGCCGGTAAATGATCGGCAGCTCCGCCGGAACAGCTTCTGCAATAATCCGATCCAACGGCAGCTTTCGCGGCGTGGTCATACCCTCGTAGCGGCTGAAATCCCCAATGACCAGCCCCTTCACACGCTCGAACACGCCAGCCGCCTTCAATTGGCTCATCATCGCATCCAGCCGGTCAGCACGCTCCGCCACATCCTCCAGCAGCAGCAGCTTTCCGTCCCATTCAGGCTCCCAGGGCGTGCCCATCAGGCTGGAAAGCACGTTCAGGTTGCCGCCAATCAGCCGCCCGGTCACCGTGCCATGCCCGCTGGCCGCAAGAGGTTCGCCGTCCGGGTTGGCCACCTGACGCGCCGCCGCGCCGGACAGCACGTCCAGCCATTGCTGTCTTGCCCGCGACTCCCGCAGACCGATGGCGTCCATCACCCCCGGCATCGGCCCGTGAAAGGTGACAAAGCCGCAATACCTGTGCAGCGCAGCATGCAGGGCCGTGATGTCCGAGAAGCCCACAAAGGGCTTGGGATGCCGGGCAATGGCTCCGAAGTCCAGCAGCGGCAGCAGCCTTGCCGAGCCATAGCCGCCCCGCAGGCAGACCACCGCATCCACGCTGTCGTTGAGGAACATGTCCTGCAAGTCCCGGGCACGCAGGGCGTGATTCCCGGCAAAGCAGAAGTCCACCGCATCCACCGTGGCCCCCCGCAGCACGCGAAAGCCCATCCCCTCCAGCAGACGCACCGCGGCATCCCGCCGGTCAGGCTCAAAGATGGGGCTGGCCGGAGCCGTCAAACCAATGGTCATGCCCGGCAGAAGCGGGGCGGAAAAGCGGCGGCGCATCACAGGCACCTCCTTGCATGATGGGCGCAAATGCCGGGAAGCATAAGCGCATGGAGGAAGAAAAACATGCTGACAATTTTTGTGCGTTCGATGTTGCTGTTCGTGGCGGCAGTGGTCGCCATGCGGGTGATGGGCAAGCGGCAGGTGGGACAGCTGCAGCCCTATGAGCTGGTGGTGGTCATCATGATTGCGGAACTGGCCGCTACGCCCATGGGCAGCGTGGGCATTCCGCTGCTCTACGGCATCCTGCCCATGATGGCCCTGATTGTCTGCCATGGGCTGATGACTGCCCTGTGCATGCGTAGCGAGAAGCTCCGATTGCTGCTGTGCGGCCAGCCCACGGTGCTGATTCGCAACGGCGTGATTTGCGAAAAGGAAATGCGCAAGAGTGCCATGACCCTCAATGACCTGATGGAGGCCCTGCGCACCGGCGGCATGCTGGATCCATCGCAGGTGGGCACAGCCGTGCTGGAAACCGGCGGACAGGTGACGGTGTTCCCCAAGGCCCAAGCACGCCCCCTGACCCCGGAGGACATGCACCTTGACCCGCCGCCGGAGGGCCTGCCCCTGCCGCTCATCATGGACGGACAGGTGCAGCATCAAAATCTGGAGCGGGGCGGCTGGACACCGTTCTGGCTGGAAAATCAGGTGCGTGAGCTGGGCTATACCACCCCGGGCGATGTGCTGTTCCTGTGCGTCAGCGCGGCAGGGGTGATGCTCTGCCAGGGCAAGGGACGGACGGAAACGCAGCTGCGACAGATCATGCGCAGCGACAAGGCGAGGTGGTAACATGCGGACAAGCCTGACGCTGGCCCTGATTCTGCTGGCGGTGGTCATCGCAGCGGGCGCGGCGGATGCCATGCTGACCAGCCGCGTGTCTGCGCAGTACATCGCCGCAGCGGAGGAGCTGCTCGTCCTGACGGAAGGGGAGGACTGGCAGCGGGCGCAGGATGCGGCGGAAGCCTATTTGCAGCGTTGGGAAGGCACGGAGCGGTGGCTGCAAATCTTCATCAATCACGATGATACCGACGATGTGACCCTGGCCCTCAAGCATGTGCTGGCAGGTATCCGGGCCAAAAGCGTCCCCGAATGCCTGGAAGCCTGCTACACCCTGCGGGAGTGCGCGGCGCATATCAGCCACCGGGATGCCTTCACCTGGGGCAATGTGCTGTGATGCTCACTTGCTCTTGATGGTGATCAGGTGGATTTGGGGCCTGCGGCCAATGCGAACGGGCAGCACAGCGGTGCCAACGCCCCGGCTGATGAGCATGTCGATGCGGTTCTCTACAATCCAGCCCTGCTCGTACTGCGCAGCGACCTTCGCAATGCCCAGATACTGCCCCAGCAGCGCAATCTGTCCGCCATGGGTGTGACCGAACAAGCCCAAATCAAACCAGCCGCGCTTGCCGTTCATGTCGGTGCATTTGTGGGCATCAGGAATGACCTCCGGGCTGTGGGAGAGGAAAATGACGTACTTCTCCGCCACGGTGGCGGCTGCAACGCCCTTGAGGTCGGGCCAGCCGTTGCTGACATCGTCAATGCCGGCAATGTAGATGTTGCTCACACCGATGCGCACCGGCACGACCTCATTGACCACGGGCGTAATGCCGCTGGATACCATGGCTGCCTGAAGGACTTGCAGGTTGCTCTCGGGCAGGGTGCGGTCATGGTTGCCCATGACGGCATAGACCCCGTAGCGGGCGTGAATGTTGGGCAGCGTGCGGAAGAAGGATACCGCACTGTCGCTGTCCTCGGCGTAGTCGCCGCCCAGCAGCACAATGTCCGCGTTCAGGGCGTTGATGCGCTTGACCAGCTCATTCACCCGGCTCTGGGCAAAGAATGCTCCCTGATGGATGTCCGTCAAATAGACCACGCGCAATTGCCCGATGTCGGCAGGAAGGTCGCTGCTGGTCAGGGTGACGCTCTCCACCTCCAGCAGATACGGCTCGGCAAAGGGATACACCAACAACACGATGAGCAGCAGAAAGGTCACGATGCGCGCAAGGCATCCCAGATGGTTGCGGCGTGCATGCCGTCCGCGATAGGCCATGGAAAACGCCTCCCTTCATCATCCGTCAACAGCATGCCCAGGAAGCGGGCATCAAATCAGCATCAGCATGACCGGCACGGTCAGCAGCGACAGCGCGGTGCTGACGGCCACGCCCCGGGAGGCAAGCTCCTTGTCGCAGTCGAACAAATCAGCCTGCATGGCCGTCAGGGCAGCGCAGGGCATGGCCGTGCAAAGGTAGAGTGCGTCCACCACCGTGCGGGACAGGGGTGTCAGGCGCAGCAGCAGCACAATGGCCGGGAATATCAGCAGACGCAGCAGGCACACCGTCAGCAGCTTGGTATCCTTGAGGTGATGGGGCCGCAGGGAAATCAGCCGCGCACCGATGACGAACATGGCCAGGGGCGTGGTGGTATCGCCCAGCGTGGACAGCGCGCTGTTGATGAAGCCCGGCAGCCGCCAGCCGGTGAAGAACAGCGTCAGGCCGATGAACACCGCAATCAGCGAGGGATTGCTCAGCAGGCGTTTGGGCTGCATGGCTTCGCGCCCGCCGAAATAATACGCGCACATGGTCCAGGACATGAGGTTGAACGCCGCCACGAAGGCCACGGCATAAATCAGCGCGTCCTCGCCCATCGTGGCGATGATGACCGGGTAGCCCATATAGCCGCAGTTGCTGACCATGGACAGGCAGGTCAGCACAGCGCGGCGGTCATGCTCCTCCCGCCGAAACAGCCTGCTGGCCACCATGCCGGACAATCCGATGGTCAGGCAGGTCAGCACGAACATCCATGCCAGCTCTGCAATCAACTCAGGGCTGGCATCCTGCTGCAATTTGGAAATAATCAGGCCCACCTGTGCGAAATTCAGCACAAAGGTGTTCAGTGCGCCCACACCCTTTTGATCCATCACGCGGCATTTCATCGCGATCAGGCCGCAGAGCATGAGCAGGCCCAGCGTCAGCACCTGCAAAAGCACCGTCATGAAGGGAGCCTCCTTTGTCGGAATTTGTTGACAGAAGTACCCGGACATTGTACACTGTTTGACAGGAATCTTCAAGAACGGGGGCATCAATTCATGGAAAACTTTCGCACGTTTGATCCCTGCACGCTGCTAAGCCCGGTACCGGCGGTGATGGTCTCCTGCTGCGGCACGGCTCCGCAGGACAAGCCCAACATCATCACCGTGGCATGGGCAGGGACGGTCAATTCGGAACCGCCGATGGTCTCCGTCAGCATCCGCAAGAGCCGCCTGAGCCATGATATCATCCGGGACAGCGGGGAATTTGTGGTGAATCTGGTGGATATGGAACGCTGCAAGGCTCTTGACTTCTGCGGCGTGCGCTCCGGGCGGGAGGTGGACAAGTTCGCGCACTGCGGCCTGACGGCCATGCCCGCGCTGAACATGGCCCATGCGCCGGCCATTGCGGAGTGTCCCGCCTATCTGGCCTGCAAGGTACGGCAGGTGCTGGAGCTGGGCAGCCATGACATGTTCATCGGAGAAGTGGTGGGCGTGCAGGTACGGGACGACCTGTTTGACGCGGATGGGTCGTTGCATCTGGAGCGTGCCGGACTGGTCGCCTACAACCACGGCGTATACCAGCGTTCAGCCGACGTGCTGGGCTTCTTCGGCTACTCCGTGGCCCGCCCCGAGGTCCTGGAGCGGCGCATGCAATCCTACAAACCCGGCAAGTAAACCTCCAAGGGAACGCGCCAGCGGAAAGGGGTCAAGGGGCATCGCCCCTTGACCCCTTTCCGCTGGCGCGTTCCCTTGGAGGGGTCAGGTGTGGATGCGTGACCAGTCCTCCCGCAGGATGGCGTACAGGTCTACATCCACAAAACGGCCCTTGTTGAAGATACGGCCCCGGAGCGTGCCCTCACGGCGCATGCCGCACTTTTGCATCACGCGGCCACTGGCAGGATTGTCCGTCTCGTGCTGGGCTTCCACCCGATGCACCCCCAGCTCCCGGAACGCCATGCTCAGCACCGCGGCAAGGGCTTCGGTCATCAGCCCACGGCCCCACAGCGCACGGGCCAGGCTGTAGCCCACCTCCACCGTGCTGTTCTCCTGACTGTACCACATGAAGCCGATGGTTCCCACCAAATGCCCGGTATCGTTGAGCACAATGCCGTAGCTGGACGGGGTTCCTTCCTTATATTGCCGGATGATGAAGCGCAGGTAGGCCTTGCTCTCGTTCAGGGAGCGGTGCGCGTCCCACAGCACATGGCGGGCCACCTCCGGGTCACGGGAATAGGCGTAGATGTCCGCCGCATCCCGCATGGACATGGGGCGCAGGGTCAGCCGCGCCGTGGTCAGCACCGGCAGGTCGGCAAAGATATCGGCAGGCGTGCGGGGCGTGTGCTTCAATTCCCGCCAGGACAACGCCCCCAGCAGCCCTCGCTTTTCAGCCATGCACAAGCCTCCCGGCAACGTGAATGCTCCGTGGTGTCAGCCGGGGCAGGTCGGTCACATGGGTCAGACCGTATACCAGCACAGCCACCCCCAGCAGCAAAATCAGCCCCATCACCACAAGAAACACCTTGTAGGCGGTTGACACCGTTCATCACGCTCCTTGATTTTGGTAAAAGCAACAATTTTGCAACAAAATTGCAATGATTGCAAATTTTATCGGGATGAAATGACAGGGTTCATTCGTCTGCTTAGGTGGATGCACCTTGCAGGGCGGCAGCCATCATGATGCCCAGCGCGGTCTTGCCGTCACGGAAGGTGCCGTCCATCACCCGGGCAACAGCCTCCGACAGGGGCATGCGGGTTACATCCACAAACTCGTCCTCGTCCGGATGGGAGGCGTGCTGGCTCAGCCCCGTGGCCAGATACAGGTGGATGCGCTCGTTGCAGAAGCCGGGGGTGGTTTCCAGCACGGTCAGCTTGCGCCAGTGGGCCGCGCTCAGGCCGGTTTCCTCGGACAGCTCCCGCTGGGCGCACAGGAAGGGATCCTCGTCCGGGCCGTCCAGCTTGCCGGCGGGAATTTCCAGCGTCAGCCGACCAACGGCAATGCGGTGCTGGCGGACAAGGATCACCTGCCCATCGTCGTCAAGGGCCACGATGGCGGAAGCTCCGGGATGGCAGGCGACCTCCCGCAGAGCGGTCTCGCCGTTGGGCAGCTTCACCTGCCAGTGCTCCAGACGGATGATAACGCCGGGGTAGACAACTTCGCTGCTGACAAAGGTTTCGGTCAGCTGGGTATCGTTCATGTGTGCAGCCTCCTTCACAGATGGAAGATTTCATCAAGGTGTGCTGCGGACAGTGTTCGACGGCGGGAAGCGAAATCCTGCCTGGAAACCAAATTCGCCAGCATGCGGCAGCCTGCTTTCATTGACAAGGCGGGCTGGTGCGGTATACAATAACCTTAACTCAAAAGACCTTTTTGGAGGAGGGAGTCATCCATGACCTATCGGAGCGAACAACGCTGGCAGCGCGTCATGGCCCTGATGCTGACGCTCATGCTGCTGCTGACGGGCTACACCGTGCCTGCGCAGGCGGAGGACTGGCAGAACCTGTCCATCACCCTGAGCTGGACGGACGGGGCGGGCAATCCCGCATCCGCCATGGCGACCCCGGTAGCCTGGAGCGAGGATCGGGCCTACTGGGTGCGCGTCACGCCGGAAGCCATGGCGCAGGGCATGACCCTGACCGTGAGCGACCCCAGCGGACAGTATACCTATACCACGCCCTATGGCGATGTGCTCACGGGCGTGATGGATGCTGGCTCCGCCATGGACAGCACCGTGATGCCCGTGGAAGTGACCGCCTATGACGGCGCGGGCAATGCGGTGGCGGTCTATCATCTGTATGTGTCCACGCAGGCGGATGTCCCGGAAGAGCCCAAGGCCGAGCCTGCCACCGCCGAGGTACAGGTGGTGTACCAGACGGTGGACGGCATTCAGCTGGGCAGCACGACCAAGCATTGCGTGGAAGGTGAGTCTAACGAGGTGTACGCCGCTGAGATTGACGGCTACACCCTCGCCGCGGACTATTCCGCCGCCGTGCAGTATGTGACGGTGAACAGCGATGGCACCGCGTCCCCGAACCCTGTCATTTTCTACTACAACGCCGTGCAGGTCGAGCCTGCCACCGCCGAGGTGACGGTGCAGTACATGACCGTGGATGGCATGCTGCTGTCCAGCCAGACGCAGTGGTGCACCGAGGGCCAGTCTAACGAGGTCTATGCCGCCGAGCTTGATGGCTACACCCTCGCCACGGACTATTCCGCCGCCGTGCAGTATGTGACGGTGAACAGCGATGGCACCGCATCCCCGAACCCGGTCATTTTCTACTACAACGCCGTGCAGGCTGAGCCTGCTACCGCTGAGGTGACGGTGCAGTATATGACCGTGGATGGCATGCTGCTGTCCAGCCAGACGCAGTGGTGCACCGAGGGCCAGTCTAACGAGGTCTATGCCGCCGAGCTTGATGGCTACACCCTCGCCACGGACTATTCCGCCGCCGTGCAGTATGTGACGGTGAACAGTGACGGCACCGCGTCCCCGAACCCTGTTGTGTTCTACTACAACCCCGTGCAGGCCGAGCCGATTCCCGTGTCTGCCACGGTGAATGTGTCCTATGTGGGTGAGGATGGCCGCGAGGTCGCTCCGTCCGACACCATCACCTATACGGCCAATGGCAGCTACACCATCACCGCTGCACAGGCTGGCGTGGACAGCAATCTGCTGGAGCTGATTTCCGATCATGAGGTGACTGTGACCGTGACGGACGGCGTCGCCCAGCCTGCACAGGTCAAGTTCGTCTATCGGGAGAAGCAGCTGCCCATTGAGCCGGAACAGCCCGTTGAGCCGGAGCTGCCTGTTCCGCCGACCCCTGCCACCATCCAGGTGTACTACCGCAATCAGGAGAATCAGAACATCGCCGCTGCGCAGACGATGACGCTTGCAGGCGGCCAGACCACGACGGTATCCCCGGAGCGGAGCCTCGTGCCGGAGGGCTATGATGCGGACAGCGCACAGAGCGTGACGGTTACGGTGTCCAACGAGGGTGTCGCCACGCCTGCGGAGGTTGTGTTCACCTTTGCCCGCACCGCCGTGCCGGATGTGCCCGTGCCGCAGGGCGAGATGATTAACCGCTTCGGCACCATCAATGATGCCAAGGTCGCCATGCGTACCAGCATGGACAGCTCCGGCAATGGCAACCTGGTGTCCCGGCTGAAGAAGGGGACGGTGGTCTACCTCCTGCGGGAAGAAATCAATGATAAGGGACAGAGCTGGACCCGCATTTTGATGGATGGACAGCAGTACTTTATCATGACCAAGTTCATCGACATGATGACCAAGGCCGACAGCGATGCCTACATGGCGGAGCATTACCCTGACAACCCCATTCCGCCCATGACCGAGGCTGATCTGGACGGCGGCGCAGAGCCTGCACCGCAGCCTGTCACGGTGGATGTGACCGTACGCTATGTGACCGAGGACGGCGTGGAGCTGGATCGGCAGACTGTTTCCGTGACCTCCGACCAGCCCATGACTGTGACCCCCGCCAGTGACAAGGTGGCAGGCTATGTCCTGACCAGCGCGTCCAGCGTGCAGGTGACGGTGGATGCCGCCAACGGCACGGCAACCCCCAGCGAGGTTGTCTTTACCTATCGCGAACCCGAACCGGAAGTCAAGACCGCCGAGGTGAAGGTGTTCTACATCACCGAGGACGGCATGGAGCTGGACAGCCAGACCATTGTCTGCGCCAGCGACAAGGCCACCATTATCACCCCCACCAGCGGCAAGACCGAGGGCTACGCGCTGGTGTCTGCCGGCAGTGTCGAGGTGACGGTGAATCCGCAGACCGGCGCGGCCAGCCCCAGTGAGGTGAGCTTCATCTATCGTGCGCTGCCCCCGGCGGAGGTCACGGTGGATGTGACCGTGCGCTATGTGACCGAGGACGGCGTGGAGCTGGATCGGCAGACCACCCCGGCATCCTCTGCCCAGGCTGTGACCATCACGCCTGCCAGTGACAAGGTGGCAGGCTATGTCCTGACCAGCGCGTCCAGCGTGCAGGTGACGGTGGATGCCGCCAACGGCACGGCAACCCCCAGCGAGGTTGTCTTTACCTATCGCGAACCCGAACCGGAAGTCAAGACCGCCGAGGTGAAGGTGTTCTACATCACCGAGGACGGCATGGAGCTGGACAGCCAGACCATTGTCTGCGCCAGCGACAAGGCCACCATCATCACCCCCACCAGCGGCAAGACCGAGGGCTACGCGCTGGTATCAGCCGGTAGCGTGGAAGTCACGGTGGATCAGCAGACCGGCGCGGCCAGCCAGAGTGAGGTGCGCTTCACCTATCGCGTGCTGCCTCCGGCCACGGTGACGGTGGATGTCCCCGTGATCTATGTGACCGAGGACGGCGCGGAGCTGGATCGTCAGACCATCACCTGCACCTCCGCGGTGCCTACCAATATCATGCCCACCAGCACCAAGGTGGCGGGCTATACCCTGACCAGTGCGTCCAGCGTGCAGGTGACGGTGGATGCCGCCACCGGCGCGGCTGACCCGGCAGAGGTGCGCTTCACCTACGCCCGTCCTGCCCAGTATGAGGGCTATGCCCTGACCACGCAGGCGGTGGCTCTGCGCACGGAGATCAGCACCAGCGATGCCAGCATCATCCGCGCCCTGAGCAAGGATACCCTCGTGTATGTCTACGGCCAGCAGTATGACAGCAGCAATCAGGCCTGGAGTACGGTCTCCACGCTGGATGAGCAGCCCGGCATGGTGCTGGACAGTGCCCTGCGCCGCATCACCAAGGAGGAAGCGCAGTACTACATCACGTTGTGGGAGGAGCAGAACCAGCCCGAGAATACCCCCGAACCCACGGCTACGCCGCCGCAGGTGGCCGGCAAGGCTGTGACCATCGGTGACGGTGTGATGTTCCGTCAGACCTACGATGCTACCGGCGCGATTATCGCCGTGCTGCCCAAGGATACCGAGGTGGAGGTGCTGGGTCAGGCCTACACCGCCAACGGTGAGGCATGGCACTCCGTGCGCTACAGCGGCAGTCTGGGCTATATCCGTGCGGATATGCTGCGCTTTGTCACCAACACGGACGCGCCTGCCACCACCCAGCCCACCGTGAACCCCGACGGCCTGTCTGCCTACGGCTATGTGTCCTCCAGTACGGTGAACTTCCGCAAGTCCGCCAGTACGTCCGCCAGCCGCCTGCGTGTGCTCAAGCAGTACGCCATGTGCCTGGTGCTGGGCACCGAGCAGGTGGGCGACACCACCTGGTA
>JBJEUL010000270.1:0-2373 GCA_051883835.1 Aristaeellaceae bacterium
TGCCCATGATGTTCTTGAGGAAGCGGGTGGTGCCGTCGTAGCCGCCCTCGTTGGTAAAGCCGGAGCGCAGGGCTTCCTCCGTGGTCACGGGCGCGTGCAGCTCCGTGCCCAGCAGGCTCCAGGTGCCGCTGGAAAGGAAGGCCGCGTGGTCGTCCCTGGCGGGCACGGCCATATAGGCGCTGCCGGTGTCATGGGTGGCGGGCAGGATCACCGTGCTGTCGAAGCCGACCTGGGCGGCAATGTCAGCGCTCAGGGGGCCCAACACCGTGCCGGGCTTCACCAGCGGCGTACGGAACCACTTCTCCGGCAGACCCGCGCCGTCGATGATGGCCCTGGAGAAGGTGCCGGTGGCCGCGTCGCAGATGGCGCCGGTGGTGCAGTTGGTCCACTCATGGGCCCTGCGGCCGGTCAGGCGGTAGCTGAGGTACTCGGGCACCAGCAGGAAGTCCTCCACCTGCTCACGGTACTCGGGATGCTCCCTGAGCACCGCCGCCAGCTGGTACACCGTGTTGAAGGGCTGCTTGGCGATGCCGCAGATGCCGTACAGCTCCGCGAAGGGCATGGTCTTTTCCAGCTCCGTGTCGATGCCCTCGGTGCGGCTGTCGCGGTAGGCCACCAGGTCGCCCACCATGTTTCCGTCCTTGTCCAGGAGGGCGAAGTCCACGCCCCAGGTGTCGATGCCGATGCTGGCGGGGGTATAGCCCTGCTCATGGGCCGCGCGAATGCCGGCGATCACATGGGCAACCAGGCCCTCGGCGTCCCAGCACAGGTGGCCGTTCTTCATGGACGCGCCGTTGGGGAAGCGGTAGACCTCCCTGGTTTCGATTTTACCGCCCTCCAGCCAGGCCACAATGTGCCGTCCGCTGGATGCGCCGATGTCAATGGCAAGATAGGTGTTCATCATCAATCACTCCATCAGGAACATGCAGGTCATCTTGGGCTGCGCGCCGGTGACGGGATCCATCTCCAGCTCCAGCACGTCCTGCATGTACTCGTTCCAGCGGTCAACAATGGGGCTGCCGGCCTGGGTGCGCTCGGCAAATTCGATGCCCTGCTCGCACTCGTAGTAGCCGAAGAGCGTCTCCCCGTCCGACCAGATGGTGTAGTTGCGGATCCCCGCGGACTTGAGCAGCGCGACCATTTCAGGCCAGATTTCATCATGGCGGCGCTTGTACTCGTCCCTCATGCCGGGCTTGATGCGGCCCTTCCAGGCAAAGCGTTCCATTCTTCATCCTCCTTATGGGCGGAGAAACCTCCCCGCGCCTTTGATCCTGATGCTATTGTAGCACGATGTGCAATCCGGCTGAAATGCCGCCGGTTAAACAATTCCGCGTCCTGAATTAACAAGCCGGTACTCCGTGGGGTTCATGCCGCACAGCTGGGTGAACAGCCGGTAGAAGTGGCTGGTGTTGCTGTAGCCCACCGCGCAGCACACGTCCATGACGGACATGTCCGTCTCCCGCAAAAGCCGCTTGGCCTGGGCGATGCGCTGCCGCTGCAGATGCTCGGTGCAGCTCATGCCCGTGGCCCGGTGTACCGTCTGGCTCAGGTACGCCGCAGACACATGATGGGCGGCAGCGAAGTCCTTCAGGCTGAGGGAGGCGTAGTTGTGCCGGATCTCATCCAGCACGGCCACCACCAGCGCGTTGCCCCCGGAGGGCGGCAGGGTCAGGCGGTTGGCGTTCTCCAGCAGGTGCAGCATCAAAAGCGTCATGGAGGTTTTCAGGATCCGCTGGCTGGTGGGCACCTCGTCCACCAGGGCGTAAACCATGCTTTCCAGCAGGCTCTGCACCGCCGGAACCTCCGCCACATGGAAATGCATGTAGGGGATGCTGCTCTCGCCACGCTTCAGCGCGTCCATGAGGAACCGCCCCACCGCGTTGCCCGAGCCGATGGCCCCCAGCGCCTCGTCAAAGAACCCCGGCTGCACAATGAAATTGACGCCCACGTCCTCCGCGCCGCACTGGCGGATGGCGTGGACGGACTGGCAGTTCATCAGCAGGATGTCCCCCGCCGTCAGCGCCAGAGGCTCCCGGCCGGGAAACTCATGCACCGTGCAGCCCTGCACCATGTAGAGCATCTCCACGTAGTCATGGCTGTGGGCGGGAAAGGACACGAAGCGCGTATGGGGCCGGAGGGTGATCATCCGCTGGGGCGGGAGCATCTTCTGCCCCGTCACCACAAAGGACGGCCCCTGGGCGTAATTGCTCTGCCGGATGGGCTCGCCGCGCAGAATACGCTGCTCCTCCTCCGACAGAACGGACAAACGTTCGATCAGCGCCTGATGCATGACCCCAAACGCCCCTTTTGCACATCAATCAATGTTCTTATTGTATCAGACTTGCCAGGAAAATGCAAGAAAAGCACGCCGCA